>NZ_NOYJ01000025.1:0-464716 GCF_002258365.1 Rhodococcus sp. 06-221-2
GGATCGATTGTTCGCGTTGCCCGCCGAGACCCGAGTCAACACCGGGCACGGAGACGGAACGAGTATCGGGGACGAGTCCCCGCACCTCGAAGAATGGATAGCCCGCGGGAACTGACACCGACGACACTGCCGTAGCTCGCCTGCCGCGTTCGAGGTAGGTGGAATGAGACAGTGGTGGGGACGCCGAAGCGCTCGCTGCGGCGTCCCCACGAACTCGAAGAGGACTTCACGTGAGCCGCGCCGCACAGACCCGCCTGACCATCGCTGCCACGTCGGCGGCGATCGGAGCATTCGTGCTGGTGGGGTGCAGCTCCACCGTCACCGGAACAGCCGAGCCCACTGCCGGTGGCACCACCGCATCGCAGCCCGGCACGGACCTGAACACACTGCTCATCGACCCGGCAAGCTTCCCGGCCCCGTACGACGCGTTGGTTCTGCCCCAGCAGGCCATCTCGCAGGCCGCTCCCGATCTCAGCGGAATACCGGCCGGCGCCGAGGTCAGCCCGGCAGGGTGCAAACCAGCGGACCAGGACTTCGGCCCGACCGGTACGGCGATGATCGTCGGCACCGACAACGACAGTCGATCCACGATCTCCATCGAACTGACCGCTGTCGACCAGCCGCTCTCGGCGCGCAAAGAGCAGCTCGAACAGTGCGGCGAAGTGACCGCAACCAAGTCCGGTGCCACCTCCACGGTCACGTCCACGCTGACACCCGCACCGCCGATAGACGCTGACGACACACTCGCCGTGCGACAGACCGTCTCGTCGGGCACCGGCGGGGATGCCGTCACCCAGTCGATGTTGACCCTGATGGCGCAGGTCGACGGCGTGCGGATCTCGGCGACATTCATGTCCTTCGGGTCCGCCACACCCGATGCGATGACGCTGGACGAGCTGTTCACGGCCGCGGTGCAGAAGGTGAACCAGAGCTGACGTTCTCCCGCCGGAGTGGCGGCCTCTCTAGCAGAGCGGACCGACACGATCCGCTCGGCGGTGGCGGGTGGACGCCGTTTCATCCACAGTTAGTCCGGCATGCACAGGGTGCTGCTCGGCCCCTGGTCGAGCCGGGAAGGCACCACGGAGCCTCGTAAGACTTCGAGGCATGTACACACCGACGAACTCCCACGACCCCTTCTCCGGTCGACACCGCGTACGGATCGGTGACGCGAGCGAACTGTTGGCCGCGATCCCGGCGATGCTCGGCTTCGATCCCCATCGATCGATGGTGCTGATCGCGCTCGAGGACGGCGGCACCAGCATCGGCCCGACGATGCGGCACGACCTCGTGCTGGCCGGCGAACACACCGATCGACGTGCGGGTAGCGACACTCGCGCCACGCCGGACATGCTCGACGTCATCGACTACCTGGCGGGCTACTGCGCATTCGAGAACATCGTCTCGGTGATCGCTGTGTTCGTCGACGACAGACTCGGCCGCAACGAGCGAACGCACTACACACTCGACGTTCAGGATCTGGTGAACGAGCTCGAGGTCACCCTCCCGACGTTCGGTGTGCGGCTCGAAGCCGCCTTCGCAACCTCGGCCATTGCCGATGCCGCGCACTGGTGGTCGCTACAGGGACCACGGCAGCACGGTCGTATAGCCGATCCGACGGCATCGCCGATGACGGTGGCCAGAGTGCTGGACGGCTATCCGGTGCGACGCTCGAGAGACGAGCTCGCCGAATTCATCGCACCCGGCCCGGTCGAGACGGTGCAGGCAGTCGCCGCCGAGATGGCAAAGTTTCGGCGCAGCGGTGCACTGTCGCTGACCGACCACCTGACAGCGGTGTTGTCCTACCTCGCGCGGTCTCCATACGACTCCGAGCTCGAGACCACCGACTTCGCGCGGGTCGCCGTCGCGATCGGGCATGTGCAGGTCCGGGACGCGGTGCTGGCACTGACTCTCGGTGAGGATGCAGATATCGTCGAGGAATTCTGGGCGCACCTCGTCCGTGTGGTTCCGAACCGCGAAAGAGCAATAGCAGCAACACTTCTCGCGTTCAGCGCCTACGTGCGAGGAGACGGGCCGATGGCCCGAATCGCGATCGATGCGGCCCTGAAGGCAGACAGCTCCCACAGTTTGGCGTCGCTGTTGGACCGGTCGCTCGGTGTCGGTGCCAGTCCTGCCCTGGTTCGCGAAGTCGCCGAGAGTGGGTTCGCCTGTGCGCGAGCCTGTGGCATTCGGCTACCGGGCGACCCGTTCGGTCGGCGCTGATCTGGAGTCTGCTCAGCGAGCCGCGTGAGAACGGTCGCCGAGCTGCTGCAGAAAGTCCCACGCATCGGACACGATGCGATCGAGATCGGTCAACTCCGGCGTCCAGTGCAGTTCCTCGACGGCACGGGCGCTCGATGCAATCAGTACGGCCGGATCACCGAGCCTGCGAGGCGCATGTTCGACGGCAATGGGCAGTCCGGTGACGCGCTTGCACGACGAGATGACCTCGTCGACGGAGAATCCCGTTCCGCTGCCGAGGTTGTAGATGGAGTGCCGACCGGGTTGGGCGGCATCGACGGCGAGGATGTGCGCTTCGGCGAGATCGGCGACGTGGATGTAATCGCGGACGGCTGTGCCGTCGGGAGTGGGCCAGTCCGTGCCGAACACCGAGATCTTCTCTCGCTGACCGAGGGCGACCTGTAATACGAGGGGGATGAGATGGGTCTCGACGACGCGGTTCTCACCGAAACCCTTGTACGCGCCGGCCACGTTGAAGTACCTCAGACTGGTAGCGGCGAGACCGTAGGCCGCTGCGTACGAGGTGATGGCGTGGTCGATCGCGAGTTTCGTCGCACCGTACGGGTTGGTGGGACGTGTGGGGTCGTCCTCGGTGATGGGAGTCTTCTCGGGCTCGCCGTAGGTGGCCGCGGTGGAGGAGAACACCAACTTGGGGGTGCCGGAGGACCGGATCGCGTCCAGAAGAGCCAGGGACGTCACTACGTTCCCACTCCAGTACTTGTCCGGCGACACAACCGACTCGCCCACCAACGACTGCGCTGCGAAGTGCAGAACTGCATCGAAGTCGCCGCCCGTCAATACTTCCGCCGCGACGTCTTTGATGTCACCCTCGACGAAAGTGACCCCGGCGGGAACGGCATCCCGATTACCGGTGGACAGGTTGTCCACGACGACGACCTCATGGCCGCGTTCGTCGAGTACCGCCGCGCACACACTGCCGACGTACCCTGCACCACCGGTAACGAGAAGCTTCACTGTTCGATCTCCCTCACACGCGGCAGAGGCCGTCCGTGGGAAGAGATCAGACCTTCTTCACCTGAACGGCATGCGCCATTTCGTCGGATATGTCGACACCACTGTGTCCTGGCACCGTGATCGTCACCGACCCGGGCTTGGCTTCGACTGTAACCCGGGCATCGGGGACCACGCCCGCCTCGCGTAGCTGAGCGATGACCTCGGGGTCGGACTGAACGTGCTCGGCCAAGCGGCGAACGACGACCGCCGTAGGCTCGCCGAGCGGGACGTCGGTGAGACGAATGAGAGCCTCCGGTGCCAGTGTCGTCTGACCCAGACCCAGCTCCGCCAGACCAGGGATCGGATTACCGTAGGGCGAGGTCGTCGGGTTGTTCAGCACGGTGACCAACCGGCGCTCGACCTCCTCGCTCATCACGTGTTCCCAACGGCACGCCTCGGCGTGCACATCTTCCCAGCGCAGTCCGATGATGTCGACGAGCAGACGCTCCGCGAGACGGTGCTTGCGCATGACCGCGACGGCCAGGCTGCGGCCCTTCTCGGTCAGCTCCAGATGCCGGTCGCCGGCGACGGACAGAAGACCGTCGCGCTCCATTCGGGCGACGGTCTGACTGACGGTGGGACCACTCTGCTCCAGCCGCTCGGCGATCCGCGCGCGGAGCGGGATGACGCCTTCTTCTTCCAAATCGTAGATCGTCCGGAGGTACATCTCCGTGGTGTCGACCAGATCCTTCACACTCAACCCCTTCGTCGGGTTCGATCCTACCGTCAGCGGCTCTGAATCGGCGCTGCACCCGATGGCGGCGGGCGCGGCGCATCACAACCCCGGAAGCCGCTCGCCGTGGCGCGTCACAACCGGGTACCGAAGACAACACCGGAACCGGGCAACACCATCCCGCGCGGCAACGTAGTTTTGTCCGTATGTCTGATCAGGCGACACGCGCCGCCGTATCCATTCCGAACCGTCCCGAGGACATCGTCGTGTGGAGCGCGGACTATCTCGGTTACCGGTGGAGCGACGACCATCCGATGAACCCGACGCGGCTCGATCTGACGATGGCCCTCGCCACCGATCTCGGTGTGTTGGCGGGCGTAGAGCTCGTCGAACCGTCGGCGGCACCGGACTCGGAGCTGCTGCGGTTTCATACCAGCGCGTACATCGAGGCCGTCAAGCGCGCGCCGTCGCAGGGTCCGGCCCTCCGAGACCCCGACGACGTCGTCCACGGTCTCGGTTCCGACGACAACCCGGTGTTCGAGCACATGCACGAAGCCAGCGCGATGCTGACCGGCGGCTCCTTGGCGGCCGCGCGGGAGATCGCGTCGGGGCGGGCCAGGAGAGCAGTGAGTATCGGCGGTGGAATGCACCACGCGATGGCCGATTGGGCCTCGGGCTTCTGCGTCTACAACGACGCCGCCATCGCGATCTCGTGGTTGCTGGACAACGGGTTCGATCGCATCGCCTACATCGACGTCGACGCACACCACGGCGATGGCGTCCAAGCAGCGTTTCTCGGTGATCCTCGGGTTCTGACGGTCTCGTTGCATCAGCACCCGGCAACACTGTGGCCGAACACCGGATGGTCGACGGAGGTAGGAACCGAACGCGGCGAGGGTTCCTCGATCAACGTCCCGCTGCTGCCCGGTACCGCGGATCGGCTCTGGCTCCGTGCATTTCATGCGATCGTTCCGGGCGCGATCGGAGCGTTCCGGCCGCAGATCATCGTCAGTCAATGCGGCGTCGACAGTCACCGCGAGGATCCGCTTGCAGATCTCGCGCTCACCGTCGACGGGCAGAACGCGGCCTTCCTGGCGATGCGCGACCTTGCGGACCGTTACTCGGAGGGACGGTGGTTGGCCGTCGGGGGAGGCGGGTACGGCCTCGTTCGGGTGGTTCCACGGGCCTGGACTTATCTGATCGCCGCTGCCCTCGGCCGCGACATCGATCCGATGGCACCCCTACCCGACACCTGGCGCGAGCGAGTGAGAACCATGGCACCGAGCGTGGATCTGCCCCAGACCATGGGCGACGGTGGGGATGTCGACTATCCCGCCTGGGACGGTCCCGGCGGATCGTTGGCCGGAACGGACGGCACCGACCGGGCACTCGAACGCGTCGACTCGGCCATCATCGCCACTCGTCGAGCAGTGTTTCCGCTGCTCGGACTCGATCCGGAGGACCCGCGTGACTGATTCCACCGGTACCGATCCGGCCGCCGAACAGGCCGCCGCGACAGACGAGAAGAGCAGCAAGGAACTGGCACGAGAGCGCGCGGAAACAGAATTTCCGCGGCACTGGGTCGCCGACGTTCTGACGTCGGACGGCGGCGTCGTGCACCTGCGGCCCATCGTGCCCTCGGACTCCGAGGCCATCGTGGCTTTTCACGGACGACTGTCGGAGCGCACCAGATACCTTCGGTACTTCGGCCCCTATCCGACGATGCCGCAGCGGGACGTTCTGAACTTCACCACTGTCGACCATCACGACCGTGTGGCCTTCGTTGCAGTACTGGGCGACGACATCATCGCGGTCGGCCGGTACGAGCGGCTACCCGAGGGCGACGGCAACTCGGCCGAGGTTGCATTCGTCGTCGCCGACGCCCACCAGGGCCGCGGACTCGGACCCATTCTGCTCGAGCACCTCGCGGGTGCGGCCGCCGAGAACGGCGTCAACATGTTCGTCGCCGAGGTGTTGGCCGAAAACCGCAACATGGTCACCGTGTTCCGGGAGGCCGGATATCAGGTGAGCCGTTCCTTCGAGGGCGGTGTTCTACGGCTGGAATTCGCCATCGATCCGAGCGAGGCGTTGCTGTCGGTGCGGAACTCTCGCGAGCGCGCGGCCGAGGCCCGTAGCGTTCGCAACGTACTCAGCCCTCGATCGGTCGCCGTCATCGGCGCATCGACCGACAGCTCCAAGGTGGGCAACGCGGTGCTGGCGAACCTGCTCGCCGGTAACTTCACGGGCCCGGTGTACCCCGTCAACGCCGACCACCGCTCGGTGCGCGGTGTCCGCGCGTACGCCACCGTGCACGACATCCCGGACCCGGTCGACCTTGCTATCGCTGCAGTTCCGGCCGATGCCATCGACGCAGTGCTCGACGACTGCCTGGACAAAGGTGTCAAAGCACTGCTCGTGGTGTCGGGTGGATTCGGCGAGACCGGGCCAGCGGGGCAGGAGAGCGAACGCAGGCTGGTGCTCGCCGCCCGTGCCCACGGGATGCGATTGATCGGGCCCAACGCGCTCGGCGTCGCGAACACCGACCCTGAGTTCGGGTTGAACGCCACATTGGCACCGCATCTGCCGACCCCGGGCAACGTCGGCTTCTTCTGCCAGTCCGGCGCACTCGGCATCGCAATTCTCGACGAGGCAGCCAATCGCCGACTGGGTCTGTCGACGTTCGTCTCTGCCGGCAACCGAGCGGACGTCTCGGGCAACGACCTGTTGCAGTACTGGGACTCCGACCCGGCGACCGAGGTGATCCTGCTGTACCTGGAGAGCTTCGGAAATCCCCGCAAATTCACCCGAATCGCTCGACGGGTCGCGCGCAGCAAGCCGATCATCGCGGTCAAGAGCGGCCGCGGAGCCGTACCACCCGCACACGCCATCGGTGCCGACATCGACGATTCCATCGTCCGAGCGTTGTTCGCCCAAGCCGGAGTGATCCAGGTCGACACCATCTCCGAACTGTTCGACTGTGCAGTACTGTTCGGCAACCAACCCTTGCCGGCCGGCCCACGCGTGGCCGTCGTGGGCAACTCCACGGCCCTGGGAGTCCTGGCCGTCGACGCCGCTCGCGCCAAAGGCTTGCATGCCGATATCCCGACCGACGTCGGACCGCAGGCCGGTCCGGAGGATTTTGCCGCAGCCGTCTCGTCGGCACTGGCAGCCTCCGACATCGATGCAGTGATCGTCGTGTTCGTGCCCCCGGTTGCGGTCGAGGTCGAGCCGTTCGCGACTGCGCTGGGCGATGCGGTCCGTGGGTCCGACAAGCCGGTGCTGTCGACATTCCTTGCCACCGAGGGTATTCCGGATGTGCTGGCCGTACGCGGGCCCGGTGGGCACCCGGTTCGCGGCTCGGTTCCGTCGTACTCGAGCCCTGAACGAGCCGTGGCGGCGCTCGCCGCCGCGTGGCGGTATTCGTCGTGGCGCTCGCGGCCGGTGTCGAATCTGGTTCGGCCCAAGAGCATCGACGGCGATCGCGCCAAGCAGCTGGTCCGGGATTGGCGTTCGGCAGGTGGCCAAGGGCGCTGGCTGTCGGATTTCGAGACTGCCGAGCTGTTGGCCTGTTACGGCCTCGACGTCGTGGCGTTCCGCGCCGTCACCGACGAGAACGAGGCCGTCGCGGCGGCCGACGAACTGGGGTACCCGGTTGCCGTGAAGGCGACAGGGAAGCGGTGGCGGCACCGGCCCGATCTGGGCGGTGTTCGCTTGGACGTCGCCGACGCCTCGGCAGTCCGTGTGGCATACCGCAACCTGGCGGCCGAATCCGGAGAGCCGCTACTGCACGTCCAGCGCATGGCAGTCAAGGGAATCGGCTGCGTGGTGCGGGTTCAGGACGACCCGTCGTTCGGATCGCTCATCTCGTTCGGTCTGGCCGGAGTGATCTCGGATCTGTTGGGCGACCGTGCCTACCGGGTGCTGCCGTTGACCGAGGACGAAGCGGCACAGTTGATCGACGCGCCGAAGGCTGCTCCGCTGCTGTCGGGCTACCGAAACGCCGTGCCGGTCAACAAGAGTGCGTTGATCGACCTCGTCCAGCGCATATCTGCGCTGGCCGAGGACATTCCCGACATCCGGGAGATTTCTTGCGAACCGGTGCTGGCATCCGCCGACGGCGCATACATCACCGATGCGCGAGTACGAATCGGGCCCGAACCGACGAAGGCAGACCTGGGTCCCCGACGATTGCGTTGACGAGGACTGTGTCGCCGAAAACGAGACAAGCGGCGACCGAGCCGACGTCCCGAGGGGAAAGGACGTCGGTTCGGCCACCGCGTGGGATGGCGCGAACGGGAGTGGTCACCGTCGCTCCACCGGTCGAAGAACCGGAATCAGCTGGCGTACGAACGCAACTTCTCGGCGCGGTCACCTTGGCGAAGCTTGACCATCACCTCGCGCTCGATCTGACGCACGCGCTCGCGAGACAGTCCGAAGAGCTTGCCGATCTGATCGAGGGTGCGCGGCTGGCCGTCGTCCAAGCCGTAGCGCAGACGAATGACCTGCTGCTCACGTTCGTCGAGGGTGCCGAGCACGACGCGAACGTCGCTGTGCAGCAGCCCGGCGATGACGGCGTTCTCGGCGGACGTGGCTTCCGAGTCCTCGATGAAGTCACCCAGCGGCGCTTCCTCGTCGCTACCCACCGGCATGTCGAGGCTGACTGGATCCCGGCTGTGGTCGAGCAGATCCGCAATCTTCTCGACTGCGATGCCCGATTCACTCGACAGCTCTTCGTCGGTTGCCTCGCGTCCGAGCTGCTGATGCAGCTCCCGCTTGATCCGGGCGAGTTTGTTGACCTGCTCGACGAGGTGGACAGGGAGCCGAATCGTTCGGCTCTGATCTGCCATGCCGCGAGTGATGGCCTGACGGATCCACCACGTTGCGTAGGTCGAGAACTTGAAGCCTTTCGCGTAGTCGAACTTTTCCATGGCGCGAATCAGGCCCAGGTTGCCCTCCTGGATCAGGTCGAGCAACGGCATTCCGCGACCGGTGTAGCGCTTGGCGAGCGAGACGACCAACCGGAGGTTTGCTTCGAGCAGATGGCTGCGCGCCGCGCTTCCGTCCCGCACGATGATGGCCAAGTTGCGCTTCTTGACTGCGCTCAACCGCTTCGTGTTCTCGAGAACCTGCTTGGCGTACAGACCTGCCTCGATCCTCTTGGCCAGGTCGACCTCTTCTTCAGCCGTCAGCAACGCGGTGCGGCCGATGCCGTTGAGGTACACGCGAACGAGATCGGCTGCTGGGCTCTGGGCGTCCAGATCGGCATCGGTGGGCCGCGGACGAATCGTGGTGCTGGGGCTGGTCATGACTTGCCTCCTGGTCGGTGGTGTCTCACAGGTTCAACGCTCGGGACGCTCCGATAAGTTCCCACGCCGATCCTTGTGATACCCGCCTGACCAGGGAATACGGCGGGTCCGTCCTGAGAAGTTGCTGAGAACGTTCGCAGCGGGAACGGCAGCGCAGCCCCAGGTCCGTTCAGCGCGCCGGCAACACGAGTCCGTGCCGCACCAGACCCTGCATCAGCGTCACCGCATGCCCCGCCAGTTCGTCGGCATCCTCACCGTGCGCGGCGGCGAGCAGCTCGACCAGTTCGCCCACCGCGAGCCCATCCGGACGCAGGCCCGCCAGAAGCGCGGCACCGAGCTCGTCGACGTCGTGCTGCCACTGTGGTCCGTTTCCCCGGTGGACACGGATCGCCACTGGAGCCCAGCCCTCGTCGCCGGGAAGAAACACTCGTTCGAGCGCGGTGTTGGGGTCGAGAGTCAGTACCGAGTCGAGAATGTCGTTGTCACGGAGCCACTCGAGCCGAGAGAAATACTCGAGCGACTCGTTCCCGAGCGGGTCGGAGAACCCGTGCGTCAACTCCTCGGCGAGCAGGTCCGTCGGAGAGTCCGTCTTGCGTAGATAGACGAACCCGAAACCGACGCCCTCGACACCCGCGGCGGCGAAATGATCGAGCCAGGACTGGGCCACCGCGGCCGAATCGAAGTCGCGCGGGTCCAAACCGCCGTCGCGCATCCAGGTGCCCACATACAGAGCGGGGTCTGCCACGTCACGCTCGACCACCCAGGCGTCGACGCCGTGGGCGGGAAGCCAGGACGCCACTCTCGTACGCCAGTCCTCGCCCTCGATGTGCACCCACGACGCGAGGATGGCAGCAGTCCCACCGAGGGTGAGGTGCTCGGGTGCCTGGGCGATCATCAACGCGCTCGCGCCGTCGAGGTCGAGGCCGGAATCTCGGTACGAGTGCAGTACCTCGGCGCGTCCCACGACGAACGGGGGATTGGCGACGATCCGATCGAACGTACGTCCGGCCACCGGCTCGAACCACGAACCGTGCAGCAATTCGACGTCGAGACCGTTGAGGGCCGTCGTCGCTGCCGCCAGATCCATCGAACGCGGGCTGATGTCGGTCGCGGTGACTGTCGTTGCGTAGTCGCACGCGTGGACGGCTTGGACGCCGCATCCGGTTCCGACGTCGAGGACGGTGTCCACTGGCGAGGTCGGTGTACCGCGCAACAACGACAGCGACGCCTGGCCGACGCCGAGCACATGATCGGTGGCCGTGTCGGCGACGCGCATGCTGCCGTCGGGATCGGAGACGATCCACCGGGTTCCGTGCCCGGCGTCGAGGGGCCGGATGTCGAGCAGGGTGCGCACCGTGGATCCGGTACGAGTGAGAATGCCGGCCGAGATGGCTTCGGAGACGGTCAGCGGTGCGAGAGCGGCCGCGACCTCGTCCTCGGGGCAGTCGTCGACCAGCAGGAACAATCGCACCAAGACACCCAGATCTCCGCCGCCGAGGCTCGCATTGCGGACCGGTACCGGTTCGCTGCGTCCCAGTGCGGCGTGGACGTCGGAGCCCAGCAACCTCAGGACGCCGTCGGCGTCGTAACCCGCGCGATCGAAGGCTTCACGGAGGGCAGCGGCGGCAGCGACCAGTGGGGACGGAGAAATCTGTGCGTTCACCGAGCAAGTGTCGCACCGCCTGTCGGCTTCCTGTCAGTCCTCGCCGGCTTCGATCACGCGGTGATTGCTCGATTCGATGGCCGGACTGTCGATGGTCCGGTAGTCGTACCGGCTCATTTCGTCCTTGGTACGCGGCGGCCGATCGTTCGCGATCAACACCGCCATCCATGGGAGCGGAATGGACAGACCGACGATCGCCATGGATATCCATGGGTTCATCCACATTCCGTATGCCAGTGCAGCGAGCACCAAGGCCGGTATGCGGAAGGACATGATGAACATGTACTTGCGGACACGCGCTTTGTGCTGCTCTTCCACCGACTGTTGCGCCTCGGTGATCAGGACGGGCCCATCCGGCGAGTCGCTGTACGCGCTTCCGTCGAACCCTGGGGTTCTCGTCATACCTCCACTGTGGCACTACCGCTCACAGATTGCATACGACGAGCTGTGCGACCGGTTCGAACACAGTGTGGCGACGGATTAATCTGTGTTCATGAGCACTCAGACGAAGGACCGTCCCGACATCGCTCCGGACGAAACCACCGATGATGACCGGCCGAAATTCTTCCATTACGTCAAGAAGAACAAGATCGCCGAAAGCGCCGTCATGGGTACCCATGTGGTAGCGCTGTGCGGCGAGGTGTTTCCGGTCACCAAGTCTGCAAAACCGGGCTCACCGGTGTGCCCGGACTGCAAGAAGGTCTACGAGGGCCTCAAGAAGGGCGAGTGACGGCTCACGTTCGACGGTGACTCCGCTGGGCCCGACCGTCACTGAGACGGTTCGGGCCGGTCGGATCGCTGCCGATCGCCGACCACTTTGATCGGGCCTGTGGCCAGACGCCGCGCTACCGCGGTCACCGGTCCCGACGGCTTGTCGTCCGCCGCTGCCTGCGCTGCGAGCCACTCACGCATTTGATCCATTCGGGTTGCTCTGGCCGGCCAGAACTCCTGGATCGTCGCGTTGAACTCGGCTCCGAGGACCACGGCGAAGCCGAGAAAGAACGTGAAGAGCAGGAACGCGATCGGAGTTGCCAGCGCACCGTAGGTGTAGCCGGTGCTGGTGACCCAGGTCAGGTACCGGCGGAGTACGGCGCTGGCAATCATGAAGAACACCCCGGCCAGCAGTGCTCCGCCGAGCAGACGATGCCAGGGCAGTGACGTGTGCAACGCCAGCTTGTACAACGTGGTCAGGCCGATGATCAGCAGCAAGCCGACGGCCGGGTAGTACAGGAAGTCGACGAGTTCGCTGCCGACGGTCAGCCACGAATCGGGCAGTATCTGCTGGACGTACACCGGTCCGAGTGCGACGAGCGGAAGCACGAACACCGCGATGATCAGGAAGCCGACGTACAGGAGCAGCGCGAAGAACCGCTGCCAGACGGGATTTCGAGCGTCGGCCTGTCCGTGTGCTTCGACGATGGAGTCCACGAACGTCGAGATCGCCGACGAGCCCGCCCACAGCGAGAGCAGAAAGCCGACCGAGACGATTTCGCCACTGCCCTGTGCGAGTACGTCTCGGACGGTCGGCGCGATGATCTGATCGACGACACTGCTGCTGAAGAGCGTGTTGCTGAAGGTGATGATCTTCGACTCGATGATGTCGACGGTGTTGGGGCCGAACCATCCTCCGACGAAACCGAGACTGCCCAGCACCCCGAGCAGAAGGGGCGGTAGCGACAGCGTCTGCCAGAAGGCGGCGGTCGCGGCCTTGCTGAAGATCGAATCGTCCCAGGCCTTGCCGAGCGTGCGCAGAGTCACTTTCCACACCGCACGTAGCGGGTTTCTCGCCGACAATCGCGGCGGCGTGGGAGTTGGGCCTGCAGACTCGCTCATGGTGCCTCCAGCATTCCTGACCGATGCCGACTTCGCCTAACGACCGACGCGCCGTGTCGCGTCCGACATCACCCCAGCGATGCGGGGTCCGTCGGTACGGAGCGATAGGCTCCTCGGCGGACACTGCAGGGCTACCGAGAGCGCGAGGAATTTACATCGATGCCAGGAACCGGCGGCCAGTGAGCGCTGACATGTTCGATCCCACACCACCATCCACCGATCAGACGGCTGCGCCCGTCGCCGGCGGGGCACCGCTACGTGCCTGGCAGCGACGCGCGCTGACGAAGTATCTCGTCGCCTCGCCCAAGGACTTCCTGGCGGTGGCGACCCCGGGTGCAGGTAAGACCACGTTCGCCCTGCGCGTCGCCGCCGAACTGCTCGCGCACCGCACCGTCGATCAGGTGACGGTGGTGGCACCCACCGAGCACCTCAAGCATCAGTGGGCCGAGTCGGCGGCGCGGGTGGGCATCGCGTTGGACTCACGCTTCTCCAACTCGACCGGGCAGACCTCGAGTGACTACCACGGTGTGGTGGTGACCTACGCCCAGATCGCCTCGCATCCGTTCAAGCACCGAGTGCGCACGGAGGCCCGCAAGACTCTGGTGATCCTCGACGAGATCCACCACGGTGGTGACGCGAAGAGCTGGGGCGAGGGCATCCGCGAAGCGTTCGGCGACGCCACCCGACGCCTTGCGTTGACGGGTACTCCGTTCCGCAGCGACGACAGTCCCATTCCGTTCGTCAATTACGAACCGGATCAGGACGGCCTGATGCGGTCGAAGGCCGATCACGCGTACGGCTACTCCGACGCCCTCGCCGACGGAGTCGTTCGCCCGGTCGTCTTCCTCGCGTATTCCGGGGAGGCACGGTGGCGGGACAGCGCAGGCGAGGAGTACACCGCTCGGTTGGGCGAGCCGCTGAATGCGGAACAGACCGCACGGGCGTGGCGTACCGCCCTCGACCCACAGGGCGACTGGATGCCCGCGGTGCTGTTGGCTGCGAACACACGATTGGCACAGTTGCGGTCGGGCGGTATGCCCGACGCAGGTGGTCTCGTGATCGCGACCGACCAGACGGTGGCGCGGGCCTACGCCAAGCTGATCGAGGTGATCACGGGGGAGACGCCGACCCTCGTCCTCTCCGACGATCCCACATCCTCGGCTCGTATCGCCGAGTTCGGCAAGAGTGATCAGCGGTGGATGGTTGCCGTTCGCATGGTGTCCGAGGGTGTCGACGTTCCGCGTCTCGCCGTCGGCGTCTACGCCACCAGTGCATCCACTCCGCTGTACTTCGCGCAGGCGATCGGCCGTTTCGTGCGATCACGCCGCAAGGGCGAGACGGCGAGCGTCTTCCTGCCGTCGGTACCGGTCCTGCTCGACCTCGCCTCACAGCTCGAGGCTCAGCGCGACCATATTCTCGGCAAGCCCCACCGCGAGAAGGACGGCTTCGACGACGAGCTGCTGGCCGACGCCAACAAGCAGAAGGACGAGCTGGGCGAGGAAGAGAAGGCGTACACCTCCCTCGGCGCGGATGCCGAGCTCGATCAGGTGATCTACGACGGGTCCTCGTTCGGGACCGCGACGTTCTCGGGCAGCGACGAAGAAGCCGACTATCTCGGGCTCCCCGGCCTGCTCGACGCGACGCAGATGCGCGACCTGCTTCGCCAGCGTCAGCAGGAGCAGATCGACAAACCCGCTGCGGGCCCGGCGGTCCCCGCGCCTGCCGTCGTCAACGACAGGGCCACCAGTGCCGGCCAGTTGGCCGGCCTGAGGCGGGAATTGAACAGTTTGGTTGCGGTGTACCACCACCGGACGGGGAAGCCGCACGGCGTCATTCACGGCGATCTGCGTCGAATCTGCGGTGGCCCGCCGACGGCGATGGCATCGGCTGAGCAGCTGGGTGAGCGAATCGCGCAGTTGCGCAAGATGTAGCACCCGACGGACGAGTGCTGCCGGCGGACTGTGTCGGTGACACGACAACGACGGACGGTCCAGAGACCGTCCGTCGTTGTGATCGTGCGTTGATGCAGTTGTATCGGTACAGCTGTGGCGAACTGGCGTCCCCCGACGAGTCGGTGGGTTACACCGTGGAGTCCGATTCGGTCATCACCGTTGCGTTCACTTCACGCAAGCGGGCTTCGTGCTCGGTGGCGTGGTGACCGCAGAAGAGAAGCTCTCCACCGGTCGAGAGCACGACACGCGCGCGAGCCCCTGCACCGCACCGGTCGCACCGGTCCGCTGCTGTCAATTGTGGGCTGGTCAATGTTCCGGGCATGACTCCTCCGTACTGGCTTGCGGGTATGTCCCGTTCGCCTGGGGCCGGTCCGCCGCGTCGGTATGGCGCGGTTCGTTCACTCTGTCAGACGTATGGCGGTCACGCGTTGTTCCCGAGCGCGTTTCTTTGTGTTGTCACTAACACGAAACATGTCCTACGAGCAGGAACGTCGTGAATCCTGTTCGCTGACAGCTGATAGGGAATCGGACGGGTGGCGGCAGTAGGGTCCCGGTGTGGCTTCGACTTCTCTCTCGCTGTCCGGCGCTTCGAGGCTGGGTATCCCGTCGCTGTTCGTGATCGGTGCCGTATGCATGTACGTCGGTGCGGCCATCGGAGTGTTCCTGTTCGACACGGTGAACCCGGCTGCGGTGGCCTGGCTGCGGGGCTTCGGTGCCGCTGTCGTCCTGATCACCTGGCGTAGGCCGTGGCGTCGACGCGGCGGTGCCGGATCCGTATGGACGGTACGACGCGCGGTGACCGCTGCCGCGTTCGGAGCAGCCACCATCGGCATGAACGTGATGTTCTACGAGGCCATCGCTCGGCTGCCCCTGGGTGCGGCGGTCGCCATCGAGTTTCTGGGCCCGATCGTCGTCGCCGCAGCAGGATCTCGGAAGCTCACCGATGCACTCGCGGTCGTTCTGGTGGTCGCCGGCGTTGCTGCCATCGCGTCGGCTCAGTTCGAGGGCGGCGAGGTGGGATTGATCGGAATCGCGTTCGCGCTCGGTTCGGCGGCTCTGTGGGCGGCGTACATCGTGCTGGGCAAGTCCGTGGCCGACGCCGGGCAGGGGCTCGACGACATGGCTGCCGGTTTCGGAATCGCATCGGTGGTTCTCGCCGTGCCGCTGTTCGCACCGTTCGCATTCGCGCACACCGACGTTCTGAGCGACTGGCGCATCTGGGTTCTGGGCCTGGGCGTCGGATTGCTGTCGAGCGTCGTTCCGTACGTTCTCGACCAGTACGTCCTGGTCCGAGTGGGTCGGGCTCGCTTCGCGTTGCTGTTGGCGTTGCTGCCCGCGACCGCGACTGTCGTCGGTGCCGTGGTGCTGACCCAGGTGCCGACGCTGCTCGAGTCCCTGGGAATCCTTGCCGTCATCGCCGCAGTGGTGCTCGGCGGCCTGCCGGGCCGAACGCGCGGTGGGGCACCCACGCTGCCCCCGCCCTGACTTCGAGGACACGGCTCGGGGACGCGCGGGGTGTGGGACACGAGCCCCCGAGAACCCGGCACAATGGCGGTGTGACCGAGAGAACCGACGTCCTCGTACATCTGTGCACCACGGAGGAGTGGTCGAGAATCCGGGGCGGTACCGAGTACACGCCGGAGTCGTTCGCCGAACTGGGTTTCGTTCACCTCTCCACGCCCGAGCAGGTGCATCTGCCCGCGAACCGGCTCTTCCCAGGACGCACCGATCTGGTGCTGCTGGCGCTGGACCCAGCGCGGTTGAGTGCGCCGGTGCAGTGGGAGCCGGGTGTGCCGTCCGACCCGCAGTCGATGCTGTTTCCGCACCTGTACGGACCGCTACCGCTCGAGGCCGTCACTGCCGCCGTCGAGTACCGACCGGGGCCCGCCGGGGATTTCGGGACGCCCGTGCTCTGACCGAAAGCCTGGCAGTCGCCAGCAACGAGAAGCGACCGCCGATCCGAAGATCGACGGTCGCTTGTCGTTCGAAGATTGTCAGTCCAGGTAGTCGCGCAGAACCTGGGACCGCGACGGGTGCCGCAGCTTCGACATCGTCTTGGACTCGATCTGACGAATTCGCTCGCGGGTGACTCCGTACACCTGCCCGATCTCGTCGAGGGTGCGGGGCTGTCCATCGGTGAGGCCGAAGCGGAGGCGAACTACGCCTGCTTCGCGCTCGGAGAGCGTCTCGAGCACCGACTGCAGCTGATCCTGCAGAAGCGTGAACGACACCGCGTCGACCGCGACGACAGCCTCGGAGTCCTCGATGAAGTCCCCGAGCTGGCTGTCACCCTCGTCACCGATGGTCTGGTCGAGGGAAATCGGCTCGCGAGCGTACTGCTGGATCTCCAGCACCTTCTCGGGCGTGATGTCCATCTCCTTGGCGAGTTCCTCCGGAGTGGGCTCGCGGCCCAGATCCTGCAGGAGCTCACGCTGGATGCGTCCGAGCTTGTTGATGACCTCGACCATGTGCACCGGGATACGAATGGTCCGGGCCTGGTCTGCCATGGCACGGGTGATGGCCTGGCGGATCCACCAGGTGGCGTACGTCGAGAACTTGTAGCCCTTGGTGTAGTCGAACTTCTCGACCGCGCGGATCAGACCCAGGTTGCCCTCCTGGATGAGATCCAGGAACGCCATGCCGCGGCCCGTGTAGCGCTTGGCCAGCGAGACGACGAGGCGGAGGTTTGCCTCGAGCAGGTGGTTCTTGGCGCGGTTGCCGTCACGGCAGATCCAGGTCATGTCACGCCGCTGGGCGACGGGGAGCTTCTCGCCCTTCTCCGCGGACTCGCGCATCTTCTCGACGGCGAACAGTCCTGCCTCGATGCGCTTGGCGAGCTCGACCTCTTCCTCGGCGTTGAGGAGGGCGACCTTGCCGATCTGCTTGAGGTACGCGCGAACCGAGTCCGCTGATGCGGTGAGCTCGGCGTCCTTGCGGGCCTGACGCAGGGCTTCGGATTCCTCTTCGTCCCAGACGAAGTCGCCGGACGCCTTGTCCTCGGCGGTCGGCTCGCTCGTTGCGTCTTCTTCGGTGTCGTCGCCTGCGGCGACGACCTCGACGACGTCGTTCGCTGCGGCGGCAAGATCACCTTCGGAGATGTCGATGTCTTCGATTCCCGGGGTGCTCTCGTCGACGTCATCGCCGGTGGCGGGAGCTGCTGTCTTCTTCGCTGCGGCCTTCTTGGCCGGTGCCTTCTTGGCGGCGGCGCGTTTGGCCGGTGCCTTCTTAGCCGGTGCCTTCGCGGCGGGTGCCTTGACAGCAGGTTCAGGTGTCGCAGTTCCAGGTTCGGAATCTACGGTCTGACGGATATCGGTGGCTGCCACGTACGCCCTTTCGTGACGAAGTCGTGCGGCGTCACGCCAGAGTTGTTTCCGGCGGAGAGGTCTTCGGATTCGGCCGGCTGCGTACCGGCACACACCATTGTAACGACCTCTCAGGAGTTTGTTACCTACCCTCGTCCTTCGCAGGTGGCGACACCGCGTGTCAGTGCGGTGATCCAGCCGATGTACCGGTCTCGGCGGACGCGACGGCACTGTCCGCAGCGAGGGCCGCTCCGACGATCCCCGCCGTGTTCAGCAGGGTCGCGGGGACCACCGGAGTTCGGTTGGTCAGGTGCGGAATCCACTTCTCGCTCTTGCGACTGATTCCGCCACCGGCAATGAACAGGTCGGGCCACAGCAGCGCCTCGAACGTCGCGAGCACGGTGGAGACCTCTTTGGCCCATTCCTTGTAGGACAGCCCCTTGTTCTCCTTCACCGAGGACGCCGCGCGATGCTCGGCTTCCTTGCCGCCGATCTCCATGTGTCCGAACTCGGTGTTCGGCAGCAGAACTCCGTTGTGCAGAACGGCGGAACCGATGCCGGTGCCGAACGTGAGCAGAACCACGACCCCGTCCTTGCCCTTGCCGCCGCCGTACTTGTCCTCGGCGACCCCGGCGGCATCCGCGTCGTTGAGGACGGTGATGTTCTCGTTTCCGATGGCCTTCGCGAACAATGCTCGCGCATCGGTGTCGATCCAGCTCTTGTCGATGTTCGCGGCCGAACGCGCCACACCGTTGGTGACCACCGCGGGCAGGGTGACGCCGATCGGCCCGGTCCACTCGAAATGCGAGACGATCTCGGCCACGGTCCGCGCGACGGCGTCGGGGGTCGAAGGCTGAGGCGTCTCGATCTTGTAGCGATCGCCCACGAGCTCACCGGTGTTCAGGTCGACGATGCCGCCCTTGATGCCGCTGCCACCGACGTCGACGCCGAACCCGTGACGCTCGGCCGTCGCCGCGGTGCTGTTGTCCGAACCTGGCTGTGTCATGTCGATGCCGCTCCTGGCCTGATCGAATTCGTGTGTGCCGTCGCTTCGGAACAATAGTGCCGTCCGTTCGTCGGCGTGACGCCGACGCTGTAGCGGACGGCCCGCCGAGTGCCGCGGTGGTGCCGCGCCGGCGAAGTGTGTTGCGATGTACGCGTGCCGAAACATGACGGAACGCAGACCCACACCGCCACTGAGCAATTGCCGCAGACGCCGGCAACCGTAGAACGGTCGGATACCGAACCGACGACACGTGATGCGGAGGTACTGCGCGGGGTTGCCGTTCGGGTTGCCACGGAGGCAGCCGAGCACGTCCGAACGCGTCGTCCGCAGGTGTTCGGTGACAGTGCCGACGCGGAGGCAGAGGCCGTGCAGACGAAAAGCACACCGACCGATCCGGTCACCGTCGTGGACACCGAAACCGAACGTGTTCTTCGCGAATTGCTGGCGCAGCTGCGTCCCGGCGATGCCGTCCTCGGCGAGGAGGAAGGTGGCGGGGACGAATCCGTCGCCGGAGTTCGATGGGTGCTGGATCCGATCGACGGAACCGTCAACTTCATGTACGGAATTCCTGCGTACGCGGTCTCTGTTGCGGTGCAGATCGACGGAGTGAGCGTGGCAGGGGCCGTCGTCGACGTGGCCCGCGATGTGGTCTATTCGGCCGCGCAGGGGCATGGGGCGACGGCTCGGTACACAGACGGTCGTATCGAACGGCTGCAGTGTTCGGGTGTGACCGAATTGTCGATGACGTTGCTGGCCACCGGATTCGGGTACGGATCACGACGCCGCGCGGCGCAGGGCGCGATCATCGCCGAACTGCTGCCGAAGGTGCGAGATATTCGCCGAATCGGTTCTGCAGCACTGGATCTGTGCATGGTCGCGTCCGGTGCCGTCGACGCACACTTCGAGCACGGGCTCAGCCCGTGGGACTGGGCGGCGGGGTCGCTGATCGCTGCCGAGGCCGGAGCCCTCGTCGATGTGCCCGCAGCGACGTCGACGAGTGCGGACGGAGTCGTCACCGTGGCGATGGCCCCGGGAATCGCCGAACCCCTGACTGCCGCCCTACGACTCGTCGGCGCACTCGATCCGATTCCGAGCTGACGGACTGGTCCGTCTCAGCAGTGCAACCGTCTCAGCAGCGCGATCGACTCAGCAACGAGACTGGCGCGCGGCGGCGAGCAGATCGGGGTCGAGGGGCTGCGGCGCGGCACCGGGGGCTGCGCCCGCCAGCGTGCGTAGCACTTCCTCTGCGTCGTCGTTCGGCTGAATCTCGCTGAAGTAGGTGCCGAGTGCCAGATCCACCGAGTCGTCGGTTCTCGAGTCCTCGATGAGTTCTGCACACGGTGCGAGGAGCCATACCGCGCTCGCGGCACCGATACCCGCGGATCCGAATCGGATCTGGCCTTGGCACTGCATGTTCTGGTCGACGTAGACGGGATCGTTGCCCACCTGCACGTCCGGAGCACTCGCGAAGCCGTAGTCACTGAGCTGAGCCGCCACGTGTGCAGCTTGGCCGCGTTCGCCGTTGGCGTTGAACACTCGTACCTTCGATGCCGACAGGGCGGCAGGCTCGACGTCGAGAAGTGTCGTCGGGTCGACTTCCTCGCCGAGGGCAACCGGCTGCGTTCCGTCGGTGGCAGCGGTCGTGGTCGGGGTGTTGCATTCGGCAGTGGCCGATGTCGTCTCGGTGGTGGTGAACACCTTGACCCACACGACCACGGCGAGCAGAGCGAGTACTGCGAACACGGCGATGATCGGAAGTGCGCGGCGTCGACGGAACGGACGGCCGCGGTCGTCGACCGGCTGGCCTTCGGTGATCAGAGAAACCACAGTGATTCTTCGCCTTTCCGTCGGCAGTCGCCGAGACCGGTACAAGGAGTCGGTTCACACCGACGCGTGCCTACTGTAGATGCCCGCGGTCCTCGGCGACGGCACACTCGGCCGTGAGCTCGCCGAAAGCAGTGCGCGCGACCCGTTTGCACCGCGAAAACCAGCAGCAGAACTGCTTCTGCGGACTGCGGAATGAAGCCGGTGATCTCGGTGTTGATGCGGCGTGCACGGAGGCAATGAAGTGATCGGCGATTCGGTTTCGGCTTTGGGGTCGGCGTCGGCTATTGTCTGGCGGCCGCAGTGCTTAAGAAACAGAAAGCTGCCGATGAATCGTCGATCAGGTGAGCGAAATCTCGATCGAGTTTCAACCGGCGGAATTCGGGAACTACCCGGTGTAGTTTCCGGCACCGCGTGATGAACCTGTTCGATCGAGAATCAAATCGGTGGGAGCGAGCAAGCGCCCTCTTCACAGCCGACGGCCACAAGCCGACCACACCGGCAGCTTCCACCACACACACGCACGAAGATGAGGGGTTACGAGAACAATGGCAACCGATTACGACGCTCCGAGAAGAACAGAATCCGACGACGTCTCGGAGGACTCTCTCGAAGAACTGAAGGCTCGCCGCAACGAGGCGCAGTCCGCAGTCGTCGATGTGGACGAGTCAGACACCGCCGAGTCCTTCGAGCTCCCGGGTGCCGACCTGTCCGGCGAAGAGCTTTCGGTCCGGGTGGTTCCCAAGCAGGCGGACGAATTCACCTGTTCGAGCTGCTTCCTGGTGCACCACCGCAGTCGACTGGCCAGCGATGCCAACGGTGTCCTCATGTGCCGGGACTGCGCTGCCTGATCGACGGCAGACCCTGATCGAGGGCAGCCGATGCCCGGCCGAGCGGCCGGGCAGTGAGGTTTCGCAGCGAGAGTCCGACGGCTGGGTCAGCGGGCTTCCACGCCGTGGGCACTGAGCACGGCGAGTAGATTCTCCGGCCGCTTGGTGCTGATCAACCAGTAGGGCGTCGGGTCGTCCGGGTCGTCCAGTACGACGATCACCATCTGTTTCACCCAGGTGCGGTGCTGTACGAAGGCAAGCGGGTCCAGCTGCCTTCCCAGCGCCGCACTTTTTGCTGTCGCGGGCACCACGGCTGCCTTGGACGCGACATCGAGAGGCAGATGCGCTTTGCCGACCCGTAGTTCGAGGCCAGCGGACGACGACCCGGTCGAGTCAGAGCTCGGATCGGTGGCCACCACCTGCACACGTAACCTGCTGAACGCCACCAGAGCCCAGGCGACCAGGGGCAGGAGCAACACGTAGGGCAGCCAGGCGCGAACACCGGGGGCACCCATGTGTACCTCCGCTGCGAGTAGTACCGCCAGCGCTGCGCCGGCCACCCACCACCAGAGGGGTACCCACAGTCGTTCGGCGTAGAGCACCGACTCCGAGCCGGGGGAACCGGCACGCGAGGTGGGGTCGTCGGACTCGGGGTTCGCCCGATCGGCCTGTCGATCTGCAGTCACCCCACCCAGGGTAGTCGCCGCGCCGACGGCGAAGCAGATCAGCGTAGTCTCGTTCGACGTGAGTGACGAAGTCATCGAGTCCCGCAACACGCTTTCCGGCGACCAGCTCGAGGTGCCCCCGGACCGCCCCGGGGAGGTTCGACTTCGCCGGTTGGACCCAGATCTACCGGTTCCCACGCGTGCGCACGAGGGTGACGCGGGTGTGGATCTGCGGATCACCGCGCCAGTGACGATCGCTCCGGGCGAACGGGTTCTCGTGGGCACGGGGATTGCGGTGGCCCTGCCCCTCGGGATGGTGGGGCTGATCCACCCGCGCTCGGGCCTGGCGGCCAAATCGGGACTGTCGGTCGTCAACACCCCTGGCACCATCGACGCTGGATACCGCGGGGAGATCAAGGTCTGCTTGATCAACCACGATCTCCGGACGCCCATCGTGCTCGATCGCGGCGATCGAATCGCTCAGTTGGTGGTGCAGCGCGTCGAATTGGTCGAGTTCGTCGAAGTGGATCGACTCGACGACACCGTTCGAGGGGACGGCGGTCACGGCTCGACCGGCGGACATGCGAGTCTGGTGCAGTGACGTCCTACGTAGTGCGTCTGTCGCGACGGTCGTCGGTGTACAGCGAACTGAATGCAACCGAGAAGAAGAGAGCTGAACATGTTCGGACGGCGTAAGAAGAACGACGCCGGCAGTGCCTCCGCGTCCAGCGCGGAGCCATTCGTCGACGGCCGCGACGACGACAACGACGATGCGACCGCGGACACCACCGTCGAGGGGCCCCACGATCTCGGTGATCTGGACGAGGATCGCGAGAGCGTCGCGGCGAACCGGCTGGATCTCGGCTCTGTGTTGATCCCTCTCCCCGAGGGCGGGCAACTGCAGGTCGAGATGTCTCAGGCGGGCAGCCCGCAGGCAGTACACATCGTCACCCAGTTCGGGCGCATCACCATCGCCGCCTACGCTGCCCCGAAGTCTCCGGGGCAGTGGCGCGAGGTGGCGGCCGATCTGGCGACATCGCTCCGCAACGACAAGGCCGAGACGACCGTGGAGACCGGACCGTGGGGCCGCGAGTTGGTCGGTGTCACCGCCAACGCCGATCTGCGCTTCATCGGTGTCGACGGGTATCGCTGGATGGTTCGATGCGTCCTCGCCGGGCCGTCGGGCGCGGTGGCGGAGGGCCAGCCCCTGGTCCAGCTCGCGCACTCGATTCTTCGACTGACCGTCGTCGACCGCGGCACCGATCCACACCCGGTGCGTACTCCGTTGCCGGTGGTTCTGCCGCAGGTATTGGCCGAGCAACTGGCGGCTGCCGCGCAGCAGCAAGCAGCGCAGCAGGCCGCGCCGGCGCAGCCCACCGCCCCTGATGCGAACACCGATGCGGCGCAGCAGCAGTCGACTCCGCAACCGAACGCCGAACAACCCGGTGCCGAGCGCGCTCCGCGCCGCGGAGCGTCCGGATCGGCGATTCAGCAACTGGGGGGCTGATCGGCGTCAGACGTCGTGCGCCGCGGTCAGAGCGTCGACGGCTTCTCGGCCCAGGACCCCCGGGTCGAGTCCGATGTCCGTCAAAGTCACGGTCCGCAGTACGCCTCTCGGCAGGGCGCGAGCCCACTGCTCCGCAACCGCGATCGGATGCACCGGGTCGTCCACCGCGCCGACCACGACGGTCGGCGCGTCGATCCGCGCGAGACGGTCCAACTCCGGGCCTCGGTACGAGGCCGCCTCGTCCAACGCGCGGGGGAGCGCCGGCCACTGCGACGCCCAGGATCGCGCCAGGGTGCGCGCGAGCCATTCTGGGCTCGACTCGGCCATGGTCCCCGTGACGCTGTCGAGCCCGTGTTCGCGAAGCGACCCAGCCGTGAACCGTGCACTCAGTGCAGCCGGTGAGCCGGTGGGATCGCCCGTCCACGCCGGCAGCGCCAGCGCCAACGCGACGACACTCGAGCGGTTGCGTTCGGCCCAGTGCGCCGCGACGGCTGCACCCAGTGAGATTCCGGCGACCACGACGGGACCGTGCGCGCGTACAGCCTCGTCGAGTGCACCGAGATAGCTCCCCACCACGCCGGTCGGGTCGGGTTCCACGGCGACAGTGGCCAATCCCACAACGTCGAACGCCTGCCCGAATGCCTCCTGTGCGAACTGCGCGTCCGATCCCGTCCCCGGTAGAACGATCGCGGTGGAGGTCTTGAATCGGGTGTGCACGAGACGATTGTGCACGCCCCCGTTCGACGGCGTGGCGGTGGTTGGTCAGCGCGCCGGATCGGGTCTACAGTGGCGAAGTACCAGCTATGACGAGGGAAACTCCCAGGTCGCCGCAACTGCTCCCAGGAGTGGAGCTGCGAGACGACCCCCACCCGCAGGAGCGCACAATGGCACCCGCTGCCGCAGGATACTTTCGCCGTTTGACGCGAAAGTTGACCGAGGACATCGATCAGCTCGACGCCGAGGAGATGGCCGAATCCTCCGAAGCGTCCGGAGCCCGACGCGCCTGCGATTGCTCGCGTGGCGAAGAGGTCACGATGTTGGGTCGTCTACGCAGCGTCGAAGCGTGTTCCAAGGCCGCGAACGCCAACATCGAAGCGGAGTTCTTCGACGGCACCGACACAGTGACTCTCCTGTGGATCGGCCGGCGCAAGATTGCCGGAATCGAGCCGGGCAAGACGGTCCTGGTGCGTGGCCGGGTCGGCGAACGCGATGGACGCAAGATCGTCTACAACCCGTACTACGAACTGCGCGACGACAACTGATCGTCCCCGGTATGGCACTCTCGTTCTCGTGACGAACAGCGACGATGCAGTGCCGCACCCGAGAACGTCGAACATGCCGGAACCGGTACCCGACACGTCGACGCCGGACGCCGTGAAGACCGCCGCCCCCACCGTGCTCGAGCAGCTCGGCGGTGTGAGCGGATTGGTATATTCCACACTGCCCGTGGTCGTCTTCGTCCCGTTCAACAGCTACTTCGGCCTGTCGGTCGCTCTGTGGGCTGCGTTGGGTGTCGCCGCGGCCGTTCTGGTGTGGCGGCTGGTACGCCGCAGCCCGATACAACCGGCCATCTCCGGATTCTTCGGCGTCGGCATCTGCGCTTTCATCGCGTACCGCACCGGGGACGCCAAGGGCTACTTCCTGTTCGGCATCTATACATCACTCGTCTACGGCGGGGCGTTCGTGCTGTCGGTACTCGCCCGGTGGCCGCTCGTCGGCGTCATCTGGGGTTACCTCAACGGCAAGGGAACGTCGTGGCGTCGGGAGCGGTCTGCGGTTCGTTACTACGACGTGGCCACCATCGCCTGGGCGTCGGTGTTCGCTGCGCGCTACATCGTTCAGTCCCAGCTCTACGACTCGGACCAGACCGGCTGGCTCGCGGTGGCACGGATCGGGATGGGGTGGCCCCTGACCGGCGTAGCCCTACTGGTGACTCTGTGGGCGGTGCGTCAAGCGGATCGAGCGCTCGACCTCGCATCGAACGACGAACAGGCCGACGAGCTGCCGTCAGGTCAGACCGACCGCAGCACGTAGTTCGTCCTCCACCTCTTTCGCCGCGACGAAGAGCAACTCGTCACCGCCTTCGAGCGGATCGTCGTGCTGCGGAACGATGACACGGCCACCGCGAAGAATCGTCACCAGTGCTGCGTCCCGCGGTAGCTGGAGCTTGCGTACCGGCTTGCCCGCCAGGGGCGTGTTCTCGGGCAGAGTGATCTCCACGAGATTTGCCTGTCCCTTGCGGAATGTCATCAGGTGGACCAGATCGCCTACCGAGACGGCCTCCTCCACCAGTGACGCCAGCATGCGCGGGGTCGAGACTGCGACATCGACACCCCAGGCCGCATCGAAGAGCCATTCGTTTCTGGGGTCGTTGACCCGGGCCACCACGCGGTTCACGCCGAACTCGGTTTTGGCCAGCAAGCTGAGCACCAGGTTCGCTTTGTCGTCGCCGGTAGCGGCGATCACCACGTCGTAGTTCTCGAGATGGGCGGCCTCGAGCAGACTCAACTCGCAGGCGTCCGCGAGCACCCATTCGGCCTCGGGTACTGCGGTCTGATCGACGTGGTCGAGTTTGCGTTCGAGGAGCATCACCTCGTGCTCACTTCGGATCAATTCGCGTGCAATGGATCTGCCGACTGCGCCGGCACCGGCGATGGCGACTTTCATGGCTTCCCGTTCGGGTCGATGGGGGAGGAGAACAACGTACGGGCGAGCATCAGTCGTCCGACGGCGGCGGATTGCCGGCCAATGCGATGGCCTCGGCGACGGTCCCGGAGACGGCAGCGACGTACACCTCGTCGCCTGCCTGGATCACGGTGCGCTTGTCGGGCAGCAGTCCGGTGCCGAAACGGATGACGAACGCGGCCCGCGACCGGGTCGCATCCTCGAGTACCGATAATTTCTTGCCGATCCACGCATCGTGGAAGTCGAGCAGCACCACCGCGACGCTCCCGGACGGATCTCGCCACTTGGTGGTGGGGTCGTCCCGCAGAAGATTGTGCAGAAACCGGTCGGTCGCCCACGGCACGGTGGCCACGGTCGGAATACCGAGGCGCTCGTACACGGCGGCGCGTTTGGCGTCGTAGATCCTGGCGACGACCTTCTCGACGCCGAACGTCTCGCGCGCGACGCGCGCGGAGATGATGTTGGAATTGTCACCGGAGGATACGGCTGCGAATGCCTCCGCCTTCTCGATTCCGGCGCGCACCAACACATCTCGGTCGAATCCCATACCGACTACTCGATGCCCGCCGAAGTCGGGGTCAAGGCGCAGAAACGCGGTTTCGTCGCGGTCGATGATCGCCACCTCGTGCCCGATGCGCTCGAGCGCTCCGGCCAGCGATGCGCCGACACGGCCACACCCCATCACAACTACGTACAACGCCCAGCTCCGTCCCGATCTCGATTGCCGACCAACACTGCCGACGACATTGCCACCGTGTGCATGCGAGCACCAACGTATCGGGGATTCGTCACCGGCTCGACCGTGGGTGGGCATCGGATGGAAGTCAAAGGGCGCGTGGTTGCGCCGCCGGCGACCCGACGGCCTACGCTTCTGATCGTGTCCAAGGTCTCGACTGCCGCAAAGCGGCTGGTTCTCGGTAAGCCGTTCCGCAGCGACAAGCTCGGTCATACCTTGCTACCCAAGCGAATCGCGCTACCGGTGTTCGCCTCGGACGCCATGTCCTCGGTTGCGTACGCACCCGAAGAGATCTTCCTGGTGTTGTCCGTGGCCGGGATATCGGCGCTCACGTTCACTCCGTGGATCGGTCTCGCGGTCTGTGTCGTGATGGCGGTGGTGGTCGCCAGCTACCGGCAGAACGTGCACGCCTACCCGTCCGGCGGTGGTGATTACGAGGTCGCGACCACCAACCTCGGTCCTGCGGCGGGTCTGACCGTGGGTAGTGCGTTGTTGGTGGACTACGTGCTGACCGTGGCGGTCTCCATTTCGGCGGCCGCGTCGAACATCGGTTCGGCCGTACCCTTCGTCGCGCAGCACAAGGTGCTGTTCGCGGTGGTGGCCATCGTGTTCATCACGTCGATCAATCTGCGCGGTATCCGCGAGTCGGGTGCCGCGTTCGCCATTCCCACATACGCCTTCATGGGCGGCATGTTCCTGATGTTGGGCTACGGGTTGTTCCGGGTCTACGTGCTCGGAGACGACATTCACGCCGAGTCGGCGACGTTCGATCTGAAAGCGGAGGACTCGCATCTGTACGGGATTGCGTTCGCGTTCCTCGTCGCGCGGGCGTTCTCGTCGGGTTGCGCGGCGCTGACCGGAGTCGAGGCCATCAGTAACGGGGTGCCTGCATTCGAGAAACCCAAGTCCCGCAACGCGGCAACCACGCTGTTGCTGCTCGGCGGTATCGGCATCACGTTGTTGATGGGCATCATCGTGCTGGCGCAGAAGATCGGCATCAAGTACGCGATGGACCCGGAGACGCAGCTGATCGGGGCACCGGATGGCTACCACCAGAAGACGTTGATCGCGCAGTTGGCGGAGGCAGTGTTCAGCGGGTTCCCCGTTGGGTTCTTCTTCATCACCGCCGTGACGGCGTTGATCCTGGTACTCGCCGCGAACACGGCATTCAACGGCTTCCCCGTGCTGGGCTCGGTGCTCGCTCAGGACCGGTATCTACCCCGACAGTTGCACACGCGCGGCGATCGCCTTGCCTTCAGTAACGGCATCCTGTTCCTGTCCGGTGCAGCCATCGTGTTCGTCGTGGTGTTCGGAGCAGAGGTCACCAAGCTCATCCAGCTCTACATCGTGGGTGTGTTCGTCTCGTTCACCCTGAGCCAGACCGGCATGATCCGGCACTGGACCCGCCTGCTCCGAACCGAGACCGATGGCGAGCAGCGCGGCAGGATGCAGCGCTCGCGGGTGGTCAACAGCGTCGGTCTGGCCATGACGGCGACCGTTCTCGTGATCGTGTTGATCACCAAGTTCGCTGCCGGAGCCTGGATCGCGATCGTGGCGATGGTGGCCATCTTCATCCTGATGCGGATGATCAGAAAGCACTACGACACCGTGGCGCGCGAGCTCGAGAACGAGGTGTGGGACGGCGTACTACCCAGCCGCACGCACTCGATCGTGCTGGTGTCCAAGCTGCACATGCCGACCCTGCGGGCTCTCGCCTACGCACGCGCGACCAGGCCCGACACTCTCGAAGCCGTCACCGTCAACGTCGACGAGGTGGACACCCGAGCATTGGTGCGTGAATGGGAGGCCAGTGACGTCTCGGTACCCCTCAAGGTCGTCGAATCGCCCTACCGCGAAGTCACCAAGCCGGTTCTGGACTACGTCAAACGAGTTCGACGCGACTCACCACGTGATGTGGTGACCGTCTTCATCCCCGAGTACGTCGTCGGTCACTGGTGGGAGCAGGTCCTGCACAACCAGAGTGCGCTGAGATTGAAGTCCCGACTGCTGTTTCAACCCGGCGTGATGGTCACCAGCGTTCCGTGGCAGCTGCGCTCGTCGGAGAAGGCCAGGCGCGAGGTGCTCGGAAATGCGCCGGGTGCATCGCGTCGCGGCTACGAACCGCCGGCGGGCAAATGACCGAGAACTGGTTCGGGCTGGTGCTCGACGTCGAACTGGGCGCTCCCGGACACGGTGGGTTCTGCGTGGCCCGTCACGAAGGTCGAGTGGTGTTCGTTCGCCACGGGCTACCGGGGGAACGCGTCATGGCCAAGGTGACCGAGGATCGCGGTGGGTCGTTCTGCCGCGCCGACGCGATCGAGATCCTCACCGCGTCTCCGGACCGCATCGACGCTCGCTGCCCCATCTCCGGGCCCGGTGGTTCGGGATGCTGCGACTATTCTCACGCGACCCCCGAAGCCGGTCGTCGACTCAAGTCCTCCGTCGTCGCCGAACAGCTGCGCCGCGTCGCGGGCATCGAGCGGGACGTTCCGGTCGAGGAGTTGCCGGGCACCGGCGACGGCATCGGATGGCGGACCCGTGTTCGGCTGGCAGTGGATTCGGGTGGACGGCCCGGCTACCACCGCTATCGAAGCAGTTCGATCGTCACGGAGTTGTCGTGCCCGCAAATGGATCCGGTTGCGTTCGACGGATTGTCGGGCCGTGAGTGGCGCGCAGGTGCCGAATTGCAGGTGGTCCTCGACGGTACGGGTGAACGCCATGTGGTGGAGGTGGCACCGGCCCAGTTGACGCGAACCGGACGCCGGTCTCCGGGCCGACGCGGTGCGTCGGCGCGTCGAGCGGCGTCGTCCCGGGCCAGGCCGGAAAAGGCTGTCATCGGGTCGGGTCGCGTCACCGAATTCGTCTCGGCGCGGCCGTGGACACTCGATGCCACCGGCTTCTGGCAGGCGCACAAGGGAGCGGCCCAGGTGTACACCGACGTCGTGCGCGACTGGGCGGACGCCGAGCCGGGTGACGGCGCATGGGATCTCTACGGCGGTGTCGGCGTGTTCGCGGCGGCTCTCGCCGAGCGGGTGGGATCGAGCGGACGAGTCACCAGCGTCGAGTTCTCGCGCCGGGCCGCCGAGGACGGGCGTTCGGCGCTGCACGACCTTGCTCAGGTCTCGTTCGCGCCGGGCCGGGTCGAGCGATCGATGGATTCGTTGCCGGAATCGGTGGCGGTGGCGGTACTCGATCCGCCGCGAGCCGGTGCCGGACGCGACGTCATCGAAGGTCTCGCGACGCGGTCTCCCCGCACGATCGTCCACATCGGCTGCGATCCGGCATCGTTCGCGCGGGACGCGAGCCTCTACCGGGCAGCCGGTTACGAGCTGACGGACGTGCGCGCGTTCGACGCGTTTCCTCTGACCAGCCACGTCGAATGTATCGGCCGCTTCGTCCGTAAATAGGGTTGCCTCACCAATCTTGGCGAGTCTGACGTACCGTTTCTCGGGTGAGAATTCGTCGCACCGTCGGTGCTGTGTCGGTCGCCCTGCTGTTCCTGACCGCCGTCGTCTCGTGTGGGTCGGGCGGGGACGACGGACCCGGATCGGAGGTGCCGTCCGACGGATCGGCGGCTGCGTTCCCTGTCACGATCGATACCGAGTTCGGCGACGTGACCGTCGACAGTGCCCCGCAGCGCGTCGTCGCGCTCGGCTGGGGCGACGCGGAAACCGCACTCGCGCTCGGTGTCTCACCGGTCGGTGCGAGCGACTGGCTCGCCTTCGGCGGCGACGGCGTCGGTCCGTGGGCGGCCGGGCTCTACGACGCACCACCGCAGATCATCGGGACGCAGGAGCCGTCGTTCGAGCAGGTCGCGGCGCTCGAGCCGGATCTGATCCTCGACACCAAGAGCTCCGGTGATGCCGATCGGTACGCCACGCTGTCCGCCATTGCTCCGACGGTGGGTATACCGGCGGGGGCGGACAACTACCTGACAACGCTCGAGCAGCAGGTCACGATGGTGGCCACGGCACTCGGCAAGCAGTCCGAAGGGGACGCGCTGCTCGCAGGAATCGCCGACCGTTTCGATGCAGCGGCCGCTGCCCATCCGGAATTTGCCGGCAAGACAGCGGTGGTCGGGGCCTACAGCGGCACCGGATACGGCGCATACATCTCGTCGAACAGTCGACTCGAGTTCATGAAGAAGCTCGGCTTCGTCACCAGCCCGGCCATCGATTCTCTTCCGCCGCGCGGCTTCTCGGTTCCGATTTCCGGGGAGGAGCTCGACCTGCTCGACGCCGACGTACTGATCGTCTTCCCCATCCAGAAGGCGCCGTCCGAGGTGACCGACAATCCGCTGTTCCAACGGATTCCGGCTGTCGCGGACGGCCGCTACGTCGTGTTCGACGACCCGGAAGTCGCGAAGTCCTACGCCACCAACTCGGCGCTGTCCATCGGCTATGCACTCGACACGGTGGTGCCTGCGGTGGCGAACGTGCTGGGGTGATCCACTTCGGCAACCGGGGCGAACGTCTGCGCGGGTACCGAGACGATGCGTTGAGCTCCGCAGTGGCAGCCCTGGTAGCCGACGAGGCCTTCGCTGGTGTCGTGGATCGAGCGGGTGGTCCAGGAGTGTGTGCTGTGTTCGATGTCCATGCATCCACTGTGATGTAATGGTCTTGTGCACATCAACCCTTACGGAGAATATGCCGTGAAACTGGGCATCGACCTCCTCAACCGGCCCCCCACGTCGCCGAGCGAATTGGGGGCCCGCTGCATCGACGCCGGCCTCGTTCCCGACTGGACTGCCACCGACGCCGATCTCGCGGACACACTCGAGTTCCTCCGCGAGTGGGCTCGCGTGGTGGATGCAGAGACAGCCGAGGAGCGCGCCGAGGCCCTGAACGCCCTCCTTGCGCAGGCATCCGCGTACCCGCGACTGACCAACCATGCCGACGACGGCTGGCACATGCACTATCGCGACCCCAACATCGCGTTGGGCGGCGTCATCAGGGCACTGGTCGGTGTCGGTACCGCGCTGCACTTGACCGGTCGCGGAATGGACAGACTCCATCGGTGCGCCGCAGCCGACTGCACGACCGCCTTCGCCGACACCTCACGTACCGGACGGCAGCGGTACTGCGGAACCGTGTGCTCGAATCGGGACGCAGTCCGCCGACACCGAGCCCGCGCCGCATCCTGACGCTTGCACCGGGAGGCGCGGATCAGGACTTGCGGTTGTACAGCCGCATCGTGATCGGTCCGAAGATCGCCAGCATCGCCGCCGACAGCACCAGAGTCACTCCGAGTTGGCCGGTGTCGACATCGCCCTGCATCAGGCCTCGAAGTGACGTCACCAGAAAGCTGACCGGGTTGACGTCGACGAACGCACGAAGCCACCCCGGCATCGTGTTGGGGTCGACGAAGATGTTGCTCGCGAACGTCAGCGGAAACAGGATGAACATCGACATCCCCATCACGGCTGCCTCGGTGCGCACGATCATGGCGATCATCGTCCAGATCCAGGACAGACAGAACGAGAACACGAGCAACAGCAATATCGATGCGATCACACCGAGCAGCCCGCCTTGCGGCCGGAAACCGAGAATCAGCCCCAAGATCAGTACGATCACCGACGCCAACGTGTAGCGCACGACGTCACCCAGCAACGCACCGACCAGCGGCGACGGACGCCAGATCGGCAACGATCGGAACCGGTCGAACACACCCTTCTCGATGTCCTTGTTCATCGTCACGCCGGTGTACATCGTGATCATCACCACGGTCTGCACCAGGATGCCCGGCAGCAGAAACTGGATGTACGCGTCGGTCGAACCGGCCAGAGCGCCACCGAACAGGTACGTGAACAACAGCGTGAACATGATCGGAAACGCCGTCACGTCGAACAACTGCTCCGGTACGTGCTTGATCTTCAGCAACGCCCGCCAGCCGAAACTCAGCGAGGTCGACAGCGACGACGGACGCTCCGGCCTCGGACCTGCGGCTGAGAGAACATCGATGATCGTCGACGCCTGTGGGGCGGATCGTTGGGCCTCGGTGGTCATGACGCGATCTCCCCGTTGTCGATTTCAGCTTTTTTCGCACCCACCGGCTCCACTCCCGCTCCCGCGTCGTGCCCGGTCAGCGCCAGGAACACCTCGTCCAGACTCGGCTGACCGAGGGTGAAGGATGCGATGGCGATTCCGGCGGATTCGAGAGCAGGAAGGATCGGTGCCGCCTGCGCCGGATTGTCCAGTCGTGCGGACACGGTGAACGGGTCGGCGTCCTCGGTCACGGTGCTGCCGACCAGATCTCGAACGATTCTCGCCGCGGCATTCCGGTGCCCGGCATCGAGCACGCGCAGGTGCAGTGAGTTCGATCCCACCGATGCCTTCAGCTCGCCCGTCGTGCCCTCGGCGATGACTTTGCCGTGGTCGATCACCGCCACGCGCCCGGCCAGGTGGTCGGCCTCGTCGAGATACTGCGTCGTCAGCAGTACCGTCGTGCCGCCTGCCACCAGTGCACGGACGATCTCCCAGACGTGATTGCGACTGCGCGGGTCCAGGCCGGTGGTGGGTTCGTCAAGAAAGATCAGCTCGGGGGTGACGATGATGCTCGCCGCGATGTCGATGCGCCTGCGCATGCCACCGGAGTAGGTCTTGACCTGTCGCGGTCCGGCGTCGGCGATGTCGAATGCTGTCAACAGTTGATCAGCGCGCGCTCGGGCGGCCGGACGTGAGTAGCCGAGCAGCCGCGCCAGCAGAACGAGATTCTCGGTGCCGGTCAGATCCTCGTCGAGCGAGGCGAATTGACCCGTGAGAGAGACTTTTCGGCGAACGGCCTCCGGCTCGGTTGCCACGTCGTGTCCCAGGACTCGTGCGCTGCCGCCGTCTATCGGAAGAAGTGTCGCCAGCATCCGGATGGTCGTGGTTTTCCCGGCCCCGTTGGGTCCGAGTACGCCGTACACCCCGCCGGACGGGATCGACAGATCCACGCCGTCGACTGCGGCGGTGGTGCCGAAATGTTTGACGAGCCCGTGGGTTTCGATGGCCGTCATGCGTGTCCGTCCCTCCATCGAGCTGTCCGCCCGATTGCCCGCGTTTGTCCGATTCTCGCACCCAGGATGAAGCCCGGTCCAATTCTGCGCAAACGAATTTCGTTCGCGGACCATCCCTCGGGGTGTTTGTTCCGAATATGTACTGCGGCGGGAAAACGCGGAGGTTTCGATATGAGGGCTACATGACCACTAGTGTCATGATCGATGAACTCGATCATGAACCCGTCTGCTGGGACGACAGTCCGATGAGCGTGCCGTTCTCCGACGCTTCCGGATCTGCGGGCACCGGCCGTGACCGAACGCCGCCCGAGTCCGAGGACAGCACCTCGGTCGAGGATGCGGTGTGCGCAGTACCGAGCCCCCAGCTGAAGAATCTGCGTGCCGAGGAGACGGACCGTCTCCGTCGCCTGATGGCCGCCGTTGCCCAGGGCGACCGGTCGGCCTTCGCCGAGCTGTACGACGCCACGTCCTCCCGTGTGTACGGGATGGTGGTGCGCGTGCTTCGCGATCCGGGGTACAGCGAGGAGACCGCGCAGGAGGTGTTCCTCCAGATCTGGCGTGCGGCACCGAATTACGATCCGAGCCAGGGGAGTCCGCTGGCGTGGATCATGACGCTGGCACATCGCCGGGCGGTCGATCGGGTACGTAGCGAACAGTCGGGTACCGACCGCGAGGCGGCGTACGGTGCCGTGAGTCACACACCCGAGCACGACGAGGTACTCGAGACGGTGACCCAGCGGCTCGAATCGGAGGCGGTCGTGGCCTGTCTCGACACTCTGACCGATACGCAGAGCGAGTCGGTACGAATGGCTTATTACAGCGGGTACACCTATCGCGAGGTTGCCGAACGGCTCGGGGTGGCCGTGCCGACGATCAAATCGCGCATACGAGATGGATTGATCAAGTTGAAGACATGCCTGGGGGTGATCCCGCAATGAGTGAAGCGTCACGGCAACGACTGCTGGACGAAGCGGAGGTCTATGCCCTCCACGCGATGAGCGAGTCCGAGCGGCGCGCCATCGAATCCGAGCGAATCCGCGTCGACGAGACGACCCGGGCACAATTCGACATCCTCGTGGGTGAGATTCACGAAACGCTGGCGTTGGCTGCGGCGGCAGACGCGACTCCCGCACCCGGACGCGTGCGGGAGGCCGTGCTGGCGCGTGTCGCCGCGAGCGATCAGGAGCCGACGGTCCGAGAACTTCCGCCGAACGTCACTCCGCTGCACCGGCACCGACGTGAGCGCTCCAAGACGTGGCGATACTCGATGGTGTCCGCGGCTGCCGCGATCGTCGTCGCAGTCGGTGGTGTAGTCGTCGTCACGCAGACCATGGGCTCGGACCCGCAGCCTTCCCAGGCCGAGCAGATCGTCGCAGCGCCCGACGCTCGTGAGGCGTCTGCGGAGTTCCCGGGTGGCGGCACTGCAAAGGTGTCGTACTCGCTGAGCCGAGATGCGGTCGTGGTGACTCTGGACGGTGTCCCGGAGCCGCCGTCGGGCCGGGTCTACCAGATGTGGTTCGTCGACGGTGCGCCGCGCTCCGCCGGCGTTGTCACCGAGGATCAGCTCACGTCGAGCGACGGCACCGTGGTGGACGGCATGGGAGCGTCGACCAACTTCGCGTTCTCGCTCGAGCCTGCCGGCGGCTCGGCGCAGCCCACCGAGGTCCTCACTATGATCACGCTCGACGCCTGATCAGGGGCCATGCACGTCCACTCGGGCGGTTCGACAGTCGGATCAGATGCCGATGTCGAACCGCCCGAGCGTCTTGACGACGGACGCCATCTGGCCGTACGCGCCGCTGGCCAGTTTTTCCAGTAGCGCCAGCTTCACTTCCGGGGCGTCCCGTGTCAGTGCCTCGAAGTGCGATACCGACACGACCACCAGATCGACCGGGGTCTCGGCCACCATGTCCAGCAGGAACGGCACCGACATCAGCAGCGGCATCTCGCCGAAGCTCATCCCGGGGGAGAGCGTCGTGATGCGGTGTGTGCCCCCGTCTGCGGACACGGCCGTCGATGTCACTTCTCCGCGCAGGATCAAGAACAGACCCGCTGCAGGCGCACCACGGTGAACGATGACGTCGCCCCGTGCGTAGTGACGTTTCTCCAGATAAGGAGTCACCGAGTCGAATTGCTCGGTGGACAGACCGGCGAGCAACGGGTGCTCGGCCGGAGTGATCTCTGCCGGTTGCCGCGCGCCGGAGCAGTGCCGATCGAGCAGCAGGTTCTCTGCCCACTGGATGGCCGAGCTCAGACTCGAGTACACCCGGCCCGCCGGATCGTTCGGGTCCAGGCTCGACGTCGTGTGGCCCATGATGGCTCGGGGATCCACCAGGCACACCACACAGCCGTGGTCGGCGAGATCGCGGCGTAGGTCCTCGAACATCGAACGGGCGATGTCGCTCACCTCGTCGACGCCACGAACGTCGATGACGAGTGCATCGAGATTCCGGTCGAGGTTGCCGATCTCGCGGACCGCTGTCTCGGCTCCCGAGAACAGCAGGTCCCCGTGCAACTCGTAGACCCGCGCGCGGTCGCCGACTGCAGCGAGTGTGGCCTGTTCGATCTCGGATCGTCGTTTTCGCGACGGTGCCTCGGTGAGAACGTACCGACGTCGAATCGACGATTTCGCGGCCCGAGTGACGTGCAGAAAGTGCAATTCGAGTCTGGTGGAGAGTTCTCGGCAGGCAGCAACGCCGCGCACGCTGTTGCCGTGCGAATCGAGGCGGGGGGAGTAGACGGCGATGCCCATCTGCCCGGGAAGCACCGCCAGGATGCCGCCGCCGACCCCACTCTTGGCCGGCATACCCACCCGCGCCACCCAGTCGCCTGCGCCGTCGTACATGCCACAGGTCGTCATCACCGACAGCACGCGTTCGACCAGTGCGGGTGCCAAGGCGCGCTCCTTGGTGTGGGGATTGACTCCGTTGTTGGCCATCGTGGCGGCCATCATGGCCAGATCAGCCGCCGTGACGTCGATCGAGCACTGGCGGAAGTACAGGTCGACGGCGGCCTCCGGATCGTGGTCGATGATGCCGAAGGACCGCAGCATGTAGCCGATGGCGCGATTGCGGTGTCCGGTGCGCGCTTCGGATCGATACACCGCGTCGTTGAAGCTCAGAGACCTTCCTGCGTACCGGGAATACGACGCTCGGATGCGCTCGAATCGTTCCTCTGCGGTGCGGCCGCCGATGAGCGACGCGGACGTGATCGCACCCGCGTTGATCATCGGGTTTCGGGGCCGCTCGGTGACGGCATCCAGGCTGATCTCGTTGAACGGCTCACCCGAGGGTTCGACGTCGATCTTGCCCGCGACGACGTCGAGCCCGCGGTCGGCCAGCGCGAGTGCATAGGTGAAGGGTTTCGAGATGGATTGGATGGTGAACGGCATCCTCGTGTCGCCGACTTCGTACAGGTAGCCGTCGGTGGTCGTCAGGGCGATACCGAAGCCGTCCGGCGTGACGGCTGCGAGTTCGGGGATGTAGTCGGCAACCTGTCCCGACGCGTCGTCCCGGCACAGTTCGTGAACCCGGGTCAGGATGGCATCGACGACGTTGCTCATGGGCGACACTGTATGTCGGGTGTCCGTTTCGAGCGTATTCGAGGTTAGGGGCGACTGACCCCGGGCACCTGCCTACTCGACGGTAGTGTCGGCGAGACAATGCTGGACGGGGCGGCTGGGTGCAGCCACTCCGTAGACTGGTTTTTCGAATATGTTTTCCGGCCGGAGGGAGCGATCTCGTTGGGTGTCCTAGCGCGAATTCAGACGCCCGAGGACTTGCGCGACCTCGATAGTGCGGAGCTGGCCGAACTGGCTCGCGAGATCCGCGCCTTCCTGGTCGAGAAGGTATCGGCAACAGGGGGCCACCTCGGTCCCAATCTGGGAGTGGTGGAGCTGACTCTGGCGATCCACCGCACCTTCGACTCACCGCGTGATCCGGTCATCTTCGACACGGGCCACCAGGCCTACGTGCACAAGATGCTCACCGGACGCGCCGGAATGTTCGACACACTCCGCAAGCAGGGCGGGCTGTCCGGCTATCCGTCTCGGGTCGAGAGCGAACACGACTGGGTCGAGTCCTCGCACGCATCGGCATCCTTGTCGTATGCCGATGGGTTGGCCAAAGCGTTCGCCCTCAAGGGAGAGACCGACCGGCATGTCGTGGCTGTGGTCGGTGACGGCGCGCTGACAGGCGGTATGTGCTGGGAGGCGCTCAACAACATCGCCGCCGGCCGAGACCGGTCGCTGGTGATCGTCGTCAACGACAACGGCCGTTCGTACGCCCCGACCATCGGCGGGCTGGCCGATCACCTGGCAGCTCTGCGACTGCAGCCGGGATACGAGAAGATTCTCGACAACGGCCGCCGGATCGTACGACGGATCCCCGTCGTCGGCCGCGCCGCCTACACGATGCTGCACGGCATGAAGGCCGGAGTGAAGGACGCCATCAGCCCGCAGGTCATGTTCACCGATCTCGGCATCAAGTACCTGGGCCCGGTGGACGGTCACGACCAGCACGCCATGGAATGCGCGCTGCGCAGAGCCAAGGCGTACGGCGGCCCGGTCATCGTGCATGCGGTGACGCGCAAGGGCATGGGCTACATCCATGCCGAGAACGACGTAGCCGACCAGATGCACGCCACCGGCGTCATCGATCCTGCGACCGGCCTGGCCCGATCCAAATCGGCTCCGGATTGGACGTCGGTGTTCTCGGCGGCGCTCATCGAGCAGGGCGAGCAGAACGAGGACGTCGTGGCCATCACCGCCGCAATGGCCGCGCCCACCGGGCTCGCGGCGTTCGGGGTGCGGTTTCCGGACCGAATGTTCGACGTCGGTATCGCCGAGCAGCATGCGATGACGTCGGCCGCCGGGCTTGCGCTCGGCGGCATGCATCCCGTAGTCGCCATCTACTCCACGTTCCTCAACCGCGCGTTCGATCAACTGCTGATGGACGTCGCCCTGTTGGGTCTTCCCGTCACGATCGTGTTGGACCGCGCGGGAGTCACCGGTGCCGACGGCGCGTCCCACAACGGCATGTGGGACATGTCTCTACTCGGCATCGTTCCGGGCATGAAGGTGGCAGCGCCCCGAGACGCCGCCACTCTTCGAGAGGAGCTGGCCGAGGCGATCGCAACCTCGGACGGCCCTACGGCACTTCGCTTCCCGAAGGGCGCGGTCACCGAAACGGTGCCTGCGGTGCGCAGGTTGGACGGAATACTCGACGTGCTGACCGAGCCGTCCGAGGCCACCGGCGACGTGCTGATCGTTGCTGTCGGAGTGTTCGGGTCGCTCGCCCTCGACGCCGCGAAAAAGCTGGAAGCAGAGGGTATTTCGGTTGCCGTCGTGGATCCACGCTGGGTGCTCCCGGTCCCGCAGTCGCTGCTCAAGATGGCCGAGGATTACCGGTTGGTCGTCACCGTCGAGGACAGCGGCCTGCACGGCGGGATAGGTTCGACGCTCTCGGCCGCGCTGCGCGGTGCCGGTGTCGACGTGCCCTGCCGCGATCTCGGTGTGCCGCAACGGTTTCTGGACCACGCATCGCGGGAGCAACTGCACCACGAGTTCGGACTCACCTGCGAAACCGTGGTGCAGCAAGTTTCGCATTGGGTCAAGAGCCTCTGACGGCGTCGGCCGGCTCCGCCTCGCTTCCGACCACGACGCGGCGGCCGGCCACCGCACCTGCTGCAGCCATGGGGATCGTCACCACCAGAAGAAACACAATCGACGGTTCCCACCGCTGCGTCGCCGAATGAACGGCCCCGCACACCAGCGGACCGGCAGCAGCCAGCACGTATCCGACCGTCTGCGCCATGGAACTGAGCGACGCAGCATCACGGGCGTTCGAGGCCCGCAGATTCATCAGCGTCAGCGCGAGCGACAACTGCCCGCCCTGGCCCAAACCGAGCAGTACCGCCCACACCAGGGCCCAGGAATCGGCCGACGACACTATCCCCAGCAGGCCCACGCACGTCGGTAGCGTCACGGCGACCGCCAACGCGCTCTGATTCCCTAACCTTGTCGCGAGGCTCGGAACCGTCAATGCAGTCAGCACGCTGCTGACCGACAATGCCGTCAACAGCAGACCGGCATCACGCGCGTCCACCCCGCGATCACGAAAGATCGTCGGTAACCACGCGATCATCGAATACGCCATCAGCGACTGCAAACCCATGAATGCCGTCAACGACCACGCCACGGGCGATGTCAGAACCCCCGTGCGACTCCGAGGAGCGTCGTCGGGGACTGTCGCCGACCCGGCAACCGACAGCCCGCGCGACAGCGTTCGCCCGAAGATCGCCATACATCCGGCGGCCAACACGACCGGAATCGACCACAGCCCCAGAACAATCCGCCAACCACCGTCGAAGGCCTCGGCCAACGGAACGGACACTCCCGACGCCACTCCTGCACTGGCACTGATCACAGCGGTCAACACCCCGGTCAACAACCCCAGTCGTCGCCCCGCCGCCGTATCGGGTTCACCTATCGAACTCCACTCTCTGCCCCTGGGTCGTTCCGACAGGCTCCACTCCCGCACCACCAGACGGACGAAAACCGGACCCAACACATTCGCGACCGCGATACCCGCCGCCGCGACGAGCGTGCCGACCACGAGAATCGGCCACGACGGCACCGCGCGTACAGCTGTGCCGACGGCCACCAGGGACAGGCACACCACAAGAACGTGCGTGACAGGGACCCGGCGCACGAAATAGCGTGCGGTGGCGGCGAATACACCGAGGCAGATCACCGGGCCCGTGGTCAGCAACGCCATGGATGTCGAGTTCGCGGAGTAGAACTCGGCGATGTCGGAGGTGAGCGCCGACGTACTGCCGAACAGCAGGCGCAGGCTCAGTCCGAACACCACGACGGCGCCCACGGCGCATGCGATACGTAGCTTCATGTCCTACTTTCGACGGCAGATCGACCGACAGAGTGCATCCCCACCCTGCCTTATCGGTCGAGAGAACCGCGGACCCGCCGTCGTTCGGACAACCTCGATTCAGACGCCCATCTCTTCGAGTTCCATCCCCTTGGTCTCGGTGATCTTGTATTTGACGAAGAAGAAGGAAAGGAGAGCGAACAGCGCGAAGAACGAGTAGATGAAGCCGAGCCCGATGGTGTCGGACAACGGCGGGAATGCCAATGTGATGGCGAAATTCGCTATCCAGTTCGCGGCGGTACTGATGCCCAACGCCACTGCACGCATTCGATTGGGGAACATCTCTCCGAGCATCACCCACATGATCGGTCCCCATGTTGCTGCGAAGAAGACCACGAACAGATTTGCGCCGACGAGCGCGACCGGGCCCCACGGCGACGGCAATTCCAGTTGGTCGCCGCTTCCGACGGCTTGCGTGAACGAGACTGCGGCCAGGACCAAACCGACGAACATGCCGATCGAGCCGATCATCAACAGATTTCGGCGACCGAATCGATCGACGAACAAGATTGCGACGAATGTCATCGACACATTGATGACGGACGTGATCACCGACGTGACGAACGATTGATTCTCGCTGAAGCCCACCGACTTCCACAGCGTCGTCGAATAGTAGAAGATCGCGTTGATTCCGACGAACTGCTGCAGAATCGCCATCGTGATACCGACCCACACGATCGGCTGCAGACCGAATTTGGGTCCTCGGATATCGGCGAACGAGGATTTGGATTCTCGCCGGAGAGTCAGGCGAATTTCCCGGATGCGTTCGTCGGGGTTCACTTCGCCGGTGATGTCGCCCAGAATGCGCGCAGCTTCCTCGTCGAGGTGTTTACCCACCAGGTACCGAGGTGATTCTGGAATGAGTGTCGCGAGAAATCCGTAGACCAGTGCGGGCGCGACGCCGACCAGGAACATCCACCGCCACGCTTCGAGGCCGAACCACAGATCGTTCGACGGTCCGCCTGCCGCGTTCTGAAGAACCGCATCCGAGAGCAGCGCGGCAAAGATTCCGACGGTGATTGCCAATTGCTGCAGCGATGCCAATCCACCGCGATAGCGAGCCGGTGCTATCTCCGAGATGTACGCGGGCGCGATCACCGACGCAATTCCGATACCCAGCCCGCCGAGGACCCTCCACAACATCAGATCGGGGACGCTGAAGGCGAACCCGGACCCCACCGAGGAAATGGTGAACAGCGCAGAGCCGAGCAGCATCACCTTCTTGCGGCCCCAACTGTCGGCCAGGCGACCGGCGAACCAGGCTCCGACCGCGCACCCGAGTAGCGCGATTGCGACCGCGAACCCCGTGACGAACGACGACAGAGCGAAGTTCTCCTGGATCGAGTCGACTGCACCGTTGACGACGGACGAATCGAATCCGAACAGAAACCCGCCGACAGCGGCGGCGATGGTGACTCCGATGACCTTTGCGGTGTGCCGATCGGTCGATTGCGTCATGGCATGAACCAGCTTTCGGGTGAACAGCGTCCATGGTGGTCATCGCCATCTTCGTCCTCGGAGTGGCGGCGCGTCAGTGAAATCGCCTCGATATTCGTGGCGTGCAGCGATCCAATTGCGGAATAGGCGAAATGTCCGATATTGCGCTGTCGAACTCGAAGTTGCGGACGGAAAACAGCCGTAAGTCGTCCATAGCTTCGAGTTCGGCGGCAGGTGGCTATCGCGCCTGGGTGGCCGACCACTGATCGAAGGTCTGGAAACCGTGATCCGAACCGGTCGTGGTGACCAACGTTCCGTCGCGCATCGCCCGGCCGTACGCCCCCGGGACCGGAACTTCGAGCACCACGCCACGGGCACCGATGGCATGTGCATAGCGCCGCACCATCTCGGCCATCCGTTCTTGTCTCGGCCCGCCGAGGTCGGCAACGCGGCCCGCGGGGGAGTGCTCGGCCAGATCGATCAATCGATCGGCGACCTCGCGGGCGGCGATCGGTTGCGAGACCATCTTCGGGACGATGCTCACCGGACCGAACGACGCGCGTGCACGGATCTGAGCGGCGAATTCGTGGAATTGAGTGGCTCGCAGGATCGTCCACGGCACCGAACCGGACCGGATCATGTTCTCCTGCTCGACTTTTCCGGCGTAGTACGAGTGCGGAGCCTTGTCTATCCCCACGATGGACAGCGCCACATGGTGGCCGACTCCGGCCTCGATCTCGGCCGCCAGCAGGTTGCGGGTGACGGCGGAGAAGAACGCCGTCGATTCCTTCGCCGAGACCGTTTGTGTCGACGCGACATCGACGACGGCGTCGACGCCGGCCAGAGCGTCGGACAGGTCGGTCCCGTCGACGAGGTCGACACCGGCCGACCGCGACAGCACGACGACCTCGTGCCCACGCTCACGCGCCACGTCGACGACATGCGTTCCGACGGTTCCTGTTCCACCGGCTACGGCGATCTTCATCGTGTGTCCACCTGTCCTGTTCGGTCGATCGGCTCGAGGAGTTCGGGCCTCACCTGCACTGACGACGTAGCCCACGAGAATGTATGGCCGTCACGACCAGTGTCGAAGTTTCTCCGGGTTGAGCACGATCCACACGTCGGTGACCACGGCGGAGTCGGTGCGGAAACCGATGACACCGGTGACCACACCGTGTCGGCGAAGGACTATCCCGGTCAGGCCGTTGACCGATTCGATCGACCGGTCGAGGTCGGTGGACTTGACGGTGATACCCAGAACGAAGCGGGCGACCCGATCGGCCCCGCGAACCGGGTTGCGGGCCGCCGACACTCGTCCGCCGCCGTCACTGACGAGGGTGATGTCGGGGGCGAGCAGTGCGACGAGCGCATCGAGATCTCCGCCGGCGGCGGCAGCCACGAAAGCGCGGACGACGCGGTCGTGGGTGTCGGGAGCGCTGGGGCCGCGGCGATCGTCGTGCACCCGTCGCCGGGCGGCCGAGGCCAGTTGGCGGCAGGCGGCGGGGGTCCGACCGAGAACGTTCGCGATGTCGTCGAATGGAATCGCGAATGCATCGTGCAGCACGAACGCGACACGTTCTGCCGGGCTCAGTGAGTCCAGAACGACGAGCAACGCCAGGCCGACGGACTCGTGGAGGGCGACGCGGTCGGCCGGGTCCGATGTGCCGTCGTCGCCGGTCGCAAGGGCTCGGACGGGTTCGGGAAGCCATTGCCCCACATAGTGTTCCCGGCGTACGCGGGCGGATCCGAGCAGGTCCAGACAGATGCGGCCGACGACGCGGGTGAGCCACGCACGGGGGACGTCGATGGCGTCACGTTCGGCGTCGGTGAGTCGATACCAGCGGAGCAGCGCTTCCGATGCTGCGTCCTCGGCATCGCTGTAGGAACCCAGCATTCGATAGCCGATGCCGATCAACCGACTGCGTTCGCTGTTCATCGGGTCAGACCTTATCCCGACACGAAAAAGCCGAGTTCGAGGTTATGGACGAAAATCCGGAGAAATCCGTCCATAACCTCGAACTCGGCGGGTAGAGCTAGACGCTGGCTACACCGGGCGCGAGGAAGCGCTGACCGGTCGCTGCCTCGGACGCTCCGCTGCGATCCAGGTACGGAGTGATACCGCCGTTCCAGAATCCGAAGCCTCCGCCCAGCAGCAGGCAGAGATCGATGTCCTGGGCCGCGGCAACGACCCCTTCGTCGAGCATGATCTTGATCTCGTCGGCGAAAGCGTTACGGGTTCGCTCGAGAACCTGTTCGGCCGTCGACGGTGAATCACCCTGCGGCCACAGTGCTGCCACCTCGGGGTCGACGACCTGGCCCTCGGGTCCGTAGGTCCACACACCCGGCTTCTTCGCCTCGACGAGTGCACGGAATCCGGCGGAGTCCTTGAATCGCTCCGGGTACGCCTCGGCCAGTGTTTCCGCGGTGTGCAGAGCGACGGCCGGTCCGACGAGCGCCAGCAACGTCAGCGGGCTCATCGGCATGCCGAGTTCGCCCACCGCGCCGTCGGCCACATCGAACGGGGTGCCCTCGTCGATGGCGCTGATGATCTCGTTCGACGCGCGCGTGACGAGACGGTTGAAGACGAATCCGGGGAGATCCGCCGACAGCACGGCCGACTTCTTGAGGGTCTTGGCCGTCGCGAATGCCGTTGCGAGAGTAGCGTCGTCGGTCTTCTCGCCCTTGACGACCTCGAGCAGCGGAAGTACGGCCACGGGGTTGAAGAAGTGGAAACCGACGACCCGCTCGGGGTGCTTCAGATCGGCCGCCATCTTCGTGATCGACAGCGAAGACGTGTTGGTCGCGAGAATCGTTTCGGCAGAGACGAATTCCTCGACCTCGGCGAACACCTTCTTCTTGACGTCCAGGTTCTCGAACACGGCCTCGATGACGAAGTCGGTGTTCGCGAATGCGGACTTGTCGATCGATCCGGACACCAACGCCTTCAACCGATTTGCGGCGTCGGGGGACAGGCGCTTCTTGCCGAGCAACTTGTCGATCTCGCTGTGAACGTAGCCGACACCCTTGTCGATGCGCTCCTGATCGATATCGGTGAGAATCACCGGCACCTTCAGCTGCCGCACGAACAGCAACGCGAGCTGGCTGGCCATCAGACCGGCACCGACGATGCCGACACCGGAGATCTTGCGCGCGAGCGACTTGTCGGGCGCACCGGCGGGACGCTTCGCGCGCTTCTGAACCAAGTCGAAGGCGTACAGTCCGGCACGCAACTCGTCCTTGACCAACAGCGTCGACAGCGCGTCGTCCTCGGCCGCGAAGGCCTTGTCGAGAGACGCGGAATCGGTGATGTCGGTGTTCTTGGCCAGCTCGAGCAGGTCGACGGCAGCGACCGGTCCCGGTGCGAAATTGCCGGTCTTGCCGGCCACGATGCCCCTGGCACGGGCGATGGCGTCGTCCCAGGCCTGCCCGCGGTCGATCTCGGGACGGTGGGGGACGACCTCGCCCTTGATGACCTGAGCGGCCCACGCGAGAGACTGCTCGAGGAAGTCGGCTCCGCCGAAGAGGGCGTCGGCGATGCCGAGGTCGAGTGCCTGCTGCGGCTTGAGGACGCGGTTCTGGTTCAGTGCGTTCTCGACGACGACGGTGACCGCGTTCGAGGCCCCGATGATGTTGGGCAGCAACTGAGTTCCGCCCCATCCCGGTACCAGGCCGAGGAAGGCCTCGGGTAGGCCGAGCGCGGCGGCGTTCTCCGCGACGGTGCGGTAGTGCGAGTGCAGTCCCACTTCGAGGCCACCGCCGAGTGCGGCACCGTTGATGAAGGCGAACGTGGGAACCGTCGACTCCCGCAGGCGGCGGAAGACCTTGTGGCCCAGCTGTCCGATCTGCAGCGCCTCATCTTTGCTCTTGATGTTCGGCACACCGTTGAGGTCGGCACCGACGGCGAAGATGAACGGCTTGCCGGTGACGGCGATGGCCACCGGGTTCGCTGCGAACGCTTCGTCGAGTGCGGCGTCGAACTTGGCGAGTCCGCCGGGACCGAAGGTCGACGGCTTGGTGTGATCGAAGCCGTTGTCCAGGGTCACCAGTGCGATGGAGCCGTCGAGCCCCGGCACGGACACGATCTTGGTGAACGCGTTCGTGACTACCTCGTCCTCGAACGCCGTCGTGATGTCACTCATGCCTTGGCTCCTGAGTAGTCAGCGTGGTTGGGGTTCTCCCAGATGACGGTGCCGCCCATGCCGAGACCGATGCACATGGTCGTCAGGCCGTAGCGGACGTCGGGTTGCTGGGCGAACTGACGGCTGAGCTGCGTCATCAGGCGGACGCCCGAGGAAGCGAGGGGGTGGCCACACGCGATGGCACCGCCCCACTGGTTGACGCGGGGGTCGTCGTCGGCGATGCCGTAGTGCTCGAGGAAGGCGAGAACCTGGATGGCGAAGGCCTCGTTGATCTCGAACAGGCCGATGTCGTCGATGCTCAATCCGGTTCGGCCGAGCAACTTTTCGGTTGCGGGAACCGGGCCGATGCCCATGACGGCGGGATCGACGCCGGCGAAGCTGAAGCCGACCATCCGCATCCCGATGTTCAGGCCGAGCTCGTGCGCGGTGTCCTCACCGGCGAGGATCGCCGCGGTGGCGCCGTCGTTGAGGCCGGCAGCATTGCCTGCGGTCACTCGTCCTGCGGGCCGGAACGGCGTCTTGAGCTTGGCGAGATCGTCGACGGTGGTGCCGGGGCGAGGTGGCTCGTCCTCGGTAGCCAGGCCCCATCCTGCGGCGGATTTGGTGGCGACCGGAACGAGAGTGTCGGCGATGTAGCCGGCTTTCTTGGCCGCGTCGTACTTGTTCTGGCTGGCGACGGCGTAGGCGTCGGTGCGGTCCTTGGTGATGCTCGGGAACCGGTCGTGCAGGTTCTCGGCGGTGTTGCCCATCACCAGTGCACTGGGATCGACGAGCTTGTCGGCGAGGAAGCGCGGGTTGGGGTCGACACCCTCACCCATCGGGTGGCGGCCCATGTGCTCGACTCCGCCGGCGATGACGACGTCGTACTGGCCGAATCCGATTCCCGATCCGGTGGTGGTCACCGAAGTCATCGCACCTGCGCACATGCGGTCGATCGCAAATCCCGGGACGCTGCGGGGGAGCCCGGCCAGGAGAGCGGAGGTCCGGCCGATTGTCAGGCCCTGATCGCCGGTCTGTGTGGTCGCAGCGATCGCGACCTCGTCGATGCGCTCGGGAGGAAGGTTGGGGTTCTTGCGGAGAAGCTCGCGTATCGCTTTGACGACGAGGTCGTCTGCGCGAGTGTCGGCGTACATGCCCTTGGGGCCTGCTTTGCCGAACGGGGTACGGATGCCGTCGACGAAGACGACATTCCTCTGTGAGCTGGTGGACGGGGGTACAGACACGCTTTTCGATCCTCCCGACAGATGCGGACGACTCGTCCGGGTGCCCGGACGCGCCACCCACTGTAGCGGGTATTACCCGTCGGTAACTTGGGAAGGGTGCAGTGCCTTCGTCAGAACCGGCACCACCAGCGAGCGTTGCCACGGCCGAGCCCCACCCTCGGTCAACCGAGCGTCGATCATCTCGCCTGGGTCGACGCCGTCGTCGTCGGGAGTCTGCCAATCCCATACGAGTCGCCGAAGTAGATCCGGCATCAGTAGGTTCTCGACCGGTACCGACACCGATTCGCTCAGCTCGGTCATCGCCGCTCGCACATCGGCGAGTCGAGCCGCTGCGTCCGGATCGCGGCGGGCCCATCGGTTGACCGGTGGCGGCCCGTCGAACGATGCCGCCATCGACGGCAATTCGGCGCTGGGCAGCGCCCGTGCTCGGGTCAGGGCCGAGGCCCACAACCGAGAGGACCGACGCTGACGGGGGCCGCCGAAGACCGGTAGCTGTTCGAGTTCGCGTGAGGACTTCGGATCGGCCGTCGCCGCGGCGACGATCGCCGAGTCGGGCAGGACCCGGCTCGGTGCTACGTCACGCTTGGCCGCCAATTCGTCTCGCGTGGTCCACAATTCGCGGACGGCAGCCAACGTTCGTGGTGACTTGATCGCATGGATTCCCGATGTCCGACGCCATCTGTCGGTTTTCGGTTTGGGCGGACCGAGGGCGAGGATGTGGGCGAATTCCTGTGCTGCCCACTCGGTTTTGCCCTGTGCCTCGAGTTCGGTGGCCATCGCGTCTCGCAGCTCGAGCAGAACTTCGACGTCGAGGGCGGCGTAGTTGAGCCAGGTGTCGGGGAGGGGTCGGGTGGACCAGTCGGCCGCGCCGTGCCCCTTCTGCAGGGCCAGGCCGAGGGTTCGCTCGACTATCGCACCGAGGCCGACGCGGTCGAATCCGGCCAGGCGGCCGGCGAGTTCGGTGTCGTAGAGCGTGGCGGGGACGAGCCCCAGTTCGGCGAGACCGGGCAGGTCCTGGTCCGCGGAGTGCAATACCCATTCGAGCGGGTTGATGACCTCGGCCAGGGGTGCGAGGTCGCCGGTGACGGGAATGGGGTCGAGCAACACGGTGCCTGCGCCGCGGCGGCGGAACTGCACGAGGTACGCACGTTGGGAGTAGCGGAAGCCGGACGCGCGCTCGGCGTCGACAGCGAGGGGCCCGTGGCCTGCGGCAAGTGCCTCTGCGGCTGCGCGAACGGCATCGGCGGTGTCGACGACGTCGGGAACCCCGTCAGCGGGGGCCAACAACGGAACGGCGACAGGCTCGTTCGCTTCTACATCCGACGCGGCGTCCGGGGAACTCTCGGCTGACATGAGATGTGACTCTAGGCCCTGGGGCCGAACGGACCGGCAACTATGTACGACTGGAACTGCTATGTCCGACTGGAACTGCGCTGCCCGAGGGTGGTGATGCCCGCGGGCGGCAGGCCCGCGGCGTAGGCGAGCACCTCGCAGAACGCCTCGACGTGGGTCGAGAGATCCTCCGAGGTCGCCGTCCAGGACGCGCGAAGTTCGAGTTGGTGAGCCTTCGGCGGGCCGGCGATGTCGCCGTACCGAACCGAGCTGGTCGAGGTGACCGTGCCGCCGAGCGCGTTCAACGGTTCCGATCGCGATTCGAGGGCATCGACCAGCCAACTCCAGCCGACCTCGGGGAGCAGTGGATCGTCGGCGAGGGACTCGTCCACGTCGGCCTGGATGTACGCGACCAGGCGGTGAGTGCCGTTCCAGGCCTCGGCACCGTCGGGGTCGTACAACAGGATCAGACGGCCGAACGCGTCGCCGTCGCTCTGTTCGTCGATCTGCTCGGAGTCGGCGTGCTTGACCTCGGCACCGATCGCATAGCTGTAGGGAGCGAGTCTCTGCGGCGGCCGAATCGGACCGATTTCGATCGCCGGGTGTACCTGCGCCCGATGCATCGCGTCGATGGCGGCGCGGAAAGGCGCAGGTTCGGCGTCAGATCGGTGCTCGGTCACGTCACCGGACGTTAGACGCGTCACGTTGTCCTGCGATGGAGGCGCGCCGAGCCGTGATCGAACTGCGCCGAGCGTCCGTCGAACGATCCGAGTGTCCTGAACTGCGATGAGTGTCTCGCCCTCGAGGGTAGCGGCGGTTGTCGCACGTGGCAGCATGGACGGTGATGAACGCCGAATCGCACACCGCAGCCCCCGCCCGACGAGAACTTCCGGAGGCACCGTTTCTGGCCGCGATCGACGGCCGACCGACGTCGAGGCGGCCGGTGTGGTTCATGCGTCAGGCCGGCAGGTCCCTCCCGGAATACCGCAAGATCCGTGCAGGCATCGGGATGTTGGACTCGTGCTTCCGGCCCGATCTGGTCGCCGAGATCACCCTGCAGCCCGTACGTCGTCACGACGTCGACGCAGCGATCCTCTTCTCCGACATCGTGGTTCCGCTCAAAGCCGCGGGCATCGATCTCGACATCGTCGCCGGTACCGGACCGGTGGTTGCGCATCCGGTGCGTTCGGCTGCGGACGTCGCGGCTCTGCCCGTCCTCACCTCCGACCAGGTGCAGCCGGTGGCCGACGCCGTCCGCATTCTCACGCGTGAGCTGGAAAGCACTCCGCTGATCGGATTCGCCGGAGCACCCTTCACTCTTGCGTCCTACCTGGTCGAGGGTGGTCCGAGCCGCAATCACGAGAAGACCAAAGCACTGATGCGGTCCGATCCGGCCACGTGGCATGCCTTGCTCGACGCCTTGGCCTCCACCACGATCACCTTTCTGCAGGCCCAGCTGGCTGCGGGCGTCGACGCCGTTCAGGTGTTCGACTCCTGGGCGGGTGCACTCTCGCTCGCCGATTACCGCGAGTACGTGTTGCCGCACTCGACGCGAGTGTTCGACGCCGTGTCCTCGGCCGGCGTCCCGAAGATCCACTTCGGGGTCGGTACCGGAGAACTGCTCGGTGCCATGGGCGAGGCCGGTGCCGACGTGGTCGGGGTCGACTGGCGGATTCCGCTCGACGATGCGGTGCACCGGGTGGGCCACGGCAAGGCCCTGCAAGGCAATCTCGATCCCGCAGTGCTGTTCGCGGGCTGGGACGCAGTCGAGGCCGAGGTCCGACGCATTGCCGCCGAGGCGGATCGTGCGATCGCGGCCGGTGCCCGCGGCCACGTGTTCAATCTCGGCCACGGCGTGCTTCCCGATACCGATCCCGACATCCTGACTCGCGTCGTCTCGTTGGTGCATTCGTTGTGACCGTCCGGCGTTGCGCCGTTGTCGGCGGCGGAATTTCCGGCCTCGTCGCGGCGTATCGCTTGCGGCAGGCGTGCGGGCCCGACGCAGAGATCACTCTCGTCGAGGCATCGTCCCGGGTGGGCGGCACCCTGCGCACCACCTCGGTCGGCGATCAGTCGCTCGATGTCGGTGCCGAGGCATTCATCGGTCGCCGCCCGGAGGTGCCCGCGCTGCTTGCGGAACTGGGGCTCACCGATCAGCTCGTGCACCCGTCGACGGTGCGACCGCTCGTCTTCTCCGGTGGTCGCACTCATCCACTTCCGGTGGGCACCCTGATGGGTATCCCATCGTCGGCGGAGTCCGTCCGAGAGCTGGTCGATCCGTCCGAGCTGCACATCATCGACACCGAGACCGAGCGGCCGTTTCGATGGGGCCGGGGCTCCGATGCCAGCGTGGCCGATCTCGTGGGCACACGTTTCGGGAACCAGGTGGTGAGCCGTTCGGTCGATCCACTGCTCGGCGGGGTCTACTCCGGTTCGGCGAGCTCCATCGGTGTCCGTGCTGCGCTGCCGACGCTGGCCGCTGCGTTGGACAACGGCGCGGCGAACCTGACCGAGGCTGTGCTGAAGGCACTCCCGACTCCGTCCCCGGGGCCGGTGTTCGGTGGACTCCGGGACGGCTACGCGGTGCTGCTCGACGCTTTGGTTACAGCCACCGACGCTCGCGTTCTGCGCGAGACGAGCGTCGGCGAGATCCGCCGTGAGTCGGGCGGCTGGTTCGTCGATCGGGTGGGTGTGGTCGACGGGGTCGTGCTGGCGGTACCGGCACCGATACTGGCTGATCTCATCACAGACCTCGCACCGGACGCGTCGCGCGCGGCCCGTGAGATCGAACTTGCGTCGTCGACGGTCGTGGCGATGGCGTTTCCGACGTCGACCGAGCTGCCGCAGAATTCGGGAATTCTGGTGGCGACGGACGCGGGGCTGGACGTGAAGGCGTTCACGCTGTCCAGTCGAAAGTGGCCGCACCTGGCCGAGCGTGAGGCGGTACTGCTGCGAGCCTCGCTCGGGCGTTTCGGCGACGACACTGCCGCGCAGCGATCCGACGAGGACACGATCGACGTTGCGCTCGCAGATCTGTCGACGGTCGCGGGTATCGACACTCGGCCGCTCGCAGTGACCGTCCAGCGGTGGCCGGGCGGATTGCCGCAGTACGCTCCCGGACACCTCGACCGCGTCGCCGCCATCGAATCCGGAGTGTCCGAACTCGCCGGGCTCGCCGTGACCGGAGCGTGGCAGCGCGGCGTCGGGGTACCGGCCTGTATTGCGTCCGCCACCACCGCTGCCGCCCGTCTGGTCGAGGTGGCACGATAGGGGCCATGGCACGCCTCGATTACTCAGCGCTCAATTCGACTCTTCGGTACTTGATGTTCTCGGTCTACAAGGTCACACCCGGGGTTCTGGGCGACGACCGCGCGGCCGCTGCGAAGGAAGCCCGGGCATTCTTCGAGGGCCGTGAGGACAAGGGTGTCGTCGTGCGCGGCGTCTACGACATCGCCGGCATGCGGGCCGATGCCGACTTCATGGTGTGGACGCACGCCGAGCGCATCGAGGACCTGCAGGCGACGTACTCCGACTTCCGGCGCACCACCGCGCTGGGCAAGGCGAGCACGCCGGTATGGAGCAACACCGCACTGCACCGCCCCGCCGAGTTCAACAAGAGCCACGTGCCTGCGTTCATCGCGGGCGAGGATCCGGGCGCGTACATCTGCGTGTACCCGTTCGTCCGCTCGATCGACTGGTACCTGCTGCCCGACGAGGAACGTCGGACGATGCTCGCCGATCACGGGAAGGCAGCGCGCGACTACAAGGACGTGCGCGCCAACACCGTCCCCTCGTTCGCGCTCGGTGACTACGAGTGGATCCTGGCTTTCGAGGCACCCGAGCTCGACCGCATCGTGGACCTGATGCGCGATCTCCGGGCCACCGAGGCACGCCGACACGTGCGCGAGGAGACGCCGTTCTTCACCGGCCCTCGGGTCGAGGTGGACGCGCTCGTCGAATCACTACCGTGACGGGGACGGACACACCCATCGTCGACGCCGTTCTCTTCGACTTCTCCGGCACACTCTTCCGACTGGAAGAGGAGCCGTCGTGGTTCGACGGTGTGCACGATGCCGACGGCGTTCCGGTCGACGGAGCCGGAGCCGCCGAGCTCATGCGACGCATGACCGCTCCGGTCGGCGAGACCGTCGAGTTCGACGACGCCACTCGGCACGCATGGCGTCATCGCGATCTGGATCCGGCCCTGCATCGGCAGGCGTATCTGCACGTTCTGGCGCAGTCCGGCATCACCGCCGAGGCACAGGCCGAATCGGTGTACGGACGAGTCATCGACGCCGACTCCTGGACGCCCTATCCCGACACGGAAGCGGCACTGTCGACATTGGCGGGACGGTCGATTCGCGTCGGGGTGCTGAGCAACATTGCCTTCGACATCCGTCCTGCGTTCACTGCTCGGGGCCTAGCCCGGTACGTCGACGAATTCGTGCTCTCGTTCGAGGTCGGGCACGTCAAACCGCAACCGGAGATCTTCCGACATGCGGTGGCCGCTCTCGGCGTCGAGCCCGCGCGGACGCTGATGGTGGGCGACAGTGCCGAGGCCGACGGCGCGGCACAGGAGATCGGGTGCAGTTTCGCACTCGTCGATCCGGTGCCGACGGCCGAGCGTCCCGACGCACTGCTGGCAGCGTTGAGCGCGTTCGGGATTCGATGACCGGAGTGACCGGCGTCCAGCACATGGGCCACTGGGGGATGTTCCGCGCCGACTCGGACGGACGTGACGTCACCGCGATTCATCCTCAGGTGACGGACAGTAATCCTTCCCCGGTGCTGGGCAACCTCGTCGGTTCGGTGACCCATCGATCCCGCGTCACGTCGCCTGCGGTACGCAGGGGCTGGCTCGAGAACGGTCCCGGCCCCACCGACAGGCGCGGTAGCGAGGAGTTCGTCGACGTCTCGTGGGACGAGCTCACCGACCTGTTGTCGCGCGAGTTGCGCCGCGTGGTGGACATATTCGGCAACAACGCCATCTACGGCGGGTCGTACGGTTGGGCCAGTGCCGGCCGCTTTCATCATGCGCAGAGTCAGGTACACCGCTTCCTGAACTGCATCGGCGGCTACACGCGATCCGTGCACAGCTATTCGCTCGGTGCGACCGGCGTCATCATGCCGCACGTGCTCGGCGCGCACTGGAAGATGTTCTCCCGCTCCACATCCTGGTCCGTGATCGCCGAACACACCGAACTGCTGGTCGCATTCGGCGGTGTTCCGGTCAAGAACACCGGCATCAATCACGGTGGTACGTCGGATCATCCGACCGTCGGTTCGCTCGACGCGATGCGCGCCCGCGGCGGGCAGATCGTCACCGTCGGTCCATTGCGCAACGACATGTCGGGCGAGGCGCGGTGGATCGCCCCACGCCCCGGAACCGACGTGGCGATGATGCTGGCTCTGGCATACGTCCTGGCCGACGAAAACCTGCACGACACAGCGTTTCTGGCGAAGTACTGCGAGGGTTACCCCGAGTTCGAGCGCTACCTTCTCGGTGTCTCGGACGGTGTGGCCAAGTCGCCGCAGTGGGCGTCGGAGATCTGCGGTATCGAGCCGTCCGTAATCGCAGAGCTGGCACGGGACATGGCGTCGAAACGCACGATGGTGACCGTCACGTGGTCCCTGCAACGTACGCAGCACGGTGAACAGGCTCCGTGGATGGGCATCACGTTGGCAGCGATGTTGGGCGAAATCGGCGTGCCTGGTGGGGGATTCGGACACGGATACGGCTCGATGAACGAGCCCGGCCTCGCTCCTGTGCCGTATCCGTTGCCGACACTGCCGCAGGGAATCAATCCGGTGGCCGATCTGATCCCGGTCGCAGCTGTCTCGGACATGCTGCTCAACCCCGGGCGCGAATTCGACTACGACGGCCGACGTTTGGTCTATCCCGACATCAAAGTGGTCTATTGGGCGGGCGGCAACCCGTTTCATCACCACCAGGATCTGGGACGATTGCGCCGGGCACTCGGCAGGCCAGATACCGTCGTCGTCCACGATCCCTACTGGACGCCGATGGCCAAGCACGCAGACGTCGTCGTCCCGTCGACCACATCGCTGGAACGGTCGGATCTGAGCTGCACACGCAACGATCCACTGCTCGTGGCCATGGCACCGGCCGCCGAGCGATTCGCCGATTCGCGCGACGATTACGACACTTTCGCAGAACTCGCTATGAAACTCGCTGTGGGGCAGCAGTTCACCGAGGGGCGCACGTCACAGCAATGGCTCGAGCACATGTACGGGCAGTGGCGTGAGTATCTGCGGGCAGACGGCGTGCAGACCCCGGAATTCGACGACTTCACGCGTGAGGGTTCGTTCCGGATGAAGACCGAGGACGAGTTGACGTTCCTGGAGGATTTTCGCCAGGACCCGATCGGCAACGCGCTGCGGACACCGAGCGGCAAGATCGAGATATTCTCGGCGACGGTCGCGGGGTTCGATTACGAGGATTGCCGCGGGCACCCGATGTGGTTCGAGCCGCAGGAATGGCTCGGCGGGGCGCGGGCCGAGCAGTTTCCTCTGCACTTGATCGCCAACCAGCCGCGCACCAGGCTGCACAGTCAGCTCGATCACGGTGCGGTGAGCCGGAATTCGAAGGTTCAGGGCCGAGAGCCGATTCGAATGCATCCGTGTGCGGCGGAGGCCAGGGGAGTGTCGGACGGCGATGTGGTGCGAGTGTTCAACGACCGCGGTTCGTGCCTGGCCGGGGTGGTCGTCGACGAGGGGATGCTGGAATCGGTGGTGCAGTTGTCGACAGGTGCCTGGTACGACCCGTTGGACCGGGCCGACCCAGGGTCGATGTGCGTGCACGGCAGCGTGAACGTTCTCACCGCCGACGTCGGGTCGTCGTCGCTCTCGCGGGGGTGCACCGGGCAACACGTGCTGGTGGAGATCGAACGCTACGACGCGCCGCTGCCGCCGATCACTGCGTTCGATCCACCGGTGACACGATCGGTCAGAACACCACCCGCGAGATGATTTCGGCAACCAAGGCCGGCTTGTCCTCGCCTTCGATCTCGAGCGTTGCGGTCGTCACGATCTGCAGCGCTCCGCCCGACGCGTCCTCGACAGAGGTGAGGGTGGTCCGCAACCGGACATGGGATCCGACCTTGACCGGGTTGATGAAGCGAACTTTGTTGGAGCCGTAGTTGATTCCGAGTTTGGTGTTCTCGATGGTGTAGATCTGCCAGTTGAGCATCGACACCAGGGACAGGCTCAGGAATCCGTGAGCGATCGGAGCGCCGAACGGGCTTTCTTTCTTCGCTCGTTCGACGTCGACGTGGATCCACTGGTGGTCGCCGGTGGCGTCGGCGAATGTGTTCACCCGTTCCTGGGTGATCTGGAGCCAGTCGCTGGTTCCCAGTTCTTCGCCGACGGCCGCCTTGATCTGCTCTGGTGAGGTGAAAGTGCGCATGCTCACAGTATGCACCGTCGTAATAGGGCGCTCGAAAGCGATCGTGTGGGAGCGAACGATGACCGGCTCGGGTTTCGGCCAGTCGAATTCAAGCTGTGTGGGGCGGAGCGAACGGAAAGGCCCCGATCAGCTTGTCCTGAATTTCTTTCAGATTCGGGACCGGCCGATATTCGTGCTGTAGCTGCGCCATTCGATCGTGATCTCGCGCAAGGTCCGACGAATGCTGGACAGCTTGTCGGTCGAAAGCAGAGTAGTAATCGGCGAATTTGTATCCGTTGCCGCCTATGTCTTGCGGCAGCTTTATCCACGCGTTGGGGATGCCGTACGAGTCAGCGACGATCAAGCCGTGCAGACTCGTCGACATCACGAAGTCACATGCAGTGATGTCGGCGATGACCTTGGCCGGCTTTCTGGACGGGTCGATCAACGTGACGCTCTTGTCTCGCGCAAGCGAGCGCACTACGGGATCCTTCTTGTGCACCCAGTGGTAGACGAGGCCGATCCGGCCGCGTACCCGTGGGGAGCGTGCATAGACTTTGTTCGCCAGCAGCCCGGGGTCCCCGACCGCGACCTCGCGCTCGGACTTGATGCGTCCCAGCGACAGATGTCCGCGAACCGCGTAGAAGTCGAAATCGGGGTAGCTGAAGTCTCGTTCGTGGGCGGCGTCTCTGAGCATGAAACCCGAGCCCCAGACCTTGAGACCCTTCCGGGCCTGCATGAGCTGGACCATTTCCAGGGTGGAACCTGCCCCGATCATGTCGCAGCGCTTCGCGCGACGCCAGGAACACTTCTGCCCGAACAATGTTCCGACCAGTCCCGGCGTCAATTCGTCACCGAAATTGGGTGTGACGCCGGTGATTTTCACCTGGCGCCACCAGAAGGTCTTGATCACCGTGGCCACAACCCCGAAGCTACCCTAACGATCGGGTCAAGCAGAGGTAATCTCCGGAGTTCGCGGCTCGGTTTCGACGCATCCTCAGCGCAGGTTCGCCGAGTGCGCGGCGATCCCCGGGATGTCCGGACCGATCAGGATGCAGGCTTGAGCACCAGAGAAATCGAGTTGATGCAGTACCGCTGGTCGGTCGGGGTGGGGTAGCCCTCGCCCTCGAAGACGTGGCCGAGGTGGCTGTGGCAGTTGCGGCAGACGACTTCGACGCGGCGCATACCGAGGGTGGTGTCCTCTTTCAGGATGACGGCGTCGCTGTCGGCCGGGTCGAAGAAAGACGGCCATCCGCAATGCGATTCGAACTTCTCGGTGCTGCGGAACAGTTCGGCTCCGCAGGCGCGGCACTCGTAGATGCCTTCGGTGGTGGTGTCGGTGTATTCGCCGACGCCCGGGCGCTCGGTACCGGCCTGACGCAGAACCGCGTACTCCTCGGGTGTCAGCTTCTCCCGCCACTGCGCGTCGGTGAGCTGGACGGCCGGAGCGGCATTGTTGTCTGTTGCTGAACTCATGCTGACACGCTAATACGATTTGCCGGGTTATGCCGTTTTCGCTGGTGACGCGGTCGGTAATAGGTAGTTGGGCTCGATTCCCTCGTCGAGCCGTCCCTCTGTTCTCGCGGCGAACCAGCGTCCGACGAGCACTCCGAAGATCACGACGATCAGCAGCGCCCAACCGAAGGTGGTGCGGAGATAGTCGAGGGCCCGTCCGGTTTCGATCCACCGTCCGGACAACCAACGATCGGCGTTCATGAACCCGTAGATCGCGAGCCAGGCCGGCCAGTTCCGGAGTAGCGAGTTCCTGAGCACCACCGTCATGAGCAAGGGGAACAGCATCATCGAGTAGTACATCTGGCCCAGTGAGCCCAGCAGCCAGTGCGCGGTGAGGATCAGGCCGGAGGTGGTGGCGAAGAAGAACAGTCGATCTTCTCGGCAGTACCGGTAGAGCAACCACAGCGAGACCAACACCATGATGCCCAGGACGGCGCGGATGCCGAGGGTCAGGAACTCGGGCACTCCGTAGTAACGGCCGTTGCCGACGACAGCGCTGTTGAAGTAGTCACGCGTCTGCAGCAGGTACGGCAGCGTCCGATCGATGAAATCTTTGGGATCGACGGACAACGGCCAGGCGATGGCCATCATCACCACCGGGATGGCGATCGAGGTGATGAACACCTTCCACTGTCTCGTCATCAGGGGGAGCAGCAGCAGTGGTGCGAGCATCGGTTTGATCGCCAGGGTCAAGCCCATCGCGACACCGGCGGACAAATCCTTGCGCTGCAACAGGAATCCGAGAAACGCCACTTCGCCGAGGAGTACGAAACCGTTGAAGTTGGTGAACACCAGTGTGTTCGTCACCGTCTCGCTGACGAAGGCAGCCAGGAGCAGGGCGGGTGCAGCCACCGAGTCCAACCGGAAGCCGAAGATGCGCAGCAGGATGTACAGCGCGACGAGGATGGCCACGGTGCTGGCAAGGATGAACAGCCAGCGAGAGCGCTCCGGGTCGATGATGGCGATGGGGGAGAGCAGCATCGTCGCGCTCGGCTGGTACAGGTAATGAGGATCGACCGAATCGAAGTTCGCGGTGTACACCGGCTGCCGGTTGAGGAACGCGAGAGCTGCGTTGTACACCGGGTTGAAGTCGTTGGTGACATCGCCGTTGACCGCCCTGATCACCACCCGATGCACGACGGTCATGATGGCGATCGGCCAGAGCGCGTACTTGATTACTTCGGCGGTGGTCCGCCCGGTACGCGGCTCCAGAAAGCTAAGTGACACCCGCGAACGGTACCCGAGACGGTCGGTGCGCCCGTTCAGGACACCCCGCGGGGCCCGTGTCTTTCGCGACCCTCCGAGGAGTCGAGTCAGGCCGGACAGACGGTGCCGTCGGTCGGAAGCGTCGTGTCTCGGGCGTAGGTGACAGCAGCACTCTGCAGGCACTGCGACCCGCCGATGCTCGGATGCCCGCTGCCCTGCCAGGCGGCCGACGCGACGGCGGCACCGGTCGCACCGATCAGGCCGGTGACCGAGGACAGGCTGCCGTTGCCGACGATCGGGTCGCCGGCGTTGGACAGAACCAGGACCGGAACGTCCAGCGAGGTGGGCAGTGGGACGGAGGGAGCTGTCGGCCAGGACGAGCACAGCAATGCCGTCAGGGCAGCGTCGGTTCCGTAGATCGGGTAGCGGTCGGCCCACCCCGGTGCCAGGTCGCGGACGCCCTGCGGAGAGGGCCACTGCTGCCCGTCCGTGCAGCGGGCGACGAACTGGCCGTCGGTGCTGTACGCCGCCCGGCCTCGTTCGGCGAGCGCTGCGAGCGCAGTCGTGTCGGAGGCGGCGGCAGCGGAGAGCGTCGAGGACAGATCTCTCGCCCGCGTCGACGCGTCTCCCGCGGTCGAGGCCAGCGCAAAGGTGATCGCGTCGAGAATTTCGTGTGTGGACAGCGGTGCGAACTCGCCGCCGGCGGCGCGCTTGATCAACTGTGCCACTGCGGCCGTCGGGTCATTTCCGAGCGAGCAGTTCAGCGCGACGCAACGCTGCGCGAAGGCAGCGAACGCCGCTTCCTTGCCCTGAGTTCGCTGCTCGGCGAGCGTTGCCTGGTCGGCGTTGACGCCCGTCGGCGAATCGAGGATCAGGCGCGCGACGTTGTCGGGAAACTTCGCGGCGTAGGCCATGGCGGTGAGAGAACCGTTCCCCGCTCCGATCAGGCCGATCCGGTCCACGCCCCACAACTGGCGAAGCCGATCGAGATCGTCCGCGGCGTACCCGGTGCCGAAGGCGAGTTCCTGCGGCTGCAGGGTGTCGGTGCATTCGATGGTGGCGTCTCGTCCGGCGTCGACCGCGCGGTCGACGGAGTCCGAGTCGGATCTGGAGAACTGTCCCAGGGCATCGACGGCAGCCTTGGTAGGCGCCTGGGGTGTGTCGTCGATGCAGTCCACGGCCGTCGAGCGTCCGATGCCGCGGCGATCCACGGCAACGATCGGATGTGCCTCGAGCAGCGTGGCGAGTGGGCCGGCGGCCATCGTGGCCAAGGTTGCGATGGACGAACGATCCGAACCGGACGTGAACACCAGGGGCCCGGCATCGACGGGTGTCCGGTCGAGCGTGGCCCGAAGCGCCCCGACGGCGAAGGTGCCGAACATCTGACCGCTGGCGTCGACATCGGCCTCGTACTCACCGCATTCGAGCGTCAGGCCCGGCGTGGTGGCGGTGAGCCCGAACATTCCGAGGGTGGCCGAGGTGCACTCGGACCAATCGAGGTCGGTGGTCGGAACAGCGAGTGCAGCCGGTTCGGGCGGGGTTTCGGGCGACGACTCGGCGGGCTGACCGGGCGAGCGCTGCTCCACCGCCACTTCGGGACGGATCGACGGGCCGCCTCCACAGGCCGCGCAGACCGTGGCGACGAGGAGTACTGCGGCGAGCAACGAACGTTTCTGCGTCACGGTGCGAGGCTATCTACTTTTGCTTCGCTGCCGCGCCCGCGTCTCTCGTCACGGCCGCACCCAGCGGGTCAACAGCGTGCCGTCGGTGTCGCCGAGCACGAGTGCGCGCTGCATGGACGTATCGGCAGCGTGTGCGGCATGGGCGATGCGGCCGGCAGGCCCACTGATCACCTTCGGTGAGATCGTCAGGCACACGTCGTCCGCCGCCCCGTCGGACACCAGCTGACCGAACAGTCCTGGTCCGCCCTCGCACAGCACGCGACCGAACCCGAGCTGGGACAGAGACTCGAGAATGTCGGTGGTCGACACCGATTCGCCGGACGCTTCGAGCACCGTCGCCCCGGCCGTCCGGAGTTCGCCCACCGCAGAGCGGTCCGCCGCGGCGGACGTGAACACCACCGGCATCACCGCTGTGTCCGTCAGTAGGCGAGACCGCGCATCGATGGAGCCGGAGGCGGTGACGACCACGATGGTCGGCACCGATTCCTGACCGTTCGCCTGCCGGCGAGCGATGACATCGGGAGACAGGGCGACCCCGCCGTAGTTCTCTCCGCGCACGGTGCCGGCGCCGACGAGCACCGCATCGCACAGCTCTCGCAGGATGCCGAACAACCGGGTGTCTGCCGGGGTGCCCAGCCCGGCCGAGGCACCGTCGGAGGTGACGGACCCGTCGATACTGGAGACGAAGTTGGTACGGATCCACGGTCGGCCCACATCGGTCGGGTAGGCATACAGCGATCGCAGACCGTCGTCGTCCACTTCGGTTCCGACGGCGGGGAGCGCTGCGGCGGCCTGCTCCGATGTGAAGTAGGTCCCAATATCGAGAAGCTGCATGAGTCACATGAGACCACGTCGTTACGCTCGATCAATGCCCGCACGCCTTGTCGACCGAAATCCCGTGGTCCCCTCCGATCAGCTGATCGCGCAGATGGTTCCGCCGGCGATGTTCGACGACGTCAGCTTCTCCTCGTACATTCCCGATCCCAAGGAGCCGACGCAGGCCGCTGCAGTCGCGAAAGCCGAGGAATTCGCGAACAAGGTGCAGAAGATTCGCGGCAAGGGCAAGCGCGGACTGTTCGGTAAGAAGACCCCGGCCACCGGTGCGGGGCTCTACCTCGACGGCGGCTTCGGCGTCGGTAAGACCCACTTGCTGGCCTCGATCTATCACAGCGTCCCCGAACCGAAGGCGTTCGGCACGTTCGTGGAGTTGACGCACGTCGTCGGTGCATTGGGCTTCAACAAGGCTCTCGAAGAGCTCTCGAACCACAGTGTTCTGTGCATCGACGAGTTCGAGCTCGACGATCCGGGCGACACGATGTTGGTCTCGCGACTGCTGTCGGAGCTCTCGCAGCGCGGCGTGTCCATCGTGGCGACGTCGAACACCCTGCCCGGCCAGCTCGGCGAAGGCCGCTTCGCGGCCGAGGACTTCCTGCGGGAGATCAAGAAGCTCGGTTCGATCTTCGAGTCCGTCCGCGTCGACGGTCCCGATTACCGGCACCGCGATCTGCCGCCGGCCCCGGAGCCGACGTCGGAGGCCGAGCTCGTCGAGCGTGCCGACGGTATCGAGGGCGCGACCCTGGACGACTTCGACGACCTGCTGGCGCACCTGAGCACGCTGCACCCGTCGCGCTACGGCAAATTGTTGGACGGTATTCCCGCGGTGTTCCTGAAGAACGTGCACCCGGCTTCCGATCAGGCAATTGCGTTGCGACTGGTCGTCCTCGCCGACCGCCTGTACGACGCGGGTATTCCGGTGACGGCCTCGGGTGGCAAGCTCGACGAGATCTTCACCGAGGAGATGCTCGCGGGTGGTTACCGGAAGAAGTACCTCCGTGCGACGTCCCGTCTGCTCGCACTGTCTCGTTTCGCTGCCGTCGGCTGACCTGCCTCGGTCGCGGCAGGCTCAGAGCTGCACCTGCATGACGTAGTCGTCGTGCGTCCGGTCGCCGACGACGAACGTCTTGGTGCCGACTGTCTCGAATCCGTACTTGGCATAGAACTTCTGGGCGCGGACGTTCTGTTGGTTGACGCCCAGCCACGCCCCTCGGCAGCCATGCCGACGAGCACTGTCCAGCGCCGACGTCATCAGGCGCGCTGCGACTCCGCCGCCGTGTTCGGTGGGTCGGACGTACAGCTTGCTGATCTCTACCGTCGGCTCGTGGGACAGCGCCGAGCGGATGCCGGAGTCGGTGGGAGTGCCGAACACCAGCATCGCGTATCCGAGTACCTGTGCCTCGGCCGACTCGTCGAGCAGTACGGTCCTGTTCGGGTCGGCGATGTACGTCTCGAAGTGCTTGGCCGACAACACGTTCGAGATGAAAGTCTCGATATCGCCGGGTTGCGTTCCCGGTGGGCAGGCCAAGGGGAAGGTCAGTGCGGCCAGATCGGCGACTCGGTGCGCATCCGCCGGGCCCGCCTCACGAACGCTCACAGCTGATCGACGGCATTCTTCGCGTCCCGCAACGACAGTCCTGTTCGATCGCGCAGCAGCTTGATCGCCGCAATCGCTTTGCCTTCCGATTTGAGTGCCGTCAGTCGGGGGAGGAGGTCGTCCCATCGCACGGGACCCGAACTCGCTGCATCGAGAATGGTCGACGGGGGAGGAAACGGTGCTCCGCGTTGCATCGTCTCGATTGCGTTCTTGGCATCGAGCAATCCGGCACCGGTTCGATCACGGAAAACCTTGATGGCCTGAATCTTCTTGTCGGCGGCCAACAATCGGTGAATTTCTGCTCGCGCACCGTCGTCCAGTCCTACCAGCTTCAGGCTCTGGGACGTGGCACGCGATCTGTCCGGCTTTCGACGCGCGAGGAACCAGGCCGCGAGCACCGCGGTATCGACGAGGACCAGCGCAACGATGAACCATCCCCAGGTCGGCATAACGTCAGTACACCACTTCAGCGTGACGGGTCGAAGAGCGGGACGACGCCCGACGGATCGGCGGGCAGCGACTCGAACAGTGAGACAGCAGCATCGAGAGTCCGCTGCGCTGCGTCGTACTTCGCCGGTGCGAGATCGTGGCCTGCACCGTCGATGTCGATCAGCAGTGTGGGCGCGGGAACCAGAGCGAACGCCGCCCCGAGTTCTTCGGTGGTAGCGAACGGATCCCTGGTGCCGTGCAGCACAACAGTGGGGGTACGTAGGTCGGGCAGATGGTGGGTCCGAAGCTTGTCGGGCTTTCCCGGTGGGTGCAGGGGATAGGACGTCAGCACCAGACCGTCCACGAGACCCGGCTGCTCCGACGCGATCATCGATCCCTGCCTGCCGCCGTACGAATGCCCGCCGAACACGACGAACCCGTCGGTTTCCGCACGCAGTCGATCGACGGCCGCGGCGATCCCCATCCGGTCCTCCTCGGAACGGGAGGGATGCGGAGGACCCTTGGCCTTGCGGACTCGGAACGGGAGGTCGAACCGCAAGACCGTGAAGCCGGCCGCCGCCCACATCGACGCAATGTTCTGTAGGAGCACCGACCCGCAGTTGCCGCCCGCACCGTGAGTGAGAGCGAGCCCTCCGCGCGACGGGATCGGCGGCGTGTGAAGAAACGCGACGCCCCCGCCGAGTTCGATGTCGGCGGGGGCGTCGGGAACGTCGTGTTCAGCCATCGGTCGAGGACGTTACCTTTTCGTCGCTGCCGGCGTGATCGGTGTCCGTGCTGTCTGTTTCGGAGCTGTCGGATGCATCCTGATCGTCGGCATCCACCATCTCACCGTTGTCGTCGACCATGTCGGCAAAGGCTGTACCCGCGACGGTGCCGTTGGTTCCGGGGAGAGCCACAGTGGGCCGAGCGCCGGGTCGGTATCGGTCGTCGAGTCCCTCGACCGATTTCTTCGCTTCTTCGAGTGTGGCGTCGTCGACCTGAGGCTCTTCGCTGTCGGTCGCGTTACCGGGGCCGGCCGTGTCGGTGGGTGTTTCGTCCGTGGGTGCACTGCGAGCATCGTCCGACACGTGAGTGTCCTTCCATCGAAGTGTGTGCGTCGTCTCCACTGTGCACTTCTATGGCGTGAATCACCACCGAGACTGGGTAAGCCACAAAAAAGGACCCCCTCGAAAGGGGGTCCTTTGTTCTGACTGTGGTGCGCGATACTGGGATTGAACCAGTGACCTCTTCCGTGTCAGGGAAGCGCTCTCCCGCTGAGCTAATCGCGCATGTCCTCGCATCGGCCTTCACAACCGATGCACTAGCGAGGTGGAGACGGGAATCGAACCCGTGTGCACGGCTTTGCAGGCCGTTGCCTCACCACTCGGCCACTCCACCATGGGTCGAGACCCTCGAGCGGATGACGGGATTCGAACCCGCGACCCTCACCTTGGCAAGGTGATGCGCTACCACTGCGCCACATCCGCATACCCCGGAGGCAATCACTGCTGGGCAGTTGCTGTCTCCGTGGTGCGGGGAAAACATTAACCCAACGGGAGTGAAACTCACAAATCTCGTGGTCAGCCCCAGAATTCGGGTCTCTGGCGGCTGTGAACCGTGTGAAAGATGGGGTCGGACCGAGTCCGGGGGAGTGAGGTCTGCGCTCGACACAGGCGTCGAATGCGACATGAACGAGTCGGAGCAGGCGATTCGATCCACTGCGACACCTCGTGTTAATGTTTTGCCTCGTTCGGTCCCGTGGCTCAGTGGAAGAGCGTCCGCTTCACACGCGGAAGGTCGCTGGTTCGATCCCAGCCGGGACCACAGACGGAGAAAGCCCGCACCGCTTGTCGGTGCGGGCTTTTTCGTGTTCCGTCCCGGTAATCTGACCCGGTGAGCACCGACGGATCCACGTCCCGCGAGGCGGACGGCAAGACCAGCACAGCGGACTCGAGTGGTCCGGCAGAACAGCTGGCGAAGAAGCATCGACGGTTTCGGTCTCGCATCGCCGAGAACAAGTCGCTCGATCTCGCCTACCGGATCACTGTCGGTGTCGTCGGAGCTCTGGTGTTGGCGTTGGGTGTGCTGGCCATTCCGTACCCCGGCCCCGGCTGGCTGATCGTGTTCGCAGGACTGGGCATCCTGGCCTCGGAGTTCGAGTGGGCCAAGGGCGCGCTGCGCTTCGTCCGCAAGAGGTACGACGCGTTCATGGCCTGGTTCTCGAAGCAGTCGATCGTCGTCAAGGGACTCGGCGTGTTGTTCACGACGGTCGTCGTGCTCGCAACACTGTGGCTTCTGGGCACTTTCGCGCTGGTCGGAGGTTGGTTCGGCCTCGACTGGACCTGGCTCGAGAGTCCCTTGTGACGCACGCGCCGCGCTGAGGGCCGCGCGGTGGCCCGTTGCCGATAGGCTGTCGGAGGCCTTCCTGGCCAGATGAACCGATCGAGGAGTACATCGCTGTGAGCATGCCCGTTGTCGCCGCCGTCTCGCCCGCCCGCATCTCGGTGCAGGCAGGAACGACCGCAGGTACGGCGCTACGCGACACCGGCCTGCCGAACAAGGGTCCCGACGCGATCGTCGTCGTGCGAGATCCGGAGGGCAAGCTCCGTGACCTGTCGTGGGCTCCAGACTCCGATACCGAGGTCGAGCCGGTCCCGGCGAACACCGAGGACGGGCGAAGCGTCATCAGGCACTCGGCTGCGCACGTTCTCGCTCAGGCCGTCCAGGAACTCTTCCCCGATGCCAAGCTGGGCATCGGACCGTTCATCAAGGACGGCTTCTACTACGACTTCGACGTGAAGCAGCCGTTCACCCCCGAGGATCTGACTGCACTCGAGAAGAAGATGAAGCAGATCGTCAAGGCCGGGCAGCGGTTCTCGCGTCGGGTGTACGAATCGGTGGATCAGGCCCGTGAAGAGTTGGCGAACGAGCCCTACAAACTCGAACTGATCGACGACAAGTCCGGGATCGACGATCCCGAGGTCATGGAAGTCGGCGGGGGAGAGCTCACCGCGTACGACAACCTCAATCCCCGTACCGGTGAACGCATCTGGGGCGATCTGTGCCGCGGCCCGCACATCCCCACCACCAAGTACGTGCCGGCGTTCAAGCTCACCCGCAGCTCGGCTGCGTACTGGCGGGGCAACCAGGACAACGCCGATCTGCAACGCATCTACGGCACCGCGTGGGAGTCCACCGAGGCGCTCGATGCGCATCTCGAGTTGCTCGCCGAAGCCGAACGTCGTGATCACCGCAAGCTCGGTTCCGAGTTGGACCTGTTCAGCTTTCCCGACGAACTGGGTTCCGGTCTTCCGGTGTTCCACCCCAAGGGCGGCGTGATCCGCAACGAACTCGAGAACTACTCACGTCAGCGCCACATCGAAGAGGGCTACGAGTTCGTCAACACCCCGCACATCACCAAGGGCCATCTGTACGAGGTGTCCGGTCACCTCGATTGGTACCGGGACGGCATGTTCCCGGCGATGCACCTGGACGCCGAACTCGACGAGAACGGCGACGTGCGCAAGCCCGGCCAGGACTACTACCTCAAGCCGATGAACTGCCCGATGCACAATCTGATCTTCCGCTCCCGAGGGCGCTCGTACCGCGAACTGCCGCTGCGTCTGTTCGAGTTCGGAACGGTGTACCGCTACGAGAAGTCCGGCGTCATCCACGGTCTGACCCGAGTACGCGGCATGACTCAGGACGACGCGCACATCTTCTGCACTCGCGACCAGATGCGCGACGAGCTGACTCGTGCTCTGGAATTCGTTCTCGGACTGCTCAAGGACTACGGACTCGACGACTTCTACCTCGAACTGTCGACTCGCAATCCGGCGAAGTCCGTCGGCAGCGACGAAGTTTGGGAGGAGGCGACCACCACCCTCGCCGAGGTGGCCGAGGCGTCGGGTCTGGATCTGGTGCCCGACCCGGGCGGTGCCGCGTTCTACGGTCCGAAGATCTCGGTGCAGGCGAAGGATGCGCTCGGCCGCACCTGGCAGATGTCGACCATTCAGCTCGACTTCAACCTGCCCGAGCGTTTCGAGCTCGAGTACACCGGTTCCGGTGGTACCAAGGAGCGCCCGGTGATGATTCACCGTGCCCTGTTCGGATCCATCGAGCGGTTCTTCGGTGTGCTGACCGAGCACTACGCCGGTGCTTTCCCGGCCTGGCTGGCGCCCGTGCAGGTCGTCGGAATTCCGGTGGCCGAGGTGCATCAGGACCACCTCTTCGCGGTGGTGAAGGAACTGAAGAAGCGCGGAGTCAGGGCCGAGGTCGACGCGAGCGACGACCGAATGCAGAAGAAGATCTTCAATCAAACAGCGCAGAAGGTCCCGTTCATGCTGCTGGCCGGCGAGCGCGACGTCGAAGCAGGTGCCGTCAGCTTCCGATTCCGGGACGGCACTCAGGTCAACGGGGTTCCGGTGGCGGAGGCCGTGACCGTGATCACCGAGTGGATCGCCGCGCGAAACAACGCATCACCGACCGCCGAACTCGTGCAGACCAGTACCGCCGGAGTGAGCTGACATGGAAGAACACGACGAGTCGATCGTCGCCACCGGTGCCGGTGAACCGGATCGGCTACAGCGATTGTGGACTCCCCATCGGATGTCGTATATCGCCGAGGCCCCACAGGGTTCGGCGGAGGGTTCGGCGAAGTCGACCGAGCCGTTCTCCGACATCCCGAAGATGACGGACGAGGACGGACTGGTCGTCGCGCGCGGCGAATCGGTGTATGCCGTACTCAACCTGTACCCGTACAACCCCGGCCACACGATGATCGTGCCGTACCGACGTGTCGCGGCGCTCGAGGATCTCACGCCCGCCGAGAGCTCGGAGCTGATGGCGTTCACGCAGAAGATGATTCGCGTGATCAAGCGAGTGTCGAGCCCGCACGGTTTCAATGTCGGCCTCAACCTCGGGGCGGCTGCAGGCGGTTCGCTGGCCGAGCACCTGCACCAGCACATCGTGCCGCGGTGGGGTGGTGACGCGAACTTCATCACGGTGATCGGCGGTGCCAAGGTGATGCCGCAACTGCTCCGCGACACTCGGGCCCTGCTTGCCTCGGCCTGGAACGAATGAACCACCGGCAACGGGAGCGTGCGGCGTGCTGAGCATCTTCGGCCGTGCGCCGGTCTCGAAGTTGACGGCCCCGTTGGGCCGAGCGCTCAACAGCACCGGCCTGACTCCGGACTCGGTGACAATCATCGGCACGGTCGTCACCGTGACCGCTGCGGTGACGATGTTCCCTGCCGGCTACCTTTGGTGGGGCTCGATCGTCATCACCCTGTTCGTTCTGTTCGACATGCTCGACGGTGCGATGGCTCGCGCACGCGGAGGCGGCACCAAGTACGGTGCCGTTCTCGACGCAACGTGCGACCGCGTTGCGGACGGTGCGATCTTCGGCGGCTTGGCCTGGTGGGCCGTGTATTCCGAGAACGACAAGCTACTGCTCGTTGCCACTCTCGTCTGCCTGGTCACCTCGCAGGTCATCTCGTACGCCAAAGCGCGCGCCGAGGCCAGCGGCCTGTCCGCGGACGGTGGTTGGATCGAACGACCCGACCGCCTCGTCATCGTTCTGGTCGGGGCCGGGCTCACCGGTGTCGGAAGACATTTCGACATACCGTGGCTGGACAGTCTCATCTATCCCGCAATGTGGATTCTTGCCGCGCTGAGCATCGTGACCGTGTTCCAACGAGTGCTCGCCGTCCGCGGATCCGAGGGTGCCCGCGACATCATCGTGCCGCCGGCTCCGTCGGTCTCCGACGACGGCGGTGTGGAGCCGACATGAATCTGTCGGAACGCGCGTCCGACGCCGGGTACGCCGCGGGGTGGCGTCTCGTCCGGTCGTTACCCGAGGGTGTCGCCCGTCGGTTGTTCGACCGCGGCGCGGACTTCGCCTCGTCCCGTAACGGCGGCCCGGATCAGCTGCGCCGCAATCTCGCTCGTGTGCTGGGGACCACGGCGGAGCAGGTCCCGGATGACCTGATCCGAGACAGTGTTCGCTCCTACGCCCGGTACTGGCGTGAGGCATTCCGGCTGCCGTCCATGGACCTGGCCGCTCAGGCGGCCGTCATCGATCGGTGCGTGTACGGCAAGGAACATCTCGAAGCGGCGCTCGGTGCTGGCAAGGGAGTGGTGCTCGCACTACCGCACAGCGGCAACTGGGACATGGCCGGAATGTGGTTGGTACGGACGCACGGTGGCCTGTCGACCGTGGCCGAGAGGCTGAAGCCGGAGTCGCTGTACCAACGCTTCGTGGCGTATCGCGAGAGCCTGGGATTCGAGATCTTTCCGCTCAGCGGCGGCGAGCAACCGCCCCTGCTCGCGTTGTCCGACAGACTGCGCCAGAACAAGGTGGTCTGCCTGCTCGGCGAACGAGACCTGGCCAAGCACGGAGTACCGGTGACCTTCTTCGGGGAACCGACACGAATGCCGGCGGGTGCGGCCAAGCTCGCCATCGACACCGGTGCCACGCTGCTCCCGGTACACGGCTATTTCGACGGCGACGGTTGGGGATTCGACATCTCGCCCGCGGTGGACGTCTCGCAGGGAGTAGCCGCTGCGACCCAGACGGTTGCGGATCATTTCGCCGCCGGTATCCGCGCTCATCCTGCCGATTGGCACATGCTGCAGCCGCTGTGGATGAGCGACTGGTCGGCAGAGCGCCGGGCCCGAATCGAGGGCACATGAGAATCGGCATGGTGTGCCCGTACTCGTTCGACGTGCCGGGCGGAGTGCAGGCCCACGTCCAGCAGTTGGCCGAGGTCTTCATCGAGCGCGGTCACCGGGTCAGTGTGCTGGCCCCTGCCTCGGAGGGTGTCGAGCTCCCCGAATTCGTGGTGTCTGCCGGTGAGGCGCTGGCCATTCCGTACAACGGGTCGGTCGCCCGGCTGCGATTCGGCCCGGTGACGTACTCACGGATCCGAAAGTGGATCTCGGAGAACGACTTCGACGTGCTGCACATTCACGAGCCCAATGCGCCGAGTCTGTCGATGCTCGCACTCAAGGCCGCGGACGGCCCGATCGTGGCCACGTTCCACACGTCGACCACCAAGTCTCTCGTGCTCAGCACGTTCCAGGGCGTGCTGCGGCCCTATCACGAGAAGATCAGCGGTCGGATCGCCGTGTCCGAGTTGGCGCGGCGATGGCAGGTCGAGGCGCTCGGGTCCGATGCGGTCGAAATTCCGAACGGAGTCGACGTGCCGGCGTTCGCCGACGCAGACGTGCTCGACGGCTATCCGCGTCCGGGCCGGACAGTGCTGTTCCTGGGCCGCTTCGACGAACCGCGCAAGGGAATGGCCGTGCTGCTGGGCGCGCTACCGGCCCTCGTCGAATCTCACCCCGACATCGAAATTCTCATCGTCGGCAGGGGCGACGAGGACAAGCTTCGCAAGGAAGCAGGCGCGCTGGCCTCGCATCTGACCTTCCTCGGCCAGGTGGACGACGCGACGAAGGCTTCCGCGATGCGTAGCGCCGACGTGTATTGCGCCCCCAACCTCGGCGGCGAAAGCTTCGGCATCGTTCTGGTGGAGGCGATGGCAGCCGGAACCCCCGTGGTGGCAAGCGAACTGGACGCTTTCCGTCGGGTCCTACGCGACGGCGCATGTGGCCTGCTGGTTCCGATCGACGATTCCGCGGCCCTCGCGGCAGCCGTCACCTCCATTCTGTCCGACGACGCCGTCCGCGAGCGTCTCGTCGACGCCGCCTCGGCGGCCGTGTCCACGTACGACTGGCCTGTTGTCGCCGAGCAGATCCTGCGCGTGTACGAGACGGTCACCCTCGGCGGACAGAAAGTGCGAGCCGCGAGCTGATGACACTGTCTGCCGTCACCATCCTGGTTCTCGGACTGATCGCGGTTCTGATCCTCGTCGTCGGGCTGTGGGCCTACGGAACCGCCAACCGACTCGATCGGCTCCACGTTCGCACCGACCTCGCCTGGCAGGCCCTCGACGCCGCACTCGCGCGCCGAGCCGTCGTCGCGCGAGCCGTGTCGGCCGCCACCCGGGGCTCGGTGTCGTCGAGCAAAGAGCTTGCTGCACTGGCAGATCGAGCCGAACGCGCCGACCGGTCGCAGCGGGAGGAAGCGGAGAACGCGGTGTCCATGGCACTCGCCGTCGTCGAACCGGCCGCTCTGCCACCACAACTTGTCGCCGAACTCGCCGACGCGGAAGCACGCGTGTTGATCGCACGACGCTTCCACAACGACGCCGTCCGAGACACCCTCGCTCTACGGGTACGCCGTCCGGTCCGGTGGCTGCATCTCGGCGGCACCGCCGCCCTGCCGTCGTACTTCGAGATCGCGGAGCGCTCGGCCGCGGCAACGTTCGGTAGTGAGACTCGGGCGACGCCGCGTACCTCTGCGCGGGTGGTGTTGCTCGACGAGCGTGGCCGTGTCCTGCTCCTGCGTGGACACGACCCCACGGTGCCCGAGACGTTCTTCTGGTTCACCATCGGAGGTGCGGTCGAAAAGGGGGAGTCCCTTCGCGAGGCAGCGGTACGCGAAGTGCACGAGGAGACCGGCCTGACCGTCGACGCGTCTGACCTGCGCGGACCGCTGTGGCGTCGAGTTGCGACCTTCCCGTTCAACGGAACGTTGATCCGGTCCGAGGAACTGTTCTTCGCGCATCGGACGCAGGAGTTCGAGCCCGAGAGTGCCGGGTTCACGGACTTCGAGCGACGAACCGTCACCGGGCATCGCTGGTGTACCGAGGCAGACATCCGGGCGCTGAGTGCGGTCGGCGAAAACGTGTATCCACAGGATCTGGCCGAACTTCTCGACGAGGTCAACGTAGCGCTCGCGCGACGCGGCGACCCGGACGTCAGGGCCATCCGCTGACAATCTGGACCTTTCCGACCAGTCCAGCAATCGTCAAGTGGTTATGGGAAACGACGCGGTAGCGGCCTACAGTTCTGGGCGCGTCGCCGCGCCGGCCCGCCCCTTCGCGGGCAGGGCAGCGGCTCTGCGCGAAGATCCGGACTGCCGAGAACACAGGAGTTGGCTTGAGTACCCCACACGCCCCCAATTCGCCCGCTGCTTCCACTGGATCCGCTGACGGCGGGTCCAACGAGAACGGAATCGGCACCGCTCGCGTCAAGCGCGGTATGGCCGAGATGCTCAAGGGCGGCGTCATCATGGACGTGGTCACCGCAGACCAGGCAAAGATCGCCGAGGATGCCGGTGCCGTTGCCGTCATGGCGCTCGAGCGCGTTCCCGCCGACATCCGCGCGCAGGGCGGGGTGTCGCGGATGAGCGATCCGGACATGATCGACAGCATCATCTCCTCGGTCAGCATTCCGGTGATGGCCAAGGCCCGCATCGGGCACTTCGTCGAGGCGCAGATCCTGCAGAGCCTGGGTGTCGACTACATCGACGAGTCCGAGGTCCTCACCCCGGCCGACTACGCCAATCACATCGACAAGTGGAATTTCACCGTTCCGTTCGTGTGTGGTGCCACCAACCTGGGTGAAGCACTGCGTCGAATCACCGAGGGCGCAGCCATGATTCGCTCCAAGGGCGAGGCCGGCACCGGCGACGTCTCGAACGCGACGACCCACATGCGCAAGATTCGCGACGAGATTCGCCGTCTCACATCACTTCCCGAAGACGAGCTGTACGTCGCGGCGAAGGAACTGCAGGCTCCGTACGATCTCGTCGTCGAGATCGCCCGTGCCGGAAAGCTGCCCGTCACGTTGTTCACCGCCGGCGGCATCGCCACCCCGGCCGACGCGGCGATGATGATGCAACTCGGTGCCGAGGGAGTGTTCGTCGGATCGGGAATCTTCAAGTCCGGCAACCCGAAAGAACGTGCCGAGGCAATCGTCAAGGCCACTACCTTCTTCGACGACCCGGATGTCCTCGCCAAGGTCTCCCGTGGACTCGGCGAGGCGATGGTCGGCATCAACGTCGACGACCTGCCCGTCGCGCACCGGCTCGCCGAGCGCGGTTGGTGACCGTCCTCTTCCGGTTGCGTAGCTACTGACTGCGCTCCAGTGCCGGGCGGTCCGGATGGTCCCACCGGACCGCGAAGTCCGGCCGCTCGGCGTAGTCGTCGATCGCGTCGTAGTACTCGAGCAGTGCCGTGCAGGTCCATTGGTCGGCCGTGTCGGTTCTCCGACGCAGCGCACCCTCGGACAACCGCAACTGCACTCGAAGATCGACGTCCAGTCCTCGGCCCAGCAGCATCGGGCCGGCAATCAGGACTATGTGATTCGGCGCGGCCTCGACGGTACGAGCGCGGGCGGATCGATCGGTTGCCTCATCCCACAGACGCGGCAGATAGTGACCTCGGCCACCGGAACGCAGCGGCGCGATGACCTCGCGGATCACGGCATCGTAGTCGAACCACACAGTGCGGTAGCTCAATTCGTCCGTTCGCGAATACTCGAATCGAATGGACGCCGGCCGGACGTAATCGTGCAGGTCGACGACGTCGGCAGGCCTGCCCTGTGCGCGGGCGTGTTCGGCTGTGCGAGTGGCGAACTCGACCGGCTTCGCGGCGTCGGCACCGTCGACGACAACGATCGTTCGCGACCCGGCGGGGCACGCATCGACGATCGACCTGGTCAGAAGATCGGGAAATATCGGTATCGGTTGACCCACACCGACCATCTTGCCTGGTCCACTCATTGTTAGCCTGAGCCGTTGTCACAGAAAGGTGGACACAGCCATGGCCAGCATCGAGGACATTCTCGAATTGGAACGAATCGAGAACGACATCTATCGGGGACGCACGTTCCCGAGCCGGCTGCCGCGGACGTTCGGCGGCCAGGTTGCCGGCCAGGCGCTCGTCGCGGCCGTGCGAACCGTGGCACCCGAGTTCCGCGTGCATTCGCTGCACGGCTACTTTCTCCGGCCGGGTAACCCGAACGAGCCGGCCGTGTTCATGGTCGATCGTATTCGGGACGGCCGGTCGTTCTGCACCCGTCGAGTGACCGGAATTCAGCACGGCAAGGCCATCTTCACGATGTCCGCCTCGTTCCACGGCGACGACGACGGGATCTCCCATCAGGACCTCATGCCCGAGGTGGTCGGACCGGAATCGTTGCCCGACCCGACCACTCTGGCGGAGTACGACACCTCCTACTACAAGGAGTGGTCCGAATGGGACATCCGTCTCATTCCCGACGATCAGACCGTCAAGCATCCCAGTTTCGCTGCGCAGCAACGGGTCTGGTTCAGGTACCGCGACACGCTGCCCGACGATCAGGTGTTCCATGTCTGCGCGCTCGCCTACATGAGCGACATGACGCTCATCGGATCGGCCAAGGTGCCGCACCCGGACGCCGTCACGCAGACGGCCTCCCTCGATCACGCGCTGTGGTTCCTCAGGCCGTTCCGAGCGGACGAATGGCTGCTCTACGACCAGACGTCGCCGTCCGCTGATTTCGGACGAGCACTGGCACAGGGGCGAATCTTCGACATCTCCGGTCGTATGGTCGCCGCCGTCGTCCAAGAGGGACTGATGCGCTTCGAGCGGGACACCTCGAAGCCACACGTCGATCCCTTCGGATTGAAGTGACGCCGCCGACGATCGGCGTACTCGCACTGCAGGGCGATGTTCGCGAGCACTTGGCCGCACTGGAGTCGAGCGGTGCGCACGGAATCACCGTGCGGAGGCCGGACGAACTCGCCCGAATCGACGGGTTGATCATTCCCGGCGGCGAATCCACGACGATGAGCACTCTGCTCGGTGTATTCGATCTGCTCGGGCCGCTGCGCGCTCGTCTGGCCGAGGGTATGCCCGCGTACGGATCGTGCGCGGGGATGATCCTGTTGGCGTCGGACATTCTCGACACCAGGCCCGACGCGGAACACCTCGACGGTCTCGATATCACCGTGCGCCGCAACGCTTTCGGCCGACAGGTCGACTCGTTCGAGACCGATCTCGAATTCGCCGAGATCGAGGGCGGACCGATGCGCGCAGTGTTCATTCGTGCGCCTTGGGTCGAGCGTGTCGGTGCGGACGTCGAAGTACTCGCCACCGTCCCGAACGGGCCAGCTGCGGGCCGCGTGGTTGCCGTGCGGCAGAACCGAGTGCTGGCCACCAGCTTCCATCCCGAGGTCACCGGAGACGATCGAGTGCACCGACTCTTCGTGGACATGGTGCGCAGCGCGTAGAAACCCGTAATCGCCGGTTGGGGCGGAGCGATGACACGGGCGAGTAAAGTCGACAACACCGAATTCGAGCAGGAAGGGGCTCTATCGCATGAGCGGCCACTCAAAATGGGCCACCACCAAGCACAAGAAGGCGGTGATCGACGCCCGACGCGGCAAGTCGTTTGCCAAGCTCATCAAGAACATCGAGGTGGCGGCCCGCACGGGTGGTGGTGACCCCACGGGCAACCCGACGCTCTACGACGCAATCCAGAAGGCGAAGAAGACGTCGGTTCCCAACGACAACATCGAACGTGCGCGCAAGCGCGGAGCCGGCGAAGAAGCGGGCGGAGCCGACTGGCAGACCATCATGTACGAGGGTTACGGCCCCAACGGTGTCGCCATCCTCATCGAGTGCCTCACCGACAACCGCAATCGTGCAGCAGGCGAGGTTCGAGTAGCAATGACTCGAAACGGCGGAAACATGGCCGATCCGGGTTCGGTGTCCTACCTCTTCTCACGCAAAGGCGTCGTGACGCTCGAGAAGAACGGACAGAGCGAGGACGACGTGTTGATGGCGGTTCTCGAGGCCGGTGCCGAGGAAGTGAACGACAACGGCGACACGTTCGAGATCGTCAGTGAGCCGACCGATTTGATCGCAGTGCGTACCGCACTGCAGGACGCGGGCATCGACTACGACTCCGCGGAGGCGAGCTTCCAGGCTTCGGTCAACGTCCCGGTGGACGCGGACGGAGCGCGCAAGGTCTTCAAGCTGATCGACGCCCTCGAAGACAGCGACGACGTGCAGAACGTCTGGTCCAACGTCGACCTGTCGGACGAGGTCATGGCCGAACTGGACGACGAGGACTGACCCGGTCCTTTTGCTCACGGTGATCGACCGGGTGTCGTAGCCCTGATCCGTCGGTGCGCTCCGCTACGCTATCGAACAACAGTTCGTAAGCGGAAGGTGTGGTGGCGTGCGGGTGATGGGTGTCGACCCCGGTCTCACCAGGTGTGGGCTCAGTTTGATCGAGGGAGGCGTCGGTCGCACAGTCGTCGCTCTCGACGTGGATGTGGTCCGGACTCCCGCCGACATGGATCTCGCGCAGCGTCTGCTGCGGATATCCGAAGCAGCGGAATACTGGCTCGATACACACAAGCCGTCGGTCGTGGCGATCGAGCGAGTGTTCGCTCAGCACAACGTACGGACGGCCATGGGCACCGCGCAGGCAGGCGGCGTCATCGCACTGGCTGCGGCCCGGCGCGGTATCGACGTCTGCTTCCACACTCCCAGTGAGGTGAAGGCAGCCGTCACCGGCAACGGTTCGGCCGACAAGGCGCAGGTCACCGCCATGGTCATGCGCATTCTCGGGCTGCAGACCGCGCCGACTCCCGCTGATGCCGCAGATGCGTTGGCTCTGGGTATCTGTCACTGCTGGCGCGCCCCGATGATCGCCCGGATGGCCAAAGCCGAGGCGATGGCCGCCGAACAGAAGCGCAAGTACGACGCGCGTCTGGCCGAGGAACGCAAAGCTCGCGCCGCCGTGGCGCGCAAAATCGAGAAACTGGCCAAGAAGGAGGCGGGCGCACGGTGATCGCATCCATTCGCGGGTCGGTGATCGACATCGCTCTCGATCACGCAGTACTCGAGGCGGCCGGTGTCGGATATCGCGTCAATGCCACACCGGCGACGTTGGCGACGCTGCATCGGGGGAGCGAGTCCACTCTGCTCACCACCATGATCGTTCGCGAGGACTCGCAAACGCTGTACGGGTTTCCCGACAAGGAATCACGTGAGCTGTTCGAGCTGCTGCTCACGGTGTCCGGAGTCGGGCCACGAATTGCGATGGCCACACTTGCGGTACACGAACCCGACTCCCTGCGAACAGCTTTGGCGGACAGCGACATCGGGGCCCTCACCAGAGTTCCCGGTATCGGCAAGCGCGGGGCCGAGAGGATGGTGGTCGAGCTGCGAGACAAGGTCGACGCCGTTGTCGGCCGCGCCGGCAGTTCCGCGGTGCCCGGTTCCGGGGCCGGCAACTCGATGCGCGATCAGATCGTCGAAGCCCTGATCGGTCTCGGATTTCCGGCGAAGCAGGCCGAGGAGGCCACCGACGCGGTACTCGCACAGCAGCCCGAGGCCACGACGTCCACCGCACTGCGGGCCGCGTTGGCGTACCTCGGTAAGTCCAGGTAGGTCGGCGTGACCGAGGACGACGAGTTCGGGGAATCCCAGGTCGGTGCGGAGGCCATGTCCGACGACCTCGACATCGAGACCAGTCTGCGTCCGAAGAACCTCACCGATTTCATCGGTCAGCCTCGGGTGCGTGAGCAACTGCAGCTGGTGCTCTCGGGGGCGAAGATGCGCGGCGGCACCCCCGATCACATCCTGATGTCGGGTCCGCCCGGCCTGGGAAAGACCAGCATGGCGATGATCATCGCCGCGGAACTCGGCACGTCACTGCGGTTGACCTCCGGGCCCGCCCTCGAGCGTGCGGGCGATCTGGCCGCGATGCTCAGCAACCTCGTCGAAGGGGACGTGCTGTTCATCGACGAGATTCATCGGATCGCCCGGCCGGCCGAGGAAATGTTGTATCTGGCCATGGAGGACTTCCGTGTCGACGTGATCGTCGGCAAGGGGCCGGGAGCGACATCCATTCCCTTGGAGGTCGCCCCGTTCACTCTCGTCGGTGCGACCACCCGGTCCGGCGCGCTCACCGGACCGCTGCGCGACCGCTTCGGGTTCGTGGCGCACATGGATTTCTACGAGCCGAGTGAACTCGAACGAATTCTGATGCGATCCGCCGGGATTCTGGGTGTCCCCATCGACCGTGACGGCTGCGCCGAGATCGCAGGACGCTCGCGTGGCACACCCCGAATCGCGAACCGACTGCTGCGCCGAGTTCGCGACTACGCGGACGTGCGCGGGGACGGCACCGTCACCCAGGACACCGCCAAGGCCGCGCTCGTGGTCTACGACGTGGACAAGCTCGGACTGGATCGCCTCGACCGTGCCGTCCTCAGCGCGCTGATCCGAAGTTTCGGCGGGGGACCGGTGGGAGTGTCCACTCTCGCTGTCGCCGTCGGCGAGGAGCCCTCGACGGTCGAGGAAGTGTGTGAGCCGTTCCTGGTACGGGCCGGGATGATCGCCCGCACGCCGCGCGGTCGCGTCGCCACCGCCGCCGCCTGGCACCACCTCGGTCTCACCCCACCGCCGGACCTCGCAGTCGGGGGAATTTCGGTGCGATCGGCCGAGGTCCAGCAGGGATTATTCGAGTGAAACGGCCGCAACACGAGACGAACGGACCGAGCGGGCCACAGGTGATGGCACACTGGGTAGCTGCGAGGCCCGCACCAGCGATGTTCTCGCACGAGACAATGACGATTATCGAACCGAACTTCGAGGACTGACCTTCCGATGGATTTGCTGTTTCCGCTGCTGATCGTGGCCCTTCTGGTACCGCTGTTTCTCAACGCGCGCCGACAGAAGAAGGTGCTGGCCAAGACCACGGAAATGCAGGACTCGCTGAAGGTCGGCGACGAGGTCGTCACCACCGCAGGCCTGTATGCACGAGTGGTCCTGGTCGAGGACGACACGATCGACCTCGAGATCGCCGACGGCGTCATCACGACGTGGTCACGCGCCGTCGTGCGTGAGGTTCTGCCCGACGACACCGAGTTCGACGACGGCGAGTCGGACGAGAACACCTTCGATTCGGTGCCCGGCGCCGGCACCGCCGCGGTCGGCCCCACCGAGCCGGCAGCTCCGTCGCTGCACAAGGACGTCGGGAACCCCGCCGACGAAACCGTCGAGCAGACGACGAAGCGCCTCGAAAAAGAGTGACGTAACGAAGATCCGAACCGCTGTCGGAGACACAATCCGGCAGCGGTTTCGTCTGCGGTGAGCGTCGTGGTGCACAATCGCACCGCCCGCCGCTGACACAACGAGGCACGAGCCAACAGGAACAGACACTTTTCCACCGCCCAGAGGAGAATCACACACCGTGGCACCTTCCAGCGGATCGGTGCATCCCGCCCGCTATCTCGCCGTCTTCGCGGTGCTGATGGCGGCGGTGTATGCCCTGGTCTTCTTCACCGGAGACAAAGACCCCTCGCCGAAGTTGGGAATCGACCTGCAGGGCGGCACGCGAGTGACGCTGACTGCACGCACGCCCGACGGGAATGCGCCGTCGCAGGACAGCCTCAAGCAGGCGCAGCAGATCATCGAGACCCGCGTCAACGGTCTCGGCGTGTCCGGTTCCGAGGTGGTCATCGACGGCGACAATCTCGTCATCACGGTGCCCGGTGACGACAGCTCTCAGGCGAGAACTCTGGGGCAGACCGCTCGACTGTTCATTCGTCCGGTGGTGGGGTCGGTTGCACCATCCGCAGGCCAGGCGACGCCGGGTTCTCCGCAGACCCCGACGGACCCGGCTGCGCCGGCAGATCCGGCGACAGCCGTCGATCCTGCTGCTCCAGCTGCTCCGCAGAGTCGGGTGTTTCCGGCGCAGGATCCGACGACGGTAGACCCGACCCCCGCTCCGACAACCGGTGCTCCGGCCTCGGACGCACCCGCGACGGACGCCCCGACCTCGAGTGATCCCGCCGAAAACGCGTCGCTGTCCGACGCCGATCGCGCAGCCCAGGAGATCGCCGACGCGAAGGCGCTTCGTCAGAGCGAGGATCAGCAGATACAGCAGCTCGCCATGCAGTCGCTCGATTGCAACGCCGCGGACCCGCTTGCCGGCAACGACGATCCTGCACTCCCGCTCGTGGCCTGCTCCACCGACGGAACAGCTGTCTACCTTCTCGGTCCGACGATCATCGACGGTCAGCAGATCGCCGACGCGACGTCGGGATTCGACAACCAGCAGGCTCAGTTCCAGGTGAGCCTGACGTTCGATTCCGAGGGGTCGAACACCTGGGCGCAGTTCACGGCTGCGAACCTGCAGAAGCAGGCCGCATTCGTACTGGACTCGAAGGTGATCAGCGCGCCGGTCATTCAGGGTGCCACTCCCGCCGGTAGTGCCACGTCGATCACCGGCAACTTCAACGCGCAGAGCGCTTCCGAACTGGCCAACACGCTCAAGTACGGTTCGCTGCCACTGTCGTTCGTGTCCTCCGAGGCCGAAACGGTCTCGGCCACATTGGGATTGGCGTCACTCGAAGCAGGCCTGATCGCCGGTGCCATCGGCTTGGCACTCGTGCTGGTCTACTGCCTGCTGTACTACAGAGCCCTCGGCCTGCTCACGGCTCTGTCGTTGGCGCTGGCCGGGCTCGTCGTCTACGGCATTCTGATCCTGCTCGGCAGGTGGATCAGCTTCACCCTCGACCTCGCCGGCATCGCCGGCCTGATCATCGGTATCGGTATGACCGCGGACTCTTTCGTGGTGTTCTTCGAACGCATCAAGGACGAGATTCGCGAGGGCCGCAGCTTCCGATCAGCAGTGCCCCGCGGTTGGGCCCGCGCACGCAAGACCATCCTGTCCGGGAACGCGGTCAGCTTCATCGCCGCTGCCGTTCTGTACGTACTGGCAGTGGGTCAGGTGCGCGGCTTCGCGTTCACCCTGGGACTGACGACCATCCTCGACGTCATCGTCGTGGTGCTGGTGACGTGGCCGCTGGTGAATCTGGCGTCGAAGTCGAAATTCTGGTCCAAGCCGTCCGTCAACGGTCTCGGCGCGGTCCAGCAGATCGCGCTCGAACGAAAGCGCGCCGCCAACAAGGCAGTCGCCGTCAAGACCGGCGCCGCGTCGCCGTCGAAGGAGGCATGACATGTCCGATACGGCCACCTCGACCCCATCGCCTCTCGACGATTCGAGCGTCGACCAGTCCACGCAGCCCAGGCACAGTTGGTTATCTCGTCTCTACACCGGCACCGGTGCATTCGAGATCGTCGGACGCCGCAGGTTCTACTACGTGCTGACCGGCGTCATCGTGCTGATCTGCCTGCTCAGCTTCCTCGTGCGTGGGTTCACGCTCGGTATCGACTTCGAGGGCGGCACCCGCATCGCATTGCCCGCCGCGGACAACATCTCCACCGAGCAGGTCGAAACCGTCTACAACGACTCGCTGGGTATGCCCCCGGTGTCGGTCCAGACGGTCGGCTCGGGTGCCGCGGCCACGGTGCAGATCCGTTCCGAGGCGCTCGATCCAGCCGAAGTCGACACTCTTCGACAGGCGCTGTTCCAGTCCTTCCAGCCGCAGGACAACTCGGGCACCGCAACGCCCAATGCCATCAGCGTCTCCGACGTGAGTGAGACATGGGGGAGTCAGATCACCCAGAAGGCTCTGATAGCCCTCGCGGTGTTCCTGGTGATCGTCAGCATCTACATCGCCATCCGATACGAACGGGACATGGCGCTGGCGGCCCTGGCCGCATTGGGCTTCGACCTCGTCGTCACCGCGGGCGTCTATTCACTCGTCGGCTTCGAGGTGACCCCGGCCACGGTGATCGGTCTGCTGACCATTCTGGGATTCTCGCTGTACGACTCCGTCGTGGTGTTCGACAAGGTGGAGGAGAACACCCGAGGCATCTTGAACCTGCACCGCAAGACGTACGCGGAGCAGGCCAACCTTGCCGTGAATCAGACTCTGATGCGATCGATCAACACGACCGTGATCGGCGTTCTGCCGGTTATCGCGTTGATGATCGTCGCGGTCTGGCTGCTGGGCGTGGGAACGCTCAAGGATCTCGCTCTCGTGCAGCTCGTCGGCATGATCGTCGGTGCCTACTCGTCCATCTTCTTCGCCACGCCGCTGTTGGTGACCCTGAAGGAGAAGTGGGGCCCGGTCGCGGTCCACACTCGCAAGGTCCACTCCAAGCGTGCCGACGCGGCGGCGCGCGCCGCCGGTCTCGCACCCGAACCGGTGGCCGTCGGCGTGGATGTCAGCAAGGCGTCGGCACCGCAGCCCGGCAATCGCCCCACTGGGAAGCGGAACAAGAAGCGCCGATAGCGAGATCGTAGAGATGGAGAGTGCACGTGGAACGTAGGTGGAGCGCGGCACTGCTGGCAGCGGGTCTGGCCGCAGCGTCGCTCACCGCATGTTCGGCCTCGGAGGACAAGGTGCCTTCCATCGGGTACTCGTTCGACAACGTGGTGAACAACTACAACGCCAGGACCGTCGACGGGGCCGCGTCGGGAGCGCGTCAGGCGTTCACACGAGTCCAGGTCGGGTTCAGCTATCTGGGACCGGACGGTGATGCGCTGTCGGACAACGACATCGGTACCGTCGCGGTCGTGCCAGGGGACGTTCTGACGCTGCAGTACACGATCGCGCCTGCGGCGAAATACTCCGACGGCGCACCGATGGCGTGCGATGACCTGGTGCTGGCGTGGGCCGCCAACAGCGGCCGGTTCGCCACCGACCGTCCCCTGTTCGACGCGGCGTCGACGGCGGGATACTCCGACATCGCGAGCATCGACTGCGTCCCCGGGTCCAAGGACGCCACCGTCGTCTTCGCCCCGGGCCGCAGCTACCAGAACTGGCGAGCTCTGTTCGGTGCCACCGATCTGTTGCCCGCACACGTGGCTGCGCGCGCGGCCGGGGTACCGAACGTCGTCGATCCCATAGTGGCCGGCGATGACGGTGTCGTCTCTCGGATCGCCGATTTCTGGAACACCGGGTGGACGTTGACGCCCGGTTCTGTCGACACGTCTCTGTTGCCGTCGGCCGGTCCGTACCGCGTCGACTCGTACACCGCCGAGGACGGGTTGGTTCTGGTCGCGAACGACGCCTGGTGGGGCATTCCGCCCGAGACGCAGAGAGTCGTGATCTGGCCCAAGGGCACCGACGTCCCGGCGAAGATCAACGATGGATCTCTGGACGTGATCGACCAGGGTGCGGGCGCGAACGATCTGGGTTCGACAGAGGGGTTCGAGACCGTCACGGAACCGTCGCGAGGCGTCGAGCAGCTGACGTTCGCGACCCAGGGCGCGCTGGCGGAAGCGAGTGCTCGCCGGGCCGTGGCCGCATGCATCCCGCGAACGGACCTGTTCGACACACTCGGGCACCCTGGCTTCGAGGCACCGCCGGCCGGGCCCGGCTCCAGCGTCGTCGATTCTCGGCTGATGCAACCGGACACTCTGGTGTACCCCTCGGTTGCCGCGACGGTCGGCGACCGGTACCAGCGGTCGGACCTGGACCGCGCGGGCAAGGAACTGGCCGCATCGGGTAGCAGTGCGCTGACCGTACGCGTCGGCTACCTGGCACCGGACGCGCGCCGCGCTCAGCTGGTCAGCCGAATGGCGACCGATTGTGCGGCGGCGGGGATCACCGTCGAGGACGCGAGCTCACCGGAGTTCACGCCGTCCGCGCTTCGTGCCGGAACAGTGGACGCCGTTCTCGGCGGCGCGGGGTCGCTGCCAGGGCCGACCGGCTCGGCGTCGTCCGTCGTTGCACGGTACTCGTTGCGAACCGGTATCGGCCTCAACGTGGGCGGGTACAGCAACGGGCGGATCGACTCGATCGTCGACCAGCTGGCGGTGACCGACGATCCCGAGCGCGTGCTGGCGTTGGCGACCGAGGGCGAGAACATTCTGTGGAACGACATGCCGTCGCTTCCGCTGTACAGCGAGCCGCGCACCACCGTCGTGAGCGACGGTATGCAGGACGTCGTGGCCAACCCCACGGCGGCCGGTGCCGGCTGGAACATGGATCGGTGGGTACTTCTGAAATGAGCGATGCGACAGTGACTCAGGACGGCGGGGTGCGCGGTGATGCCGTGTCGGCCGTGCATCGGCTGACGCGGTGGGTGGACGATTTTCCCGTGGACGGGGTGCGGTTCGGCGACCTGACCCCGGTGTTCGCGGAGGGGCCCGCGTTGCGCAGCGTCGTCACGGCATTGGCGGAGGGTTTCGAGAACGTCGATCTGGTGGCGGGCATCGATGCCCGAGGGTTTCTGCTGGGAGCGGGCGTGGGACTCGAGCTCGGTTGCGGGGTGCTCGCTGTACGCAAGGCGGGCAAACTGCCGCCGCCCGTGCACTCGCGAACCTACGATCTCGAATACGGAACCGCGGAACTGCAGATTCCGACCTCCATCGAGCTGGCCGGTCGACGGGTGCTCGTGGTCGACGATGTCCTCGCCACCGGCGGTACCGTCGATGCGACAGCTCGGTTGTTGGCCGAGCAGGGCGCGGTGGTGGTCGGGGCGACCGTGGTGTTGGAAATCGAGGCGCTCGACGGCCGCAGCAAGTGCAGTGACTACCCGCTCGCCTGCCTGGTTCGAGTCTGAGGACTAAAGTCGACTGATACAGCGTCGACCGGATCTGTCCTGGCGTCGGCGCGAATGTGTGGCAGGAGGTGATGAGAGTGACCCGTTACATCGATCAGCCCTTGCCCGAGCGGCCCGCAGTCGCCGATCGGCCGGGAACCGGTGCGGATTCGGTCGCGTCCGGCGATACGAGCGCGGTCGTCGATACCGCAGTGGTCAACGATCCGGTGGTGGACAGACCGGGCGTGCGCGAGCCGGTGTCGAGTGATTCGGCGCAGGCCGACGACCAGGCGCCGTCGGGTGCACGCAATTCGGCACCCGTGCCCACCTCGGCCTCCCGTCGAGTTCGGGCGCGGCTCGCTCGTCGCATCACGGCCGGACGCAGCGCGGCGGTCAAGCCCGTCCTCGAACCTCTGGTCAGTCTGCATCGCGAGCTGTATCCCAAGGCCGATCTGACGCTGCTGCAGCGGGCCTACGACGTCGCGGACGAGCTGCATTCCACACAGATGCGCAAGTCCGGCGACCCGTACATCACCCATCCACTTGCCGTGGCGAACATCCTCGCCGAACTGGGTATGGACACCACCACGCTGGTTGCGGCCCTGCTGCACGACACGGTGGAGGACACCGGCTACTCGTTGGCCAAGTTGACCGAGGAGTTCGGTGACGAGGTGTCCCATCTTGTCGACGGGGTCACCAAGCTGGACAAGGTCGTACTGGGGACGGCCGCCGAGGGCGAGACCATCCGAAAGATGATCATCGCGATGGCGCGGGACCCGCGGGTGTTGGTCATCAAGGTCGCCGATCGACTGCACAACATGCGCACGATGCGATTCCTGCCCCCGGAGAAGCAGGCCCGCAAGGCCAAGGAAACACTGGAAGTCATTGCGCCGCTTGCTCATCGGCTGGGTATGGCCACCGTCAAATGGGAGCTCGAAGACCTGGCCTTCGCCATTCTCCATCCCAAGAAGTACGACGAGATCGTTCGGTTGGTCGCAGATCGGGCACCGTCCCGCGACACGTACCTCGAGAAGGTACGGGCCGAGATCAACGCCACACTGGCGGCATCGAGAATCAGCGCCGTCGTCGAGGGACGTCCCAAGCACTACTGGTCGATCTACCAGAAGATGATCGTCAAGGGCCGCGACTTCGACGACATCCACGACCTCGTGGGAGTGCGCATTCTGTGCGACGAGATCCGCGACTGCTATGCCGCGGTCGGCGTCGTGCACTCGCTGTGGCAGCCGATGGCGGGCCGCTTCAAGGACTACATCGCGCAGCCACGGTACGGCGTCTACCAGTCGCTGCACACCACGGTGATCGGGCCCGAGGGCAAGCCACTCGAAGTGCAGATTCGCACCAGGGACATGCACCGCACCGCGGAGTTCGGTATCGCTGCTCACTGGCGATACAAGGAGACCAAGGGCAAGCACTCTCAGGACAACGCCGAGGTCGACGACATGGCGTGGATGCGCCAGTTGCTCGACTGGCAGCGTGAAGCGGCCGACCCGGGCGAGTTCCTCGAATCTCTGCGCTACGACCTGGCGGTCAAGGAAATCTTCGTCTTCACCCCGAAGGGCGATGTCGTCACGCTTCCCGCCGGATCCTGTCCGGTCGACTTCGCCTATGCGGTGCACACCGAAGTGGGTCACCGCTGTATCGGAGCCCGGGTCAACGGTCGCCTGGTGGCACTCGAACGGACCCTCGACAACGGCGAGGTGGTCGAGGTCTTCACGTCCAAGGCCGTCACGGCCGGGCCGAGTCGAGATTGGCAGGGCTTCGTCGCGTCACCGCGTGCGAAGACCAAGATCCGTCAGTGGTTCGCCAAGGAACGTCGCGAAGAGGCCCTCGAAGCCGGTAAGGACGCCATCGCGAAAGAGGTCCGTCGCGGCGGACTTCCGTTGCAGCGCTTGATGAATGCCGAGTCCATGTCGGCCATCTCCCACGAACTGCGGTACGTGGACGTGTCGGCGCTGTACACCGCGGTCGGTGAGAACCACGTTTCTGCTCGCCACGTCGTGCAGAGGCTGGTCGCTCATCTCGGTGGTGTCGGTGACGTCGAGGAAGAGCTCGCGGAGCGCTCTACGCCGTCGACCATTCCGACCAGACCGCGTCAGGTCGGAGACGCCGGGGTGCTGGTCACCGGTGCCGAGGGTGTCGTGGCAAAACTCGCCAAGTGCTGCACCCCTGTGCCCGGGGACGAGATACTCGGGTTCGTCACCCGCGGCGGGTCGGTCAGCGTCCACCGCACCGACTGCACCAATGCGCGGTCGCTCGAGGAGCAGTCCGAGCGCTTCATCGAGGTGCAATGGGCACCGTCGGCCTCCTCGGTGTTCCTCGTGGCCATTCAGATCGAGGCCCTGGACCGGCATCGGTTGCTCTCGGACGTCACGAAGGCTCTGGCCGACGAGAAGGTCAACATCCTCTCGGCATCCGTCGCGACGTCGGGCGATCGGGTGGCTATCAGCAAGTTCACGTTCGAGATGGGTGACCCCAAGCATCTGGGGCACGTGCTGAACGTCGTGCGCAACGTGGAGGGCGTGTACGACGTGTACAGGCTCACGTCGGCGGCCTGACCGAATTCCGACCCGATACGACAACAGGGTGAGCAGAAATTTCTGCTCACCCTGTCGTCGTCGTGCGGTACCTCAGGTTGCCGAGGTGATGACCACCGGATTCGCTGGTGCGCCGTCCTCTGCACCGCCGCTGACTCCACCGGCCGCAATGGCGTCCAGGGTCTGCAGGCCGGCATCGGAGATGGTGCCGAACACCGTGTACTGCGGCGGCAGCACCGAGTCGGCGTACACCAGGAAGAACTGGCTGCCGTTGGTGTCAGGGCCTGCATTGGCCATGGCCAGGGTGCCACGGGGGTAGACGACCGGGTTCTGGGCCTGCGCGGGATCGTCGGCGAACGCCGTTGTGGGGTATTCGTTGGCGAAGCTGTAGCCGGGGCCGCCACGGCCCGATCCCGACGGGTCGCCGCATTGCAACACTTCGAGGCCGGGGGACGTGGTCAACCGATGACACGGTGCGCCGTCGAAGTAGCCCTGCTGAGCCAGGCTGACCACACTGTTGACGGCGCACGGGGCCTCGGTACGGTCGAGCGTCATTCCGATGTCGCCCTGGGTCGTCGACAGCGTCACGTCGACCGTTCCGAAGACGTCGATGTTCTCGGTCGGAGGCGGAGCAACCTCCTTGGCAGCCGGAGACTCCGCCGGGTACGCACACGAGACCGTATCGGTGGTCGGCTGCGGAACGGGCGGCAGCGCACCGAACCGCGACAGATTCAGCGGCGGCCGCGGGGTGGTCGTCGTGGCCGACGTCGAGGCAGCGGTCGTCGAACCGGCCGGAGTGGGCGTGGCAGCGGTCTCCGTCGATCCGGAGCAGCCGGCGAGAAGAAGTGCCGCAGCGGAGGCTGCGATCACCAGACCGGGTACGCGTGTCACAGGTCGCTCTGCATCGAGGTGATGTCCACCGGCTCGGCCGGTGCACCGTCGGAGGCACCGCCTTGCGCCCCCTTGGCCGCGATGGCATCCAAGGTGGCGAGACCGGTCTCGTCGATCGTGCCGAAGGCGGTGTAGGCGGGCGGGAGTTGCGAATCGCCGTAGACGAGGAAGAACTGGCTGCCGTTGGTTCCCGGGCCGGCGTTGGCCATCGCCAGGGTTCCGCGGGGGTACAGGACGGGAGTCTGCGCGGCAGGATCGCCCTCGGCGTACGTGTCGGTGGGGAACTCGTCGGCGAACTGGTAGCCCGGCCCGCCACTACCGGAGCCGGTGGGATCGCCGCACTGCAGCACCTGCAGGCCGGCACCCGTCGTCAGGCGGTGGCAGGTGGTGCCGTCGAAGTAGCCCTGATTGGCCAGGGACACGAAACTGTTCACCGTGCACGGGGATTCGGGGTTGTTCAGGGTCAGGCCGATGTTGCCGGCGGTGGTGGCCATGCTGTAGCTCAATGACTCGTCGCTGGTGGGGATGTTCTCGGTGCGGGGAGGGGTGTTGGGCTTGGCGGCCGGCTGCGCGGCGGCTGGGTAGGAACAGTTCACCGTCTCGGGCAGCGGTTCCGTACGGCCCGCAGCGATGATCGAATCGGCCGGCGCAGACGTGGTCGAGTCCTGCGCCGTGCTCGCGTCGTCGTCACCGCGGGTCACCACGAAGACGACCGAGACAACGGCCACGACCGCAACCACACCGAGGATGGAGCCGGCGATCGTCAACTGCTTCCGACGTCGTGCTCGCTCTGCACGTCGTACGAGTTGGCGTTCGAGCTTTCGCTTGGCAGCCTCGCGCCGTTGCTCGTTGCTGGGCAATTCGTGTCCTCCCGCTTGTCCTGGTTCGACCACGCCTGCTCGCTGAGCGGGTGGGTCGTGTGGTAGCCGGCCGACAATCGGCCAACGCGAGTTTGCCATCATTGCCTGAGAGCATGCTGGGGGGACCCGACGAGAACCTCCCCACTAAGCTGGCTCGGTACTTCGGCCTCTGCCTCTTAGGAGCGATTGTCTTGCTCGTCACCGGATTCCCCGCAGGAATGTTTCAGACGAACTGCTACATCCTCGCTCAGGACGACGCATCCGAGTGCGTCGTGGTCGATCCCGGCCAGGATGCCGCCGATCCGTTGGTCGAGTTCCTGACGCGATCCTCGCTGAACCCGACGGCGGTGCTGCTGACCCACGGTCATCTGGACCACACGTGGTCCGTGGAGCCGGTCTGCTCGAAGTACGGAATCCCCGCATACATCGCGCCCGAGGATCGATACATGTTGGCGGACCCGATCAAAGGGACCGGTCCGACGCTCGCTGCCGTGCTCGGCGACCTCGAGTTCCACGAGCCGGACGAGGTCATCGAGTTGGCGCACGAGCAACGTCTGAGCCTCGCGGGAATCGACTTCACGGTCGTGCACACTCCAGGGCACACGCAGGGCTCGGTGGTGTTCCTCACCGAGGCCAACGGTCCCGACGGGACGGTTCCGTTGGCGCTGACCGGCGACACCTTGTTCGCCGGGTCGATCGGCCGGACAGATCTGCCCGGCGGCGACCACGATCAACTTCTACGGTCCATCGCGTCGCGGTTGCTGCCGCTGCGCGACGAGACCGTCGTGCTCCCCGGACACGGCGGACAGAGTTCCATCGGTCAGGAGCGCGGGTCCAATCCGTTCCTCGTTGGACTCGGCGACCCCGAGCAAGGAAAGCTGTGACCGTGAGCAAGCCGACCACCTTTTCCGCGCCCAAGGGCATTCCCGATTACTTCCCCCCGAATTCGGCCGAATTCGTCGCTGTCCGGGAGGGCCTCCTCGGTGCCGCCCGCGCCGCCGGGTACGGCCATATCGAACTCCCGATCTTCGAGGACACCGGGTTGTTCGCCCGGGGAGTCGGCGAATCGACCGACGTGGTCAGCAAGGAGATGTACACCTTCTCCGATCGCGGCGACCGATCGGTGACATTGCGTCCCGAGGGCACCGCCGGGGTCATGCGCGCTGTGATCGAGCACGGCTTGGACCGCGGGGCGCTGCCGGTCAAGTTGGCCTACGCCGGGCCGTTCTTCCGGTACGAGCGCCCGCAGGCCGGCCGCTACCGCCAACTGCAGCAGGTCGGTGTCGAGGCGATCGGCGTCGACGACCCGGCGCTGGACGCGGAGGTCATCGCCGTGGCCGACGCCGGGTTCCGCGCCCTCGGTCTTACCGGCTTCAGGCTCGAGATCACCTCGCTCGGTGACGACACCTGCCGCCCGCAGTATCGAGAGTTGCTGCAGCAGTTCCTCTTTGCGCTTCCGTTGGACGAGGACACGCGTCGACGCGCCGAGATCAACCCGCTGCGGGTTCTCGATGACAAGCGGCCGGAGGTTCGCGAGATGACTGCCGACGCGCCGTTGATGCTCGACCATCTCTCCGATTCTGCGAAGCAGCACTTCGACGAGGTGCTGGCCTACCTCGATGTGATGAATGTTCCGTACCTGGTCAACCCGCGCATGGTTCGTGGACTCGACTACTACACGAAGACGACGTTCGAGTTCGTGCACGACGGCCTCGGGGCCCAATCGGGCATCGGCGGCGGCGGCCGCTACGACGGCCTGATGGAGCAGTTGGGCGGGCAGGCGCTGTCGGGTATCGGATTCGGGCTCGGTGTCGACCGCACCGTCCTCGCGTTGGCCGCCGAGGGCAAGACCGCAGGCACGACGTCGCGGTGTCAGGTGTTCGGCATCCCGATGGGTGCCGCGGCCAAACTCGCGATCGTCGACATCGCGGCGCAGTTGCGTGAACGTGGCATCGCGGTGGACATGGCGTACGGAAATCGCGGCATGAAGGGAGCGATGAAAGCGGCCGATCGTTCGGGAGCCCGATACGCACTCGTGCTGGGCGATCAAGAGCTGTCGGCCGAATCCATCGTGATGAAAGACCTTTCGAACGGCGAGCAGGAGACGGTCGCGTTGGCCGACGTGGTCGACGTCCTCGGAGTGCACCTTGGCCGATGACCCTCGGCCCTCGGCGGGTCCGGTAGCCCTCGATCTGGTCTCGGCGGAGTTCCTCGCGCCGCGGTTGCGCAAGATCGTGGTCGGTTCGCTACTGGTCGGAGTCGTGCTGGGCGTCGTTCTGGCGCTCGTCGTCCCCGTGTGGGTGGCAGTCCTCGTCGGAGTGATCGTCGGTGGTCCGGCGGCGCTGTCGGGTTGGCTGGGATTGCGCCGCCGGGTGTGGCTCGACGGGCCACGGCTGTGCGCTCGGGGACTGCGTACCCGACGGCTGAACATGCCGGAGGTGGTGACGGCGGAAATGACCATCCGCACGGCCGGAATCGACCAGATCTCGCTGCGGCTCTACGACGGTCGTACTCGTATCGTTCTGCCGTTGGCGCTCTACACCAGGGGTGGCGGCCGCGAACTGCCGATTCTTGCGTTGCGCACGCTCGCCGATTCGCTGTGGACCACCGAACTCGTTCCCGCGGCGGCCATCGCGTCGGTGCTGGTGGATCAGCTGCGGGCCGAGGCGCGCGACGCCGGGCTGGACGAACGGCCCCTCTACCGAGCGATCGAACTGGTTCGCAGCAAGGGTCGCACTCCGCACGCGACGTTGACCGACCGGGAGGTCGCGCAGCTGCTCGGATGAGAGCGGACGGCTCTCAGGTCACCAGGAATGCGTCGAGCACCACGGCCTCGGCCGATCGTGAGCCGGAGGTGACGACGAGGGCCCGGTTGAGGTACGTGAACTTCGGAACAGCGGTCGACACTCGCAACGTGCCGCGGAAGTAGTAGGTCGCCGGGTCGACCTCTCGGTCGGGATCGTTCAGAGCGTCGATGACCTCGGCCGGTCCGAACTGGACTCCTCGGTAGTCGAGCGAAAGGTAACCGCCGGTTGCCAATTCGAGGACGAGATCGCTGCTGAACTCGGTGCACCCGTCGGGCCGGGTGACGCTGACGACGGTCGATCGAGCAGCCAGAGTGCCCTCGATGTCCGGGCCGGGTGCGGCCCCGCCGAGGACGGTGGTGACGACTCGGTCGCCTTCGGGCACCGAACCGATCTCGATGGCCGGTCCCAGGGTGAGGCCCAGGCGCAGAATGGGTTCCAGGGTCGGTGTGTTCGGGGCGGTCACGTGCGGTGCACTCCTAGGATCGACTTCGGGCCCTACGCTATCGCTTGTCGGCTGCCGGACCCGACCGGGGGATGCGGGGGAGCGATGCCGACCTTGACACGGCATAGAACAAATGTTCGACTGTGTGCATGCGATGGGCCGGTCAGACTCTCGATGCCGCAGACGAGGGCGCGCTACCGGGGCTGGAACGGTCCGGGCTCGTCCGCAGCGTGCAGACCCCGGAGTTCGAGGGCATCACATTTCACGAGGTGCTGTGCAAGAGTGCCCTGAACGAGGTTCCGGGCGAATCGCAGGTGCCGTTCTCGTGGACCGTCAATCCGATGCGCGGATGCTCGCATGCGTGCCGGTACTGCTTCGCGAGGCCGACACACGAATACCTGGACCTCGATTCCGGCAACGATTTCGACTCGCAGATCGTCGTCAAGACGAACGTTGCGGCAGTCCTCCGCAAAGAGCTCGCACGTCGATCCTGGAAGCGGGAGCCGGTCGCGCTGGGGACCAACACCGATCCCTATCAACGCGCCGAGGGGCGATATCGGTTGATGCCCGGCATCATTCGCGCGTTGACCGAGTCGGGTACGCCGTTCTCGATCCTGACCAAGGGAACGCTGTTGCGACGGGATCTGCCGCTGCTGACCCTGGCTGCACAGAAGGTCGACGTACACGTGAGCATCAGTTTGGCGATCCACGATGCAGATTTGCAGAAGCAGCTCGAACCCGGAACACCAAGTCCGCGAGCAAGGTTGGACCTCATCCGCGCCGTGCGGGATGCGGGACTCGACTGCGGTGTGCTGGTGGCGCCGGTCATTCCGTTTCTCACCGACGGAGCCAGACAACTCGACGGGCTGATCGCTGCGCTGGCCGAGGCCGGGGCGACGACCGTCACGGCGCTGCCGATGCATCTTCGATCGAGCACCAAGGACTGGTACATGAGCTGGCTGGTGAAGGAGCACCCGGCGTTGGTACGCAGATACCGCCAGCTCTACGGACACGGGGCGTACGTCACTCCGGAGTACAAGCAGTGGCTGAAGGCGAGAATCGATCCGCTGCTCGACACCTACGGTTTCGCCGCCGACCAGACCCGCGCGTTGCCCGCGAACGAGCCTGCCGAACCCCGCGGGTTGGTGACCTCGGGGCCGGCACTCACGCTGTTCTGAGCAGTACTGGTTCAGGGATTGTCGAGGTCGCGAGCCGAGAACGTGTCGCAGGCGGCCACTTGTCCTGTCTCGTAGCCGGTGGAGAACCACGCCTGGCGCTGGGCGGACGAGCCGTGCGTCCAGCCCTCGGGGTTGACCCGTCCGGTGGACGCCTGCTGAATCCGGTCGTCGCCCACCGAGGACGCGGCGGACAGTGCGTCGTCGATCTGGGCGGAGGTCAGCGGTTCCAGAAATGGGACGCCGCTCTTCGGGTCGACGGTCTCGGCCGCGTAGTGCGCCCAAATTCCTGCGTAGCAATCGGCTTGCAATTCCACCCGCACGCCACCGGACTCGGGACCCTGAGGGTCTTGCTGTGCGCGCCCGATGTCGCCCAACTGGTTCTGGATGTGGTGGCCGATCTCGTGCGCCACGACGTACTCCTGTGCCAGTGGGCCACCGCTGGAGCCGAACTGATCGACCAGGACCTGAAAGAAGCTGGTATCGAAATACGCCGTGGAATCGGCCGGGCAGTAGAACGGCCCGACGGCGCTGGTGGCGTTGCCGCAGCCGGTGTTCGTTGCTCCCGAGAACAGATTCACGCCGGGCTGAACGTAGGCGACGCCGGTCTGGGCTTGGAGCTGAGATTCCCAGACGGTGTCCAGACTTCCTACCGTGAAGTCGATACGGCAATCGACGTTGCTGTTCGCGTCTGCGACGTCACAGTCGAGAGTTCCCGACGTCCCGGAGCCGTTCTGACCCGCAGAGCTGTCGCCACCGCTGATCTGGTTCAGGATTGCTCCCGGGTCGCCGCCGAAAAGCAGCGCGAGGACGATGATGACCAGTCCACCGGCACCACCGCCGATCGCCAACTTGCCGCGTCCGCCGCCTCCGCCGCCACCGCCGACGGAGACTCGGCCCGGTGTCGTTTGCGAGCCTTCTCTGAACGTCATGTTGGAGTTCCCCTCCGCCGAGCCCGCATCTGCGGTGCGAACCGATGCCGCCACTGTCGGCCTTAGCTTCGCATGCCGGGACGGCATCTCGTTTCCTTCTATGGTGATGTGCTCCGTAGGATCGGTGAGCGAAGAACACGATCAGCGGATTTTTCTCGAAAGGACACCCGTGCTGCGCACCCATCTCGCCGGCTCATTACGCCCCGAGCACGTCGACCGAACTGTGACGTTGACGGGATGGGTGGCCCGTCGACGCGACCACGGTGGCGTCATCTTCATCGATCTGCGTGACGCCTCCGGTGTGTCTCAGGTCGTCTTCCGCGAGGGCGCAGCACTCGAGCAGGCCCACCGACTGCGCGCCGAGTACGTGGTGAAGGTGACCGGCAAGGTCGAGGGTCGTCCCGAAGGCAACGCGAACTACGAGATCCCCACCGGTGCCATCGAGGTCGAGGCATCGGAGATCGAGGTCCTGTCCGAGGCCGCACCGTTGCCGTTTCAGCTCGACGATCAGCCCGGTGAGGAGGCGCGGCTCAAGTACCGCTATCTCGACCTTCGGCGTGAGGGCCCCGGCCATGCGATTCGGCTGCGTTCGCACGTCAACGCTGCCGCCCGATCGGTTCTGGCGCACCACGAGTTCGTCGAGGTCGAGACCCCGACGCTGACGCGTTCCACCCCCGAGGGCGCACGGGACTTCCTCGTTCCCGCTCGTCTGCAGCCGGGTAGCTTCTACGCACTGCCGCAGAGCCCGCAGCTGTTCAAGCAGCTGCTGATGGTCGGCGGTATCGAGCGGTACTACCAGATCGCTCGCTGCTATCGAGACGAAGACTTCCGAGCCGATCGTCAGCCCGAGTTCACCCAGCTCGACGTCGAGATGAGCTTCGTCACCCAGGACGACGTCATCCTGTTGGCCGAAGAAATTCTGGCGTCGCTGTGGAAGCTCGTCGGGCACCACTTCACGGCACCCATCCCGCGGATCACCTACGCCGAGGCCATGCGCCGCTACGGCTCCGACAAGCCCGATCTTCGATTCGACATCGAACTGGTCGAGTGCACGGACTTCTTCTCCGACACCACGTTCCGCGTCTTTCAGGCTCCGTACGTCGGTGCGGTCGTCATGCCCGGTGGCGCGTCTCAGCCCCGCAAGCAACTGGACCGCTGGCAGGAATTCGCCAAGCAACGTGGACACAAGGGCCTCGCGTACGTTCTCGTCGGCGAGGACGGCACCCTCGGCGGCCCGGTCGCGAAGAATCTGACCGACGCCGAACGTGACGGCCTCGCTGCGCACGTCGGCGCGAAGAACGGCGACGCGATCTTCTTCTCCGCCGGTCCGGTCAAGGCCTCCCGCGGACTGCTGGGCGCTGTCCGCGGCGAGATCGCACGCAAGCTCGACCTGATCGACCCCAAGGCGTGGGCGTTCGTGTGGGTCGTCGACGCGCCGCTGTTCGAGCCCACGTCCGACGCCACCGCCAGTGGCGACGTCGCCGTCGGGTCCGGGGCGTGGACGGCCGTGCACCATGCGTTCACGTCGCCGAAGCCGGAGTCGATGGACACATTCGACACCGATCCGGGATCTGCTCTGGCCTACGCCTACGACATCGTCTGCAACGGAAACGAGATCGGCGGCGGCAGTATTCGTATCCATCGCAAGGACATTCAGGAACGAGTGTTTGCGATCATGGGGATCGGCAAGGAAGAGGCCCAGGAGAAGTTCGGCTTCCTTCTCGATGCCTTCAGCTACGGCGCGCCGCCGCACGGCGGAATCGCGTTCGGTTGGGATCGCATCACCGCGCTGCTCGCCGGAGTCGATTCCATCCGTGAGGTCATCGCATTCCCCAAGTCCGGTGGCGGCATCGACCCGTTGACCGACGCGCCCGCACCGATCACCGCGCAGCAGCGCAAGGAATCGGGCGTCGACTTCAAGCCGGAGAAGAAGGAAGAAGCGCCGACAGAGGCCTAGCTTCCACTCGAGGTCCGCAAGAACGAATGTCCCCGTAACGCAGTGCGTTACGGGGACATTCGCGTCTGTCGTGGTGCGAGATCATCGCGCGGGAGTCAGGGGCCCGCCGGTGAGTACGCGGTAGGCGTAGTTGGTGGCGATCACCGAGACCGGAAGGGTGATGAGCAGACCGAGGCCGCACAGCACAATGCCGATGAAGTTGATGGCGGCGAGGGCCAGCAACAGCAGCAGGACCGGGCCGAAGTTCTTGACCGTCAGGTCGATAGACGACTTGATCGACTCGATCGCCGACTGGTTTCGATCGATCAGGAAAGTCAGTGCGAAGTTCGCGAGGAAACCGATCACGACCAGCAGGACGGTGCCCAGGAAAGGAACGAAGCTCAGCACGACGCTGGCCACCGTCCAGATCAAAGCCAGTACCGCAATCTGCGGAACGTTCGTGAGTTGGAAGAACCTGCCGAACGTCGGCTTCTGTGGCCCACCCGTTTCGTCCAACGCTCCCCGTACGTATGCCGCATTCACGAAGTAGGACACGAATGTCGCGATCGTGGTCACCACCAGGAATGCGCCCGACGTCGCCGCGACGGCAGTACTTTCACCTCGGTCGGCAGCAGCGACCGCGGCCGTCAGGGTCGATGCGAACGTGACGATGAACACGGCGACGCTGACCGCCCACACGATGGCCGTGATACCGAGCCACGGTCCGGTGTTGGCCTTGAACTTGTCGAAGCCGTAGCTCAGTGCAGCACCGACGTCGAGTCGACCGGGGTTGGGTCCGAGAGGTGTCTGTCCGTAGTTCTGATTTCCGTAGTTCCCGTAGTTTCCCGGCGGCGGTGGGTAGTTTCCGGGAGGGGGTGGGTAGCCGCCCGGAGGCGGATAGCCGCCCTGAGGTGGGTAGTTTCCGGGCGGCGGTGGGTAGTTTCCGGGAGGGGGAGGATAGCCGCCCTGAGGCGGGTAGTTGCCTTGGGGCGGGTAGTTGCCGGGCGGTGGCGGGTAGCTGCCCTGATGCGGGTAGTTGCCGGGTGGTGGGTACCCGTTTCCCGGTGTCTGCGGCGTGTTCGGGTCCGGCTGGTCCGGGTTGGGTCCGCGACCGTATTGCGGTCCGTCGGGCGGGTTTTCACTCACGGTTCACCCTTCATGTCTGGCGTGGTACGTCGACGATTCGTCCGCATTTTCGAAGCTGAGCGAACCGTAGACCGATGAGGCGTGTCAAGGCGTTCGACACGTGGACGGTCGTGCGGGCCCGAATACCGTCGGGCATCGTCGATGGTTCGAATTCTTGCCGAGCGCACCGGGCCGGGGCCCACTAGGGTTGTTGTTTCTACCCATACCGGGACTATCACGAGGGGCTCGCCGTGGGCATCAAGGTTGCACTCGAACATCGCACCAGTTACCGATTCGACCGCACGGTCAAGATCTTTCCGCACGAGATCAGGCTGCGACCGGCACCGCATTCGCGCACTCCCATCGAGGCGTATTCGCTGAAGATCGAGCCGGCCGAGCATTTCGTCAACTGGCAGCAGGACGTCTTCGGCAACTTTCTCGCCCGCGTGGTGTTCCCCGAGCGAACCGACCATCTGTCCATCACGGTCGGACTCGTTGCGGACATGGCGTCGATCAATCCGTTGGATTTTTTCGTCGAGGAATGGGCGGAGCACTTCGGCTTCGCATACGAGGAACACGATCTGCCCGATCTCGAGCCCTATCTTCGCCCGGTGGACGAGGACAAGGCCGGTTCCGGGCCCGGACCGGTCGTGTCCGCGTGGGTGGAAAAGCTGCAGGCCGCCGTCGTCGAGCGGGGAGAATCGTTGCGCACCATCGACTTTCTCGTCATGGCCAATCAGGCCGTGATGGCGGACGTCGGCTACTCCGTGCGGATGGAGCCCGGAGTGCAGACCCCGGACCTGACGTTGACGTCCGCCGTGGGATCGTGCCGCGACTCCGCGTGGTTGCTGGTGTCGGTCCTTCGTCAGATGGGCCTGGCCGCGCGTTTCGTCTCGGGTTACCTCGTCCAATTGTCCTCGGACGTGAAATCGCTGGACGGTCCGTCCGGGCCGGTCGAGGACTTCACCGACCTGCACGCCTGGACCGAGGTGTATCTCCCCGGTGCCGGTTGGGTCGGAATGGACCCCACCTCGGGCCTGTTCGCCGGCGAGGGGCACATTCCACTGTCGGCCACGCCGCATCCGTCGACCGCGGCCGCAATTTCCGGCGCGACGAGCAAATGCACAGCCGAACTGGACTTCTCGAACACTGTGGTGCGTGTTCACGAGGATCCGCGTACAACGTTGCCATACACGGCCGAGCAGTGGGACGCGATCGAGGCCACGGCCGAGAAGATCGACCGGCGCATGCTCGATCAGGACATTCGATTGACCGTCGGTGGTGAGCCGACGTTCGTCGCCATCGAGAACCAGGAAGCGCCCGAGTGGAACACCACCGCAGACGGTCCGCACAAGCGCAAGCTGGCCAGCGTTCTCGCAGAACGACTTCGAACCATCTACGCGCCCGACGGCATGGTCCAGCGCAGCCAGGGCAAATGGTATCCCGGTGAGCCTCTCCCACGATGGCAGGTGGGTTTGTTCTGGCGCACCGACGGCCAGGCACTGTGGCACGACTCGGACCTCATAGCCGATCCGTGGTCGGCGCACGATCTGCGTCCTGATCCAGTCGACAATTCCGTATCGCAGAAGCTGATCGACCGACTGGTCGACGGATTGGGTCTGCCCGCCTCGCAAGCGCGTCCGGCCTACGAGGATCCGCTCGTCAAGCTGTTGGATCTGGTGCGTCAGCCCTACGGGGATCCTCCGGCCGACGCCGACGATCTCGAACCGGGGACAGATTCCGCAGCTGCGAGAAGGCTTCTCCTCGAACGGCTCGACGCCAGTACCGACGAACCGGCGGCATTCGTGCTGCCGATCTCGCGGACCGAGGACGGCACTGGCTGGCAGAGCGCAGACTGGAAGCTGCGACGTGGGCGAATCGTGTTGTTGGAGGGGGATTCTCCCGCCGGGCTCCGTCTGCCGCTACGAGCGATCTCGTGGGACGGGGGTCCGGTCGAGAACCCGGCCGATCCCACCGCACCGAAACCCGATCTGCCGACCCCGCAGCTGACGCAGCAACCACCCCGGGCCGTCGACCCGGCCGAGTCGCGCTACGCGCAGGCGGTGCGGGAGACGTCCGGAGTGGGTGGAACTGCGGTGACCGCACTGGTCGCCGAGGTACGCGACGGCGTACTGCACGTGTTCATGCCGCCGATGGATCGATTGGACGACTTCGTCGATCTGGTCTCTCGGGTGGAGCGCGCCGCATCCGCGATCGAGACACCGGTCGTCCTCGAGGGTTACGGCCCGCCTTCGGATCCCCGTATCCAAACCCTCACGGTCACTCCGGATCCCGGGGTCATCGAGGTGAACGTTCAGCCGACGTCGTCGTGGGCGGAGCAGAACGAGCTGATGGAGCGCTTGTATCTCGAGGCGCGTAAATCACGGTTGAGTACCGAGGGTTTCGACAACGACGGCACCACTCGCGGCACCGGCGGTGGTAACCACATCACTCTGGGTGGCGTCACACCGTCCGATTCGCCGGTGCTGCGCCGACCGGACCTGCTGGTGTCTCTGTTGACACACTGGCAACGTCACCCGTCGCTGTCGTACCTGTTCTCGGGTCGATTCATCGGTACCACCTCGCAGGCCCCCCGAGCCGACGAAGGTCGTGAGGAGTCGCTCTACGAGCTCGAGGTTGCGTTCAGCGAGATCAAGCGTCTGACCGGTGCCGACCGTTCGGCATCGCCGTGGGTCGTCGATCGGGCGCTGCGGCACCTGCTCACCGACATCACCGGGAACACGCACCGTGCCGAGTTCTGCATCGACAAGCTGTACAGCCCCGACTCCACCCGCGGCAGGCTCGGTCTGCTCGAACTTCGCGGATTCGAGATGCCGCCGCATCATCAGATGGCGATGGTGCAGTCCTTACTCGTGCGCTCGATGGTCTCGCGATTCTGGGATACCCCGCTCGAAGCACCACTGATTCGGCACGGTGCCAACCTGCACGGTCGATACATGTTGCCGCACTTCGTGATCGGTGATATCGGCCGGGTCGCCGAGGACCTCCGCGAGCACGGCATCGAATTCGATACCAGCTGGCTGGACCCGTTCACCGAGTTTCGTTTCCCGCGCATCGGTACCACCGTCGTCGGCGATGCCGAGATCGAACTGCGCGGTGCAATCGAGCCGTGGAACACGCTCGGGGAGGAGTCGACGTCGTCGGGCACGGCGCGCTACGTGGACTCCTCGGTCGAGCGCATCCAGGTTCGCGTTGCCGGTGCCGATGTGGGCCGCTACCTGTTGACCTGCAACGGGGTGCCGGTACCGATGTTGCGCACCGAGCGACAGGACGTCCAGGTCGCCGGAGTTCGCTATCGCGCCTGGCAACCGCCGAGCGCGCTGCACCCCACGATCGAGGTGCAGAGTCCCTTGCGATTCGATCTGGTGGAGATGCAAACCGGACGCGCAGTCGGCGGGTGCTCGTATCACGTGGTGCACCCCGGCGGACGGTCGTACGACGGTCCACCGGTCAACTCGGTGGAGGCGGAAGCGCGACGCAACGGTCGTTTCGAGGAGGGCGGGTTCACGTCCGGCAAGGTGGACATAGCAAGATTGCTCGAGATGCACGCTCGCCAAGCGATCGACGTGACTGCGCCCGGCATGCTGGACCTGCGCCGGACCGGGGTTCACACGTCCTGAGGCGGGCAAGAAAAGAACGAGTCGACCGGTAGCGATTTCGGTCCGACGCGGAACGGGTGGATTCGGCAACGACCACGCCTCATCCGGCGACGGAGTGTGATCGACCGACGGAAGGAACAACGGCTCGATGGTGCCCGTGGATACCGCTCACAGTGAGGCGGGCCGCAGCGAGACGGCGGCCGGTGCGCCCGACCCCGTGTCACCCGACCTCGTGTCACCGTGGCTCGAATATCACGGTCGACGTGAGGCCGTGACGGGTCGCAGAGATCTGTTCGACGAGATGCTCGCTGCCGACGACAAGGTGCGTCCGCACTGGGCGGAGTTGGTCGACGGTATGCGCGACGCCGGCCCGGGTGCCATGCAGACGTTGCAGTCCCGGGTCAGCCGGCTGGTCGACGATCACGGAATCACGTACAACCCGATTCCGACGGGCGGCAACGAGCCCGGGCCCAGTTCCGTGCGGTGGGGATTGGACAGCGTCCCGTACGTCGTTGCAGCGGACGAATGGGATCGGCTCGAAGCGGGGCTGGTTCAACGTTCGCAACTGCTCGACGCCATCCTGACCGACATCTACGGTGCGCAGGAGACAGTCCGGCGCGGTCTGATTCCGCCCGAGCTGATCTTCGGCAACCCCGGCTATCTTCGACCGGCGCACGCCATCACCGTCCCGGGTCCGCATCAGTTGTTCATGCACGCAGCCGACATCGCGCGCGGGTCCGACGGCCGGTTCTCGGTCGTTGCGGATCGCACTCAGGCACCGTCCGGGGTGGGGTATGCGCTGGCCGATCGGCGAGTGATGTCGCGGGCGATGCCGGAGCTGTTCCAGGCGAGCAATCCGAGGCCGCTGTCGACGTTCGCTCGGGCGATGCGCTTGGCGCTGCGTGACGCTGCACCCGCGTCCGCCGAGGATCCTGTCGTGGTGGTGTTGACGCCGGGGTCGCATTCCGAGACGGCGTTCGATCAGGCTTATCTGGCAACGGTTCTGGGCTTCCCGCTCGTCGAGAACGCCGATCTGGTGGTGCGGGACGGCTGTTTGTGGATGCGTTCGCTCGGCACACTGCGACGGGTGGACGTGGTGTTACGACGCGTCGACGCCGAGTTCGTCGACCCGCTCGATCTGCGTCCGGATTCGCATCTGGGTGTGGTCGGTCTGGTCGAGGTCCTGCGGCGCGGTGCGGTGAGCGTGGTCAACACTCTCGGTAGCGGAGTCCTCGAGAATCCCGCACTGACACCGTTGCTGCCGGCTCTGAGCCGGGCTCTGCTGGATGAGGATCTGACTCTCGATTCGGTCCCCACCTATTGGGGTGGTGATCCGATCGCACTCTCGCACATGCGAACTCGCTTCCGATCGCTGGTATTGAGATCCACCGTGTCCCGACGCGCGGTCGTGGGTCACGATCTCACCGAGCAGGCGGCCCGGGCGCTGTGGGACGAGGTCGAGGCAGCTCCGTGGAAATGGACCGGTCAGGAAGTGCCGGAGTTCTCGCTGGCTCCGGTGGGTTCGTCGTGGGGCAGCGGGTCGGGGGAGCAGTTGGCGGTTGCTCCGGCCCAGGTCGGAATGCGCTTGTTCACCGTCGCGCAGCGGGTCGGCTACACCCCGATGCGAGGCGGTCTGGGTCAGGTCATGATCACGGCGCCGGTCACCGAACCACTGATCACCGTCGCCTCCAAGGACGTGTGGGTCAAGTCGGTGGAGAGGGTCACTCCGGCCGATTCTGCTCCGCACACCCCGCCTGCCACGGTGGAGGAGTTGCCGCAGTACGCCGCGTCCAACGTCGAGGTGGTCAGTTCCCCGCGTGTGCTGGGCGATCTCTTCTGGTTCGGTCGGTACAGCGAACGCGCGGAGGACATGACACGTCTGCTCATCGCCGCCCGGGAGCGGGATCAGGACTATCGTTCGATGCCGTGGCTCGACGGCAGCGACAGCCTGCCGCTTCTGCTGGAAGCGGTCACGAAGGTATCGCGCACGGGACCGGGATTCCTGGACGAGACGATCCGCGCCGATGCGATGGCCGAAATGCGTTCGCTGATGCTCTCGGTGGAGCGCCTCGGTTCACTGGCGCAGTCGGTCGATCGGATGCAACAGGCAGCTCGTGCGGTGCGCGATCAACTCTCGAACGACACCTGGGCAGTGCTCGCTCGCATCGACACCGCGCTCGATGAGTTGGGCGAGTCGGCCGTCAACAACGGTGCCCAGCTGGCTGCATCGCAATCGAGCGTGCTGCGCGGTCTGCTCGCGCTGTCCGGACTGGCGTCGGAGTCGATGGTTCGCGACGCCGGTTGGTACCTGATGGACGCGGGCAAGCGAATAGAGCGGGGATTGCAACTGACAGCGTTGCTGTCAGCGACTCTGAGTCACGCCCTGACGCCGTCCACCGAACAGGCGGTCATCGATTCGGTGCTGTCTGCGGCAGAGTCCTCGGTGATCTATCGCCGACGCAACAGTGGTCGTGCACGGCCGGCTGCAGTTGCGCAGCTCCTGCTGTTCGACGCCGGCAACCCTCGCGCACTGGTGTACCAACTCGACCGCCTTCGTGACGACCTCGGGGCGCTACCGGATGCGTCCGGTAGCTCGCGGCCCGAACAACTCGTCGAGCAGATGCGGGTTCGGTTGCGGCGCGTCGACCCGGGTGATCTGGAGTCGGTCGACGCCACCGGGCGGCGGGTGGAACTGATCGATCTCGTGGACGGTATTCACGATTCGCTCGAAGAACTGTCCCGAGTTGTTCTCGCGACGCACATGTCGCTGCCGGGCGGTACCCAGCCGCTGTGGGGCAGCGTCGGTGCGCGGATCGGAAGCGGGGCACGATGACGAGTCGTCGGTACCGAATCAAGCACATCACCACGTACACCTACTCCGATCGCGTCACGTCGTCCTACGGGCGAGGATTTCTCGCGCCGCGGGACATGGACGGGCAGCACTGCGTCGAGAAGTCGGTCACGGTGGAGCCGCCACCCACCGATCAATCGTTCGGCGTCGATGTCTACGGCAACGAAGACGTGTACTTCCACGTGACCAACGATCACGAGAAGCTGGTCGTCACGGCGGATTCGCTCGTCGAGGTGTACCCGCGGCCGGTGGACGAGACCACGTCGTGGCCTGCGACTGCCCCGTGGGAATCGGCCCGGATGGCCATGTTCGACCCCACCAGGACCGATGCAGCGGAGTCGGCACGTTCATCGGCGGTGGAGTTCGCCCTCGATCTGCCGACGCCGGAGATCACGGACGAGGTGCGAGCGTATGCCGCGCCCAGTTTCACGCCGGGGCGTCCGCTCGCGGACGTCATCGTCGATCTGACGCACCGAATCTTCACCGACTTTCGGTATCTGTCCGGGTCCACGACGGTATCGACCACCGTGGTCGACGTCCTCGCCGCACGTTCGGGGGTCTGTCAGGACTTCGCTCGGTTGGCCATCGCCTGTCTGCGGTCGCAGGGGTTGGCGGCACGGTACGTGTCGGGCTATCTCGCCACGGAACCGCCACCGGGCAAGGAACGCATGATCGGTGTCGATGCGACCCACGCGTGGGCCGCGGTGTGGATGCCCGACGACCGCTGGCTGGCCTTCGATCCGACCAATGATCAGCTGGTCGACGAGCGATATGCGACGGTCGCCTGGGGCCGTGACTACGCCGACGTTCCGCCGCTGCGCGGGGTCATCTACACCGAGGCCGAGAAGAGCACGATCGCGGTCTCGGTCGACGTTGCACCGATGTAGTTCGCGCTGCATACTTTGGTGGCTTCGGGGTAACCGGCCAGCTGGTCGGGTCTACGAATGGGATCTCGAAAGCCGCAAAACGGACAATCGTGTCTCTTTCGTAGCCGACGACACGGCACAGTACGACGTAGCGAACAGGTAGCTTGGACAACGATGACCGCAACACTTGCAGACCCTGTATCCGAGGTAGTGGCAGCAGCCCAGCGACTACTGACCAAGCGCACCGGAGCACCGGTGACGCTGATCGATCCCGTCGACCTCGGGGGTAGTGGCCAAGCCATCGTGTTGCGAGTGAAGGTGTCCGAGAATCCTTTTCAGCTTCCGCGAACCCTTGTCGTCAAGCAGGTGCGCGATCTTCCCGGAGAATCGGAGCTGCATTCCGAGCTCACCGATGTCGCCGGGTCGAGTGCATTTCTGCGCGAGGCCGCGTCGTACCAGTTCGCGAACGCCCTGGCCACCGACAGCAGGCCGGGGCCGGAGCTGCACGCCTACGATCTCGATGCTCGGCTGTTGATTCTGAGCGACCTCGGTGACGCCAGTGCGATCCCCACGCTGCTGCGCAGTTCCGATGCATCGATGGTCACCAACTCCTTGATGGCCATGGCTCAGGCGCTCGGGCGCATGCATGCGGCAACCGTCGGCCGCGAGGACGATTTCGCAGCATTGCTTCGGCGGGTCGGCCAGCCCGACTCGGCAGACGGGATTTCCGCGCAGATACCCGATGCCCTCGCCGCGGTACCCGGCATGTTGACCGGATTGCTCGGAGTAGGGGCACCACCGGACGTCCTTCTCGAACGGGTCTCGCGCAGCGGACGGCTGTTCGCACACGGAGCGTTCCGTGCCTTCAGCCCGTCGGATCTGTGTCCCGACAACATCATCGTCAACGACGAAGGCGTTCGATTCCTCGACTACGAGTGGGGCGGTTTTCGAGACGCCACTCTCGACATCACGTACGCGTTGGCGTCGTTCCCGGGGTGTCTGTGCAGTTTCGAGCTCTCGCACGATCGCGAGCAGGCCATGATCGACGCGTGGCGTTCGGAGGTCGTCGGCATCTGGCCTGCACTGGCGGACGACCACGTGCTGGCTACCAAGCTGCTCGACGCGAGGTTGATCTGGGTGTGGCTGACCACGTACTGGTTCCTACCCGACGATCACACTCGAATTGCCGCGGCGCGCGCACATCAGCTGTCGGTACCGCGGTCGCAGGCGCTGATTTCGCGTTGGTCGGTGCTCCAGGACAGCGCAGTGCGTTCGGGAGAGCCCGATATCGCCGACTACGCCGAGTCGGTCGTGTCCGCTCTGCGCGCGAAGCGGGACCGCTGAGCGCGAACGCGTTCGCCTTTCGTACCGTCGAATCGGTAGCGTTCGACCAGTGAGCGGCGGTTTCGGAAGTGACATCTCGGACGACGAGTCGGACGGCGACGGATTGTTCGATCCGCCCGCGGCACCGGATCCGATGATCGACCAGCCGCGTCCGACTTCCACGTACACGCGCCCCGACGCACCGCTCGCTGTGCGCATGCGACCGACGACGCTCGACGAGGTCGTCGGACAGTCTCATCTGCTGGCACCCGGCGCACCGTTGCGTCGTCTCGTCGAGGGATCCGGAGCGTCCTCGGTGATGCTGTACGGCCCGCCCGGAACAGGAAAAACCACGCTGGCGTCGTTGATCTCGGGGGCGACCGGTCGCAAGTTCGAGGCGTTGTCCGCCCTCTCGGCCGGGGTCAAGGAAGTGCGCAACGTCATCGAACTCGCGCGCCGCCGGCTGTTGTCCGGTGAGCAGACCGTGTTGTTCATCGACGAGGTTCACCGTTTCTCCAAGACGCAGCAGGACGCACTGCTCGCCGCCGTCGAGAACCGAATCGTGTTGCTCGTGGCCGCCACGACGGAGAATCCGTCCTTCTCGGTGGTGTCACCACTGCTGTCGAGATCGCTGGTGCTGCAATTGCAGCCGCTCGGCTCCGAGGACATCGAACTGTTGCTGACCCGTGCGGCAAACGATCCCCGAGGCCTGGACGGTGCGGTGACCATCGCCGAGGACGCAATGGATCACCTGGTGCGGCTCGCGGCCGGTGACGCCCGCCGAGCGTTGACGGCCCTCGAGGCGGCAGCGGGTGCCGCAACCGACGGAACGCTGGACCTCGCGACGGTCGAGGCCAGTGTCGACAAGGCCGCGGTGCGCTACGACCGTGACGGCGACCAGCACTACGACGTCATCAGCGCGTTCATCAAGTCGATCAGGGGATCCGACGTCGATGCCGCACTTCATTACCTCGCACGCATGATCACCGCGGGGGAGGACGCCCGTTTCATCGCGCGGCGGCTCGTCGTCCATGCGAGCGAGGACATCGGGATGGCCGATCCCACCGCACTGCAGACGGCCACCGCCGCGGCGAGTGCCGTGCAGATGATCGGGATGCCGGAGGCGCGACTGGCGCTGGCGCAGGCAACCATTCACCTGGCGACAGCGCCCAAGTCCGGTGCCGTGATCGGCGCACTCGGAGCGGCCATGGCCGACGTCGCCGCAGGCAAGTCCGGATCGGTGCCGCCGCATCTACGCGACGGCCACTACAAGGGTGCCCAGGGGTTGGGTAACGCCGTCGGATACAAATACCCGCACAGCAGTCCGGGTGGCGTGCTGGGGCAGCAGTATCCGCCCGACGAACTGGTCGGCGTGAACTACTACGAACCCACCGAACACGGTGCCGAGCGCGAAATCGCGACCAGGGTGGGGAAACTGCGGCGCATCATCCGAGGCCGATAGGCCCTCGGATCGACACAGGGTCTGACGACGCTAACCTGTATCAGTGCAGACCCATGAGATCCGCAGGCGTTTCCTCGACCATTTCGTGAAGGCGGGACACACCGAAGTACCCAGTGCGTCGTTGATCCTCGACGATCCCAACCTGCTGTTCGTCAACGCGGGCATGGTTCCCTTCGTGCCGTTCTTCCTCGGGCAGCAGACGCCGCCGTACAAGACGGCGACGAGCGTCCAGAAGTGCGTGCGCACCCTCGACATCGAGAACGTCGGTATCACCACTCGGCACAACACGTTCTTCCAGATGGCCGGAAACTTCTCGTTCGGCGATTACTTCAAGCGCGACGCGATCAAGCATGCCTGGACCCTGCTGACCGACAGCGTCGAAGACGGCGGCTACGGGTTCGATCCCGAGCGGATCTGGGCCACGGCCTACCTCGACGACGACGAGGCTATCGAGCTGTGGAAGGAGATCGCCGGTCTGCCCGACGAACGCATCCAGCGTCGTGGAATGGCCGACAACTACTGGTCCATGGGAATCCCCGGACCCTGTGGGCCCTGCTCGGAGATCTACTACGACCGAGGCCCCGAGTTCGGTGCCGAAGGCGGCCCCGAAGCCGACGAGGACCGGTACATCGAAATCTGGAACCTCGTCTTCATGCAGAACGAACGCGGCCAAGGCATCAGCAAGGACGATTTCGAGATCCTCGGCCCACTGCCGAAGAAGAACATCGACACCGGCATGGGCGTCGAGCGCGTCGCATTCCTGCTGCAAGGCGTCGACAACGTGTACGAGACCGATCTCGTGCGTCCGGTCATCGCCAAGGCCGAGGAGCTGTCGGGTCGGACCTACCGCAGTAACCACGACGACGACGTCCGCTTCCGCGTCATCGCCGACCACGCGCGCACCGCTGCATTGCTGATCTCCGATGGAGTCAATCCCGGCAACGACGGCCGCGGCTACGTGCTTCGGCGCCTGCTGCGTCGCATCGTCCGATCCGCGCGTCTCCTCGGCGCACCCGACGAGACGATGGCGCAGTTCATCACCGTCGTCCGCGACACCATGGCCGAGTCGTACCCCAACCTGGTCACGGACTTCGATCGCATCCTCACCGTCGCAGTGGGGGAGGAGACCGCCTTCCTCAAGACCCTGACGTCGGGCTCGCGGCTGTTCGAGGGTGCCGCGGAGGCCGTCAAGGCGTCGGGCGCGAAAAAGATCGGCGGCGCCGAAGCCTTCGCGCTGCACGACACCTACGGGTTCCCGATCGACCTGACGCTCGAGATGGCCGCCGAGGCCGGACTGTCCGTGGACGAAGACGGATTCCGCTCGTTGATGGCCGAGCAACGCACTCGCGCCAAAGAGGACGCCCGCGCGCGCAAGCATGCACACGCCGACCTCACCGTCTACAAGGATTTCGTCGACGGTTCGCCGACCGAGTTCACCGGGTTCGACGAACTCGGTTCCGAGGCAACGGTTCTCGCGTTGATCTCCAACGGCGTTCGGGTTCCGACCGCGGTCGCCGGCGAGAGCGTGGAGATCATCCTCGACCGCAGCCCGCTGTACGCGGAATCCGGTGGTCAGATCGCCGACATCGGCACCATCACCGCACCCGGCCTGACCGTCAAGGTCAACGATGTGCAGAAGATCGCCAAGAAGGTGTGGACCCACAAGTCCGTGGTCGACGCCGGCCAGATCACCGAGGGCGACACCGTGCACGTCGACGTCGACCACGCCTGGCGCAAGGGTGCGACCCAAGGGCACTCGGGCACGCACATGGTCCACGCTGCACTGCGCCAGGTGCTCGGACCCAATGCGACGCAGGCAGGCTCGCTGAACAAGCCGGGGTACCTGCGTTTCGACTTCTCCTGGCAGGGATCGTTGTCCGAGGCGCAGCGCGACGACATCGAGAATGTCGCCAACGATGCGGTCGGCTCGGACTACGAGGTCAACACCCTCGTCACCGACCTCGACAGCGCCAAGAAGATGGGGGCCATGGCGCTGTTCGGCGAGAACTACGGCGACGAGGTCCGCGTGGTCGAGATCGGCGGGCCGTTCTCGATGGAACTGTGCGGTGGCACTCACGTCCAACACTCGTCGCAGATCGGTCCGGTCACCATCCTCGGCGAATCCTCGGTCGGCTCGGGAGTACGCCGCGTCGAAGCCTTCGTCGGCCTCGACTCGTACCGCTACCTGGCGAAGGAACGCGCGCTCTTGGCCGGCGTCGCGTCGTCGTTGAAGGTCCCGTCCGAGGAGGTGCCGGCGCGCATCGAGAACCTGGTGGAGCGTCTTCGGGTCGCCGAGAAGGAACTGGAGTCGGTCAAGGCCGCGGCCGTACTGGCCTCGGCGGGAGAGTACGTCGGTAAGGCCGAACGGTTCGGTGACGTGCGAGCAGTCGTCGCGCAGGCACCCGACGGCGTCGGCGGGAACGACCTGCGCACGCTGGCCACCGACATCCGCGGCCGACTCGGGACGGATCCGGCCGTGGTCGTGCTGTTCGGCACGGTCGGTGGCAAGGTCCCGTTCGTGGTCTCGGTGAACAAGGCCGCCCAGGAGACCGGAATCGCGGCCGGCGAGCTGGTCGCGTCGTTCGGCCCGAGCATCGGTGGCCGAGGTGGTGGCAAGCCCGAACTCGCCCAGGGATCGGGCTCGGATGTCGCGGGCATCGCCGCAGGGATCGACGCCGCTCGGGCGCGATTGACCGAACTCACCACCCACTGACGATCGTGCCGACTCAGGGGCGAGGCCCCGATCGACCCGGCGTCGACGATCCGGGCCGCGGCAGACGCATCGGCATCGACGTCGGGAGCGTTCGCATCGGCATCGCGTCGTCCGACCCCGACGGCGTCCTCGCGACGCCCGTCGAAACGGTGCCGCGGTCCAAGGTCAAGGGACCCGATGCGCCGGACGTCGTCCGGGTGGCGGAAATTATCGCCGAGTACGAGGCCGTCGAGGTCGTCATCGGACTGCCTCGGACGTTGCGCGGTGAACGTGGAAGTGCAGTCGACGCGGCGGAGAGATTCGGCCGTTCTCTGCACAGGCGGTTGGCCGGCGTGCCGATTCGCATGGCCGACGAGAGACTGACTACGGTGAGCGCGTCGCGTGCCTTACGGGAGAGTGGTGTGCGCGCGAAGGATCAGCGATCGGTCATCGACCAGGCCGCCGCGGTAGCGATACTGCAGGGTTGGCTTGACGAACGACGGGCCGCGGCGCACCGAGCAACGACGAATTCAGGATCGACGGAGGTCGACGAGTGAGCAACCATGGGTCCGATGATCGGGGTCGACGGCGGGTGGCTCCGGACGAGGCCCACACCGATCCGATCGGGTATCGCGTGGACGAGGGCAGTGAGTTCCACCGGAGTATGAATCGGTCCCGGCCGCCGCAACGCAGTGAACCGCATACGCAGGGCACCCGTCGTGCGGACCGCGAAGCCGGCGGCGGCCCGGTAGTCGACCCGGATGCCGGAGCGATGCCGCAGGCCGTGGGTCGGAGCCGCGCCGCCGGTCGCAGGGAACGCGCTGCGTCCAGCCGGAAGCGTCGTGGCCGAGTAGTCGCCCTGGTTCTCGGGCTGCTGTTGGTCGTCGCCGTGGCAGGAGGGGGGTACTTCGCAGTGAACAAGTTCGGGAATCGAACGACACCGAACGAGGACTTCGCGGCCGGTTCGTCCGGTGACGGAGTCGTGATTCAGGTCCATCCCAACGACACCGCCCAGCAAATTGGTACCGAGGCTGCGGACAAGGGCGTGGTGGCGAGTTCCGGAGCGTTCCTCGAAGCTGCGCTGCAGAACAATGCGATCACGTCGGTCCAGCCGGGCTTCTACCTGCTCACCAGCGGTGTTCCGGCTTCCCGCGCGGTCGAGGAGCTGGTGGATCCTGCCTCGCGGGTGGGAAACATGGTCATCTCGGAGGGGCGTCAACTGCACGACGCGAGAGACGTGAACACCGGTTCGGTCAAGAAGGGGATCTACACCTTGATCTCCGAGGCCAGCTGCGTGGATCGGACCGGCAGCGGCAGTCCGACGTGCATCAGCTACGACGATCTGAACGCAGCAGGAGCGGTCGACGATCCGGCAGCCCTGGGAGTGCCGCAGTGGGCAACCGACCGCGTCGAGGGCGTGCCGGACCGAGACCGGCAACTCGAGGGTCTGATCTCCGCCGGAACGTGGGACTTCGATCCCAGCGCCGCTCCTGCGGACATCCTGAAGCAATTGGTGTCCGAGAGCGCCACCCGGTACGAGGACACCGGAATCCTCACCGCGGGCAGCAACTCCGGACTGACCCCGTACGACACACTCGTCGCGGCCTCGCTGGTGGAGCGTGAATCCCTGCCGCAGGACTTCAGCAAAGTGGCGCGGGTGATCCTCAACCGTCTCGCGGTGCCGCAGAAGCTCGAATTCGACTCGACGGTGAACTACTCGCTCGACACCACCGAGGTGGCCACCACCGACGCCGATCGCGCCACGGTGACGCCCTGGAACACCTATGCCAGCGAAGGGCTGCCCGCCACTCCGATCTCGTCCCCGAGCATCGGTGCGGTACAGGCCGTCGAGATGCCGGCCGACGGAGACTGGCTGTACTTCGTGACCATCAACCAGGCTGGGGAGACGCTGTTCACCCGCAGTTACGACGAGCACCTGGCCAACATCGGCAAGGTGGAAGCCGGATTCCTCGACAGCGGCCGCTGACATGCGTGCCGCCGTACTCGGCAGCCCGATCGAGCACTCGAAGTCACCGGTGCTCCATCGGGCGGCTTACCGCGCCCTCGGCCTCGACGAGTGGACCTACGACCGCATCGAGTGCACGGCCGAGCAACTTCCCGGACTGGTCGACGGTTTCGGGCCGGATTGGGTCGGCGTGTCGGTGACGATGCCCGGCAAAGTCGCCGCTCTGACGTACGCGTCGGAACGTACCGAACGCGCCGTCATGGCCGGGTCGGCCAACACTCTGCTGCGGACGACGTCGGGATGGCGGGCGGACTGCACGGACGTGGACGGCGTCGTCGGCGCACTGCGAGATGCTCGAATCGACGATCTGACCGGTGCCGCCGTGACGGTGGTGGGTGCAGGAGGTACGTCGAGACCCGCGATCGTGGCACTGGCAACACTGGGTGCCGCGTCGGTCACGGTGGTTGCTCGATCGGCCGATCGTGCGACGGCCACTCTCGAGTGCGCGGTGGCCGCCGGGCTCCGCGCCGACTTCGCACAGTTCAGCGATCCCGGGCTCGCCGACGTCGCAGCGGCGTCGGCCGTGCTGGTCAGCACCGTGCCCGCAGCCGGAGTTGCCCCCTTCGCGGCCGCTCTCGGCCGGGCACCCGTCGTACTCGATGCGATCTACGACCCCTGGCCGACCGCACTCGCCGCTGCGGTCGACGACGCCGGCGGAACGGTCATCAGCGGACTGTCGATGCTGCTCAACCAGGCCTACGGGCAGGTAGAGCAATTCACCGGTATGCCGGCACCCAGATCGGCCATGCGAGAGGCGCTCGGCGTCGTTCTGTAGCCGCGTCTGTGGTCGACCGGCGAGCAACCTCGATCTGCGCCCGTCGGGTCATCGGCTGTGCACAAGACATCGGCTGTACACAGGGCGGCGGTTGTCCACAGGTCTTTTCGTGACCTGGACTGTGCGCGCAACTCGGTTCGTCTCGGTGCGACGCTTCGAGCCATGTGGAGTCTGGGTGTTGCTGTCACGGTCGGTGCTGTCGCCGGTGTGGTGCTGCGCGTCGTGTTGCGTCGATGGGAGCCGCGTCTTCTACCGGCGCTGTGTGTCCTCGGATCCGGGTGGGCGTGGTGGCGGTTCGGGGAGAGCCCGGATGCCGCGTCGTGGGGGCTGATCACCTGGTGCGTACTGACGTGGTGGTTCGCAGCGCTGATCGCCGTCGACCTGCGGTGTCGCCGGCTGCCGAACGTGTTGACCGTTCCCGGTGCGGTCGTGGTTCCGGCAGTGCTGGTGGCGACGGGTTCGGCTCAGGCTCTGCTGGGCGGCGGGCTGCTGTTCGGCATCTACCTCGTGGTTCATCTCGGTGCGCCGAGGGCGTTCGGCGCGGGTGACGTCAAGCTCGCCTGGTCGGTGGGTTCGATCGCTTGCCTGGGCGGTACAGCCGGGTGGACCGTCGCGGCGTTGGCGGCGCCGGTGGCCACAGCCGTGGTGGGGTCGATCGCGGCGGTCTGCGGATACCCCGGTGCGCGCATCGCGCACGGGCCGTCGATGTGCGCGGCCACCCTGCTGGCAGTTGCGGCGGCCACGACGTGAAAAGATGTTCGAGTGCTGCGCTGGATAACTGCCGGAGAATCCCACGGACCCGCTCTCGTCGCCATCCTCGAAGGAATGGTCGCGGGAGTCGAGGTGACCTCGGACGACATTGCTCGCCAACTCGCTCGCCGCCGCCTCGGTTACGGCCGCGGTGCTCGCATGAAGTTCGAAGCGGACAAGGTGACCCTCACGGGCGGCGTTCGTCACGGCCGGACCATGGGCGGGCCGGTGGCGATCGAGGTCGGTAATACCGAATGGCCGAAGTGGGAACAGGTGATGTCGGCCGACCCCGTCGACGAGGCCGTCCTCGCCGATCTGGCCCGCAACTCTCCACTGACTCGACCACGACCCGGGCATGCCGACTTCTCCGGGATGCTCAAGTACGGTTTCGACGACGCACGTCCGGTGCTCGAGCGTGCCAGTGCGCGTGAGACCGCGGCGCGGGTGGCGATCGGAACGGTCGCGCGGCTGTTCCTGAAGCAGGCGTTCGGCATCGACGTCGTCTCGCACGTGATCTCCATCGGTGCCTCGGATCCCTACGTCGGCCCGCCGCCCGCGGGCGCGGACATCGATGCCATCGACGAGTCTCCGGTGCGGGCCTTCGACAAGGCCGCCGAGGAGTCCATGATCGCCGAGATCGAAGCCGCCAAGAAAGACGGCGACACCCTCGGCGGCATCGTCGAGGTCGTCGTGCACGGACTGCCGGTCGGCCTCGGCTCGTTCGTCTCGGGTGAACGCAAGCTCGACGCCAGACTGGCGGCTGCGCTGATGGGCATCCAGGCGATCAAGGGTGTCGAGGTGGGCGACGGTTTCGAGACCGCGCGCCGACGCGGCAGTGTCGCACACGACGAGATCAAGCCGGGGCCAGACGGAGTTCTCCGCTCGACGAACCGTGCGGGCGGGATCGAAGGCGGAATGACCAACGGTGAGGCTCTGCGGGTGCGTGCCGCGATGAAGCCCATCTCCACGGTTCCCCGCGCCCTGTCGACGGTGGACATGTCGACCGGCGACGAAGCGGTCGCCATCCACCAGCGCTCGGACGTATGCGCTGTTCCGGCCGCCGGGGTCGTGGCAGAGACGATGGTTGCCCTCGTGCTCGCGCAGGCAGCGTTGGAGAAGTTCGGTGGGGATTCGCTGGCGGAGACGACGAGCAACGTCGACCACTACGTGAAGGGCACCGCCGCCCGACCTCCGCGATGAGCCCGTACGCGGTCCTCGTCGGACCGCCGGGTGCAGGGAAATCGACCATCGGACGGCGACTGGCCCAGGCGTTGAATCTGGATCTGTTCGATACCGACGTGGCCATCGAACGAAAAACCGGGCGAACCATTGCGGATATCTTCTCGCACGACGGTGAGCCTGCATTTCGCGAGATCGAAGAGCGGATAGTCGCCGATGCCCTGGCCTCGCACGACGGCATTCTTTCCCTCGGCGGCGGAGCCGTGTTGTCGGCTGCAACCCGGAAGCTGCTTGCTGCGCACACTGTGGTCTATCTGGAAATCAGTGTGTCGGAGGGGCTTCGGCGAACGGGAGCCAACACGTCTCGGCCACTGCTCGCGGGCCCGGACCCGCGCGCCAAGTACCAGGAATTGATGCGTCACCGCCGCCCGCTCTATCGCTCGGTTGCCACCGTGCGAGTGCGGACGGACAGTCGTAGTCCGGCCCGAGTCGTGAATCAGTTGGTGGCCAAGCTCACTGCTCTCGCACCGGTGCCCGTTCGCGAAGTGAACGACGAAACCCCCAGTAGATGAAGGTGATTCGATGACAGAGCCCGTACGCGTCCAGGTCGAGAGTGCCAACCCTTACCCGGTGATCATCGGCCGAGGCCTGTTGACGGACCTCGTCGACGAGCTCGCCGGAACCGCGACGGTCGCGATCTTCCATCAGCCACCCCTGGCCGAGACGGCCGAAGCAGTGCGAGCAGCGTTGGCGGACAAGGGGATCGATGCACACCGCATCGAAATTCCGGACGCCGAGGACGGCAAGGACCTCGCGGTCGCCGGATTCTGTTGGGAGGTGCTGGGACGCATCGGCCTGACCAGAAGTGACGCCATCGTCTCGCTCGGCGGCGGCGCGGCCACCGATCTCGCCGGTTTCGTTGCGGCGACGTGGATGCGCGGCGTTCGAATCGTCCACGTTCCGACGACTCTGCTGGCCATGGTCGACGCCGCCGTCGGTGGAAAGACCGGAATCAACACCGATGCCGGCAAGAACCTGGTCGGCTCGTTCCACGAACCGGCCGCGGTGCTGGTCGACCTCGCGACACTCGAGACAGTGCCGAAGAACGAGATCGTGTCGGGCCTGGCCGAGGTGATCAAGACCGGCTTCATCGCCGACCCGGCGATTCTGGACATCATCGAATCAGACCCCGCCGCGGCGCTCGATCCGACCGGCGACGTACTGCCGGAGCTCATCAGACGGTCCGTGGAAGTCAAGGCCAGGGTCGTGGCCGCCGATCTGCGGGAATCGAATCTACGGGAGATCCTGAACTACGGGCACACCCTCGCCCACGCCATCGAGCGACGCGAGCAGTATCGCTGGCGGCACGGAGCCGCGGTGTCGGTCGGGCTCGTGTTCGCCGCCGAGCTCGGTCGTCTGGCGGGCCGGCTCGACGACGCGACCGCGGACCGCCATCGGACGATTCTCGAATCGGTCGGTCTGCCGGTGACCTACGACGAGCACGCATTCGCGGATCTGCTCAAGGGAATGCAGACGGACAAGAAGAACCGCGCAGGCCTGCTTCGATTCGTCGTCCTCGACGGATTGGCCAAGCCCGGTCGACTCGAGGGCCCGGACCCGGCTCTGCTCGTCGCGGCTTTCTCGGCTGTGGGGCGCGAGGCTCCGGCGGCCGGTGGTTCCGCCATCATGTTGTAGATCCAGGTGTTGTACGCCTGCGACACGCTTTGAACACACAACGGGCGGTGGTCGATGCATCGGTGCATCGACCACCGCCCGTTGGACGTGTGCCGCGTGGATCAGGAGCCGTCGGCGCTCCCGTGACGGTTGCCGCGCTTGTCCATCCGGGGCTTGCCGTCGGCGTCGACAGCCGAGAACACCTCGGTGTCGGCCTCGCCGTGCTCGGGTGCCCATTGCGGTTCGGCCTGCGACCGTGTGCCCGCCTGGTCCGCCCGCTCGGCCGAGCCCGCGTTCACCAGCTGGCGCTCGTGTGCTCGCTCGGCGTCGGAGGTGGCCAACTTCTTCTTCGCCTCGCGGTTGACGATCTGCCTGCCGACGAACATCGCGATGCTCGCGACGACGAACACCGTCAGGATCGTGAACGCTGCACCCGAGGTCAGCTCGAAGATCAGTCCGTTCTGGCCCAGGCTGAAGTCGACGAAGAAATCGATGATCCAACTGATCAATCCGGCAAGCAGGCCGCCGACCACAGCAGCCTTCAGCCAGACCATCGTCAGGTCCTCGCCCTTGTCCGGGTCGGGGTTCCTGCGTCGGTCGCGGATCCCGTCGATGCCGGCCCAGACGGCGATGACGAGCACGACGAGGGCATACGCCACCCATCGCAGCGCCGAACCGCTCAGAGGCCACATCGACACCGCTGCCCCCAGCAGCAGTCGAGCGACGACGTTGATCAAAGCCATACCTATGCCACGCACTGCCCACCCAGTCATGCGGCACAGCATATCCGCACGTGGCCGATTGTGTGTCGGGGCCCACAGGTTCGCCGTGGGGGCGGCGCAGCCGAGGCTCCCGATCCGTTGACGGCCGACCAGTAATGTCGGGAACATGTCTGCTGATTTCGGCGCCCGCCGCGGTGCCTTGCGAGAGCTGTTGATCCAGGACGGCCTCGACTCGATTCTGATCACCGACCTGCTCAATGTGCGCTATCTGACCGGCTTCACCGGCTCGAATGCCGCGCTGCTCGTGTCGACCGGTGGTGACGAGCGAACAGTGATCTGCACCGACGGCCGCTACGTCACCCAGGTCGCCGAGCAGGTTCCCGATCTGCGCGCAGAGATCGACCGCGCGTCGGCGCTGCACCTGCTCGGTGCCGGTATTTCCGGTCGCGGCACCCGTGTCGGCTTCGAGAGTCATGTGGTCACGGTCGACGCCCATCGCGCGTGGGCCGAGCTCGACGGCGGCCTCGAACTGGTGCGCGCGCCGGGAGTCGTGGAATCGCTGCGCATGGTCAAGGACGAGTACGAGGTGGGTGTGCTTCGAGACGCGTGCCGCGCCGCCGACGACGCGCTCGCCGAGCTTCTGAGCGGCGGCGGGATTCGCGCGGGCCGGACCGAGCGTGAGGTGGCTCGCGAGCTCGAATCGCTGATGCTCGATCACGGTGCCGACGCCGTCTCGTTCGAGACCATCGTCGCCTCCGGAGTGAACTCCGCGGTGCCGCATCACCGCCCGACTGACGCCGTCCTGGCCGAGGGAGACTTCGTGAAGCTGGACTTCGGTGCGCTGGTGGCCGGGTACCACTCGGACATGACGCGGACCTTCGTCATCGGTGCGCCGGCGCAGTGGCAGCGCGAACTATACGAACTGGTGCAGCGGTCGCAGGCCGCAGGCCGAGAGGCGCTGGCACCCGGTATCGAGACCGCTTCGGTCGACGCCGCATCGCGGTCGGTCATCGAGGAGGCAGGGTACGGCGAGTACTTCCTGCACGGGCTCGGTCACGGAGTCGGCCTCGAAATTCACGAAGCGCCGGGAATCGCGAAGTCGAGCACCGGTACACTGCTGAGCGGTGCAGCGGTCACCGTCGAACCGGGTGTCTACTTCTCCGGCCGCGGCGGCGTTCGGATCGAGGACACACTCGTCGTTCGCGACGAGGGTCCGGAACTGCTCACCCTGACAAGCAAGGAACTCACGTCCGTCTAGCGCGCGGGCGGGAGCGAATCCCGCACGTGACCGACGGCGCGTCACGCGCACAAACGATTGAGGAGACGCGAAGCAAGTGGCTTCCACCAGCGATTTCAAGAACGGACTGGTTCTCAACCTGGAGAACCAGCTGTGGTCGATCATCGAATTTCAGCACGTCAAGCCCGGTAAGGGGCCTGCGTTCGTGCGAACCAAGCTCAAGAACGTGCTGTCGGGCAAGGTCGTCGACAAGACGTTCAACGCCGGTGTGAAGGTCGAGACCGCAACGGTCGACCGACGCGACATGACGTACCTCTACCACGACGGTAGCGACTACGTGTTCATGGATGCCGACACCTACGACCAGCTCTCCATCGGTGAGGCGACCGTCGGCGACGGCGCGCGATTCCTGCTCGAGAACCTTCGCGTCCAGGTCGCGATGCACGAGGGCGTCCCGCTGTACGTCGAGCTTCCCGTCACCGTCGAGCTCGAGGTCAAGCACACCGACCCCGGCCTGCAGGGAGACCGCTCGACCGGTGGCACCAAGCCGGCCACGCTCGAGACCGGAGCCGAGATCTCGGTGCCGTTGTTCATCAACACCGGCGACAAGCTCAAGGTCGATTCCCGTGACGGCAACTACCTCGGGCGTGTGAACTCCTAACGTGTCATCGAAGAAGTCGACATCCTCCGGTTCGCAGAACGGCGTCCCCGGCGCGAAGAAGCTGGGTGCGCGCCACAAGGCCCGCAAGCGTGCCGTGGATTTCCTGTTCGAGGCAGAAGCGCGCAACGTCGACCCGGTGAATCTGACCAGCGAACGGATCGAACTCGCGCGCGGCGACGACACGATCGCACCGGTCAGTGAGTACACCTCCACGCTGGTCGAGGGGGTGGCAGAGAACCTGGACCGACTGGACGGCGTGATCGCCGATCATCTCAAGGACTGGACGATCGGTCGCCTGCCCGCAGTCGATCGGGCGATCTTGCGGGTCGCGGTGTGGGAGCTCTTCCACGCCACCGACGTCCCACCGGTCGTTGCTGTCGACGAGGCCGTCGAGCTGGCCAAGCAGCTGTCCACCGACGATTCGCCGGGCTTCGTCAACGGTGTACTCGGCCAGATCGTGCTCGTGGCACCGCAGGTTCGCGCCGCTGCGGCTGCTGTGTCGTCGCGTCCCCAGGCCGCAGGCCCGGACGATGCGACGGTCGACTCCGATCTGTGACACACCCGTCCACGGCAGTGTGACCGAACGCTCTGCGAGCCTGGTGGGTTCGGTTCGCAGAGCGTTGCTAGGCTTTACGCAGTTCTAGTGCCAGACATCCTTTAACGATCCGTCCAGAGAGGCGGAGAAGGAGGTCGTAGTTTGCCTGCGCCCGAAAGTTCATCCGCCGATTCTGCCGTCCGTGAGCTGCTGTCCGCAGCCGATGTAGGTCGGACCATCTCTCGCATGGCTCACCAGATCATCGAGAAGACCGCGCTCGACGCTTCCGACTCGCCGCGTGTCGTGCTACTGGGCATTCCCACTCGCGGTACCACCCTGGCCGAGCGTCTCGCCGAACGTATCGAGGCGTTCTCCGGCGTGCGGCCCCCGCTCGGCTCGCTCGACATCACCCTGTACCGCGACGATCTGCGCAACAAACCGCACCGTCCACTCGAACGCACCTCGGTGCCGACCGGCGGAGTCGACGATGCTTTGGTCGTTCTGGTCGACGACGTGCTGTTCTCCGGCCGTACCGTCCGCTCGGCGCTCGACGCGCTGCGCGATCTCGGACGCCCTCGCGCCGTCCAACTCGCGGTCCTGATCGATCGCGGCCACCGCGAACTTCCCCTCCGGGCGGATTACGTGGGCAAGAACGTGCCCACGGCCCGCTCCGAGGACGTCTCGGTACTGCTCTCCGAGCACGACGGGCGGGATGGCGTCAGCTTGTCCGAGGGAGGATCGACGCGATGAAACACCTGCTGTCGGTCGCCGACCTCACTGCGGAATCCGCCACCGAACTGCTCGACGAGGCCGAGCGTTTCGAGCAGGCACTGCTCGGTCGCGAGGTCAAGAAGCTGCCGACGTTGCGCGGCCGGACGATCATGACCGTCTTCTTCGAGAACTCCACCCGAACTCGGGTGTCGTTCGAGGTCGCGGGCAAATGGATGAGCGCCGATGTGATCAACGTCAGTGCCAGTAGTTCGTCGGTATCCAAGGGGGAGTCCCTCCGCGACACTGCGATGACCCTGCGCGCGGCCGGTGCCGACGCACTCATCGTCCGCCACCCTGCGTCGGGTGCCGCGCACCAGATCGCTCGGTGGACCGCCGACCAAGGCGCTGGTCTCGATGGTCGTTCCACCGGTGCCGGTCCGGCGGTCATCAATGCGGGCGACGGTACCCACGAACACCCCACACAGGCGTTACTCGACGCGCTGACGGTCCGGCAACGCCTGGGCGATATCTCCGGTCGCCGGATCGCGATCGTCGGCGATGTTCTGCACAGCCGGGTAGCGCGATCGAATGCGATTCTCCTGTCCACCCTCGGAGCCGACGTCGTGCTGGTAGCGCCGCCGACTCTGCTGCCGGTCGGTGTCGAGGGCTGGCCGGTTCGGGTCTCGCACGACATCGATGCCGAGCTACCCGGGTTGGACGCGGTGTTGATGCTTCGGGTGCAGGCCGAGCGGATGAACGGCGGGTTCTTTCCGTCGGCGCGGGAGTACTCGATCACGTACGGGCTCTCGCAGCGCCGACTCGACTTGCTGCCCGAGCACGCCGTGGTGCTGCATCCGGGGCCGATGCTGCGCGGTATGGAGATCGCGTCCTCGGTGGCCGACTCGCCCAAAACTGCAGTCTTGCAACAAGTTACGAATGGAGTTCACGTGCGGATGGCAGTACTGTTCCGATTGCTGGTCGGTTCGGACGGGGGAGCATCATGACCGCTCCGGCACCGTCGGTACTGCTGCGTGGAGTCCTGCTGTACGGCGAGGGCCCCGAAACGAACGTCCTGATCACTGGCGAGGAGATCGTCGAGATCGGGCCTGACGTCGACGCCGACGGTGCCGACGTGGTCGAGGCGCGCGGCCAGGTTCTGCTGCCCGGCTTCGTCGACATGCACACCCATCTGCGGGAGCCCGGTCGGGAAGACACCGAGACCATCGAATCCGGCTCCGCCGCAGCCGCTCTGGGTGGGTACACCGCCGTGTTCGCCATGGCCAACACCTCGCCGGTCGCGGATTCGGTCGTCGTGACCGACCATGTGTGGCGCCGCGGACAGGAAGTCGGGCTCGTCGACGTGCACCCCGTCGGGGCCGTCACCGTGGGGCTCGAAGGCAAGCAGTTGGCCGAGATGGCCACGATGGCTGCCGGGGTCGGTCGGGTCAAGATGTTCTCCGACGACGGCCACTGCGTCGACGACCCACTGATCATGCGTCGCGCACTGGAGTATTCGAGTTCGCTCGGAGTGTTGATCGCCCAGCATGCGGAAGAGCCGCGATTGACCGTCGGTTCGGTCGCTCACGAGGGTCCCAACGCCGCCCGGCTCGGTCTCACCGGTTGGCCGCGTGCCGCCGAGGAATCGATCGTCGCGCGCGATGCCCTCCTCGCTCGGGACGCGAATGCGCGGGTGCACATCTGCCATGCCTCCACTGCCGGCACCGTCGAGTTGCTGAAATGGGCTCGGGGGCAGGGAATTTCGATCACCGCCGAGGTAACGCCCCATCACCTGCTCCTCGACGACTCGCGTCTGGAGACGTACGACGCCGTCAACAAGGTGAACCCGCCGTTGCGCGAGAAGTCCGACGTGGACGCGTTGCGCAGGGGTCTGGCCGACGGCGTGATCGATTGTGTGGCAACCGATCACGCGCCGCATGCCGAGCAGGACAAATGCTGTGAGTTCTCCATCGCGCGGCCCGGGATGCTCGGACTGGAGACCGCGCTGTCGATCGTCGTCGACACGATGGTGAACCCGGGTCTGCTGGACTGGCGCGGTGTGGCGAGGGTCATGAGCGAACGCCCGGCCGAGATCGTCGGCCTGGCCGATCAGGGCCGTCCGATCGAGGTGGGCGAAATCGCCAACCTGACGCTGGTCGATCCGCAGGCCGACTGGACGGTGTCGGGCAAGAAGCTCGCCAGCGTCGCACACAACACACCGTTCGAGGACATGAGCTTCTCGTCCAAGGTGACCACGACCGTCTTCCGTGGACGTATCACCGTCCGCGACGGAGTCGTGGCGAACAGGGCAGGGGAGTAGAGCCGTGGACAGAGTTCTCATCGTCATCGGCTTCATCCTGTTCTGGGCGCTGATGATCGCGCTGATCTTCTGGGGTTGGCGCGGGCGTCAGAAGCGTCAGGAAGGACGCATCGGCGAGTTCCCGGCCGTGCCGGACGATCTGGGTGCCAACCGAATCCAGCCGGCCACCGGGCTCTACGTCGGCAGCACCATTGCGCCGAGTTGGCAGGACCGGATCGCCGTGGGCGACATCGGCCACCGCGCCACCGGCGAGCTGTCACGACACGAGAAGGGAATCCTCCTCGATCGGGACGGCGAGTCACCCATCTGGATTCCGAACGAATCGATCCGGGCGATCCGTACCGAGCGCGGACTCGCAGGCAAGGTCATGACCAAGGACGGTCTCCTGGTCATCCGATGGGAATTGCCGACGGGGACCGAAATAGACACCGGCTTCAGGGCCGACGACAAGCAGATCTACCCGGTGTGGACAGAGGGTTTCACCGGAGAAACCAAGGAGGAAACCGCGTGAGCAGCGCAGTTCTTGTTCTGGAGGACGGCCGGACGTTCCGCGGCACCGCGTTCGGGGCCCAGGGGCGCACGCTCGGCGAAGCCGTCTTCTGCACCGGTATGACCGGATACCAGGAGACGCTGACCGATCCGAGCTACCACCGCCAGATCGTGGTGGCCACGGCTCCGCAGATCGGCAACACCGGCTGGAATCAGGAGGACGGCGAGGCGGCCAGTGCCCAGGATCCCAACAAGATCTGGGTCGCCGGTTACGTCGTCCGAGATCCAGCGCGCCGCACCTCGAGTTGGCGTTCGACCGGAACTCTGCAGGATCAGCTCGAGGCGCAGAACGTCGTCGGCATCGCCGGAATCGACACGCGCGCCCTCGTCCGCCACCTGCGCACCCGCGGTTCGATGCGAGCGGGAGTGTTCTCGGGCGACGCCCTCGGCACCTCGGACGAGATGCTCGAGCAGGTGGTCGGTCAGCAGTCCATGCTCGGTGCCGATCTCGCCGGTGAGGTGACCACCGGTGCCGGGTACACCATCGAACCGACCGGCGATGCTCGATTCACCGTCGTGGCAGTCGATCTCGGTATCAAGACCAATACTCCACGGATGTTCGCCGAGCGCGGTATCCGCGTGCACGTGGTGCCGTCGAACACCAGCATCGAGCAGGTTCTCGAACTGAACCCGGACGGTGTGTTCCTGTCCAACGGCCCGGGAGACCCGGCCACGGCAGACACGAGTGTCGCGCTGACCAGGCAGGTACTCGAACGAGAGCTGCCGCTGTTCGGCATCTGCTTCGGCAACCAGATCTTCGGGCGGGCACTGGGTCGCGGCACGTACAAGATGAAGTTCGGCCACCGCGGCATGAACATCCCGGTGATCGAGCACACCACCGGTCGCATCGCGATCACCGCACAGAATCACGGATTCGCACTCGAAGGCGAAGCAGGCGAGGAGTTCGACACCGACTTCGGCCGGGCGCGCATCAGCCACACCTGCGCCAACGACGGCACCGTCGAGGGCGTCGAGCTGATCGGCGGCAGCGCCTTCTCGGTGCAGTACCACCCCGAGGCCGCGGCCGGCCCGCACGACGCCGCCTACCTCTTCGACCGTTTCACCAGCGTCCTTCAGGAGAAGAAGTAATGCCACGCCGCACAGACCTGAACCACGTCCTGGTCATCGGATCCGGCCCGATCGTCATCGGCCAGGCCTGCGAGTTCGACTACTCCGGCACCCAGGCATGTCGAGTGCTTCGTGAGGAAGGCCTACGGGTCAGCCTCGTCAACTCGAACCCGGCCACGATCATGACCGACCCGGAGTTCGCCGACGCGACGTACGTCGAGCCGATCACCGCGGAGTTCATCGAGAAGATCTTCGCTCGCGAGGCCGAGCAGGGCCACCCCATCCAGGCCGTACTCGCGACCCTGGGCGGACAGACGGCTCTCAATGCTGCTGTCGCTCTGCACGATCAGGGCATTCTCACCAAGTACGGCGTCGAACTGATCGGGGCCGACTTCGACGCGATCCAGCGCGGCGAGGACCGACAGAAGTTCAAGGACATCGTCGCCAAGGTCGGTGGGGAATCCGCCAAGTCGGCCGTCTGCTACACGATGGACGAGGTACGCGAGACCGTCGCCGAGCTCGGTTTCCCGGTCGTCGTCCGGCCGTCGTTCACGATGGGTGGGCTCGGTTCGGGATTGGCCTACAACGACGAGGATCTGACTCGGATCGCGGGAGGCGGCCTGGCGGCGTCCCCGACGGCCAACGTGCTGATCGAGGAGTCCATCCTCGGCTGGAAGGAATACGAGCTCGAGCTCATGCGTGACGGCCGCGACAACGTGGTCATCGTCTGTTCCATCGAGAACGTGGATCCCGTCGGCGTGCACACCGGTGACTCGGTCACCGTCGCGCCGGCGATGACGCTGACCGACCGCGAGTACCAGAAGATGCGCGACCTCTCCATCGACATCCTGCGCGAGGTGGGCGTCGACACCGGTGGCTGCAACATCCAGTTCGCGATGGATCCGGCCGACGGCCGACTGGTCGTCATCGAGATGAACCCGCGAGTGTCACGCTCGTCGGCTCTGGCGTCCAAGGCCACGGGCTACCCGATCGCCAAGATGGCCGCCAAGCTGGCCATCGGGTACACCCTCGACGAGATCGTCAACGACATCACCAAGGAGACGCCGGCCTGCTTCGAGCCGACGCTGGACTACGTGGTGGTCAAGGCACCGCGATTCGCGTTCGAGAAGTTCCCCGGTGCCGACGGCACACTGACCACGACGATGAAGTCCGTCGGCGAGGCGATGTCCATCGGCCGCAACTTCACCGAGGCCTTCGGCAAGGTGATGCGCTCGCTCGAAACCAAGCGCGCGGGCTACTGGACCGGCCCCGAGGTCGAGGCAGAAAGTCTGGACGCGTTGCTGAAGGACCTGTCCGTACCGCAGGACGGTCGGATGTACGGGATCGAGAAGGCATTCGCTCTCGGTGCCACCCTCGAGCAGCTGTTCGAGGCGACCAAGATCGACCCGTGGTTCCTCGACCAGTTCCAGCAGATCCACGAACTCGGCGTCCAGGTTCGCGAGGCGGCCGAATTCGACGAGGCGCTGCTGCGTCAGGCCAAGTACCACGGTCTGTCCGATCGCCAGATCGCCGCTCTGCGACCCGAACTCGACGGTGAGGACGGAGTGCGGGCGCTGCGCGACGAGCTCGGTGTGCACCCGGTCTACAAGACTGTCGACACCTGTGCGGCGGAGTTCGAGGCCAAGACCCCGTACCACTACGGCACCTACGAGCTCGACCCCGAAGCCGAGACCGAGGTTGCCCCGCAGCCGGACCGGCCCAAGGTCCTGATCCTCGGATCCGGTCCCAACCGCATCGGTCAGGGCATCGAATTCGACTACAGCTGTGTGCATGCGGCGCTGACGCTGTCCGAGGCCGGCTACGAGACGGTCATGGTCAACTGCAACCCCGAGACCGTCTCCACCGACTACGACACCGCCGATCGCCTGTACTTCGAGCCGCTGACGTTCGAGGACGTGCTCGAGGTGTACCGGGCCGAGGCCGCCTCGGGAACGGTGCGCGGGGTCATCGTGCAGCTGGGCGGACAGACCCCGCTCGGTCTGGCGAAGCGACTGAAAGCCGCAGGCGTACCCATCGTCGGAACCTCTCCCGAGGCCATCGACCTCGCCGAGGACCGCGGAGAGTTCGGCAAGGTACTGGACGCGGCAGGACTGCCGGCAGCCAAATACGGCACCGCGACGACGTTCGACGGGGCCCGTGAGATCGCCGCAGGAATCGGTTACCCGGTGCTGGTGCGCCCGTCGTACGTGCTGGGCGGACGCGGTATGGAGATCGTCTACGACGAGGCATCCCTGGCGACCTACATCTCCAATGCGACGGAGATCTCGGACGACCGACCGGTGCTGGTCGACCGGTTCCTGGAAGATGCCGTGGAGATCGACGTCGACGCGCTGTGCGACGGCACCGAGGTGTACATCGGCGGCATCATGGAGCACATCGAGGAGGCCGGCATCCACTCCGGCGACTCCGCATGTGCACTCCCGCCGATCACGCTCGGCAAGACCGACCTGGAGAACGTGCGTCGATCGACCGAAGCCCTCGCGAAGGGAATCGGTGTCCAGGGCCTGCTGAACGTGCAGTACGCCCTCAAGGACGACATTCTGTACGTCCTCGAGGCCAACCCTCGAGCCAGCCGGACGGTGCCGTTCGTGTCCAAGGCGACGGCCGTGCAGCTGGCGAAGGCTTGCGCCCGAGTGATGTTGGGGGAGAGCATCGCCGAACTTCGGACTGCGGGAATCCTGCCGGAGACCGGAGACGGTGGCACCGTCCCGGCGGGTGCGCCCATCGCCGTCAAGGAAGCGGTGTTGCCGTTCAACAGGTTCCGCCGCGCGGACGGAACCGGCGTCGACACACTGCTCAGCCCGGAGATGAAGTCCACCGGTGAGGTGATGGGTATCGACTTCGATTTCGGCACTGCCTTCGCCAAGAGTCAGACCGCCGCGTACGGTTCGCTGCCCGCCGGCGGTGCAGTATTCGTATCGGTGGCGAACAAGGACAAGCGGTCGTTGATCTTCCCGGTGAAACGACTCGCCGATCTCGGGTTCGACATCCTGGCCACCGAAGGAACCGCAGATGTGTTGCGGCGCAACGGAATCAAGTGCGAGCAGGTGTACAAGCAGTCGGGCGAGGATGTCCCGGAGGGTGAGCAGACGATCGTCGACCGAATTCTGGCCGGCGACATCGCGATGGTCATCAATACCCCGTACGGCAACTCCGGTCCCCGCGTCGACGGATACGAGATTCGTAGTGCCGCTGTGGCGCAGAACATTCCGTGCATCACCACGGTGCAGGGTGCGTCGGCCGCAGTGCAGGGCATCGAGGCAGCCATCGCCGGTGGAATCGGTGTTCGTTCCCTGCAGGATCTGCATGCGGGTCTGAAGGAAGGCCTGGTTCTGCCGTGAGTCATCACCACAGTTGGTCGGACCGGCTCCGGGCAGCGGTCGCCGCGCGCGGTCGGCTGTGCGTCGGCATCGATCCGCATCCGGCTCTGCTCCAGGCGTGGGGCCTGCCGCGCTCGGCGGACGGTCTCGAGGTCTTCGCCGAGCTGTGTGTGGAGGCGTTCGTCGGTGAGGTGGCTGTCGTCAAGCCTCAGGTGGCGTTCTTCGAGTCGTACGGTTCGGCCGGCTATGCGGTTCTCGAGCGCACTGTCGGGGTGTTGCGGGACGCAGGCACGTTGGTGATCGCCGATGCCAAGCGCGGCGATATCGGAACGACGATGGATGCGTACGCGCAGGCGTGGCTGGAGCCGGGTTCTCCGCTGTCGTCCGATGCCGTCACGGTGTCGCCGTACCTGGGGTTCGACTCGTTGGGTGCGGCAATCGACCGAGCTGTCGCTCACGACCGCGGCGTGTTCGTCCTTGCCCGGACGTCGAATCCGGAAGGTTCCGCGCTGCAGCACGCGTCGATGTCGACGGGTGGGTCCGTTGCGCAGTCGATCGTCGACGCGGCGGCTGCGCGCAACCGTGTCGATGCAGACACGGTCGGCCTGGTGGTCGGCGCCACCCGCGATCACGGCCTCGATCTGTCGGGCTACCGCGGGCCGGTGCTCGCGCCCGGCCTGGGTGCCCAGGGTGCCACGGTGAACGATCTGGCAGAGATCTTCCGTGATTGCCGAGAGCTGCTGTTGCCGAACTCTTCTCGGAGTGTGCTGGCGGCGGGTCCGTCGGTGACGGCGTTGCGTGCGGCGGCGACGCAGTTGCGTGACGAGATCGAAGCGGGTCTCGCATAGTCCATGGTCGCGTCGGCGAGCGTGTGGGGGTGGGTTAGCGGTGAGCGCCCGTCGTCGGTACGGTCGCTAACGCTGCCGACGACAATGCGAATCGACCGGGAATCCCTGCACGGATGGTCCTCGGCAGGCACCTACCGATGAGCGGCGAACCGATCCTGATCGGACCGGTCGCTCGCCCCGAAACGAGAAGACGGAGGAACCGACAGTGGCCCTTCCCCAGTTGACCCCCGAGCAGCGCGCTGCTGCCCTCGAAAAGGCAGCTATCGCCCGCAAGGCTCGCGCCGAGCTCAAGGAGCGCCTCAAGCGCGGCGGCACCGACCTCAAGCAGGTTCTCAAGGACGCCGAGACGGACGAGATTCTCGGCAAGATGAAGGTATCCGCATTGCTCGAGGCGTTGCCGAAGGTGGGCAAGGTCAAGGCCGCGGAGCTGATGACGGAGTTGGAGATCGCGCCCACTCGTCGACTGCGCGGACTCGGGGATCGGCAGCGCAAAGCGCTGTTGACGAAGTTCGATTTCGAGGCCTGACGACGGTGAGTGACACTGCGGCGACGTCCGTGCCGGAGAAGAAGCGGGGCCGGTTGGTGGTGCTGTCCGGCCCTTCCGGCGTCGGCAAGTCCAGTGTCGTTCGGCTCGTGCGCGCGGCGCTACCGGAGCTGGTCTTCAGTGTGTCGGTCACGACGCGATCGCCGCGGCCTGGCGAGGTGGACGGTCAGGACTACCACTTCGTGTCGTCCGAGGAGTTCGACCGGATGATCGCCGACGGTGAGCTGTTGGAGTGGGCGAGTATCCACGGCGGCCTGCAGCGATCGGGAACACCTGCCGCCGCAGTGGACGCGGCCTTGGAGGCCGGCAGCCCGGTGCTGCTCGAGCTCGATCTGGCCGGTGCCCGCGCCGTTCGGGTGTCCAAGCCGGAAGCTCTGCTGGTGTTCATGGCACCGCCCACGTGGGAAGACCTGGTCTCTCGTCTGGTCGGTCGAGCGACGGAGGAGAGCGCCGCCACCGAGCGACGATTGGAAACGGCGAGAGTGGAATTGGCGGCGCAGGACGAGTTCGACACGGTCGTTGTCAATACCGATGTCGACCATTCGTGCGAACAGTTGGTATCCTTGTTGGTCGGTAGGTCGTCGGTCGGCAACAGCTGACCATTTTCACGGCGCATGAGGCCCCGACCAGCTAGTTCGTAGCACCAACGATGCAATTTCAGGAGATCATCAGTGAGCAGCACTTCAGCGGCCGTTTCCGACTTCGACGGACGCAGCGCTCTGCCGGCCTACGACACGCCGCTCGGCATCACCAATCCACCCATCGACGAATTGCTTGCGCGCACCTCGTCCAAGTACGCGCTCGTCATCTACGCAGCCAAGCGCGCACGCCAGATCAACGACTACTACAACCAGCTCGGTGACGGCATCCTCGAATACGTGGGACCGCTGGTCGAGCCCGGTCTGCAGGAAAAGCCGCTGTCCATCGCGCTTCGCGAGATCCACGCCGACCTCCTCGAGCACACCGAAGGCGAATAAGAACCCGACAGGGGACACCTGACGTGCATGTGGTCGTCGGAGTAGGCGGCGGTATCGCCGCCTACAAGAGTTGTGCGCTCATTCGAAAATTCACCGAGAACGGCCATCAGGTTCGAGTGATTCCGACTGCGTCGGCGCTCGAATTCGTAGGCCGCGCAACATTCGAGGCATTGTCCGGCCAGCCGGTGCACACCGGCGTGTTCGCCGATGTGCCCGAAGTGCCGCACGTCCGGCTGGGGCAGGAAGCGGATCTCGTCGTCGTCGCGCCGGCCACCGCGGACCTGATGGCTCGAATTGCGGGCGGGCGGGCGGACGATCTGCTCACCGCGACGTTGCTGACCGCTCGGTGCCCCGTCGTGTTGGCCCCGGCCATGCACACGGAGATGTGGGAACACCCGGCCACCGTCGCGAACGTCACTACGCTCCGATCGCGCGGTACCCAGGTGATCGAGCCTGCGTCCGGCCGGTTGACCGGACGCGACACCGGTTCGGGCCGACTGCCCGAGCCCGAGGAGATCTTCGCTCTCGCCATGCTGCTGACCGAACGTGCGGACGCGATGCCGCGCGATCTCGAGGGACGGCGAATACTGATCTCGGCCGGTGGTACGCGGGAACCCCTTGATCCCGTTCGTTTTCTGGGGAATCGGAGTTCCGGCAAGCAGGGGTACGCGTTGGCTCGAGTCGCAGCCCAGCGCGGTGCCCACGTGACCTTGATCGCCGGCTACACCAGCGACCTCGAGGCACCCGCGGCGGTCGATGTGGTCCACGTGAAGACCGCGTCCGATATGCAGGACGCGGTGCGCTCGCATGCGACCGACGTCGACGCAGTGGTGATGGCGGCTGCGGTCGCCGACTTCAGACCCGAGTCCATCGCGAGCAGCAAGATCAAGAAGGGCTCGAACGAACCGTCGTCGATTCCTCTGGTCCGCAACGACGACATCCTCGCCGGTCTCGTGTCGGCTCGGCACAGCGGAGACGTCCGATCGTCGACGGTGATCGTCGGATTCGCCGCCGAGACGGGCGACGCCGACGGTGACGTGCTCACCTACGCGCGAGCCAAGCTCGAACGCAAAGGCTGCGATCTGCTCGTCGTCAATGCGGTGGGTGACGGCAAGGCCTTCGAGGTCGACCACAACGACGGCTGGTTGTTGGGATCCGACGGCTCCGAGGCCGCGCTGGGGGAGGGCTCGAAAGCTCTGCTCGCCAGCAGGGTGTTGGATTCGGTCGCCCAGATGCTTCGTTCCCGCGATACGCCGCCCACTTCGGACACCCGCTGATGTCGAGGGTGCACGATCGATGTCGTAGCAGCTAGCGTTCTGGGTACCAGGGCGACAGCGCCGTAAAGGTTTGCGTGGCTCCCACAGGGGCGATAACACCGAGGGAACATCAATTTTCGTGGAGTGCTCGGCCGGCATCATCCGTCGGGTCGGGCAAGAACATGCGTCGAGAGGAAGTCCGTGAGCAAGTCCGGTAGTCGGCTTTTCACCAGCGAGTCCGTTACAGAAGGTCATCCAGACAAGATCTGTGACGCCATCAGCGATTCCATCCTCGACGCTCTTCTCACCGAGGATCCGCGAGCCCGAGTGGCGGTGGAGACGCTCGTCACCACGGGCCAGGTCCACGTCGCAGGTGAGGTGAACACCACCGCCTACGCGGACATCCCGAAGATCGTGCGCGAGAAGGTGCTCGAAATCGGGTACGACTCGTCCGCCAAGGGATTCGACGGAAACTCCTGTGGTGTGAACGTCGCCATCGGCGCGCAGTCACCCGAGATCGCGCAGGGCGTCGACCATTCGCACGAGGCCCGCGTCGAGGGATTGTCCGACGACGAGATCGACCGTCAGGGTGCCGGCGACCAAGGATTGATGTTCGGCTACGCCAACACCGATACACCCGAGTTCATGCCGCTGCCGATTGCGTTGGCACACAGGCTGTCTCGGAGACTGACCGAGGTTCGCAAGAGCGGTGTGCTGCCGTATCTGCGTCCGGACGGCAAGACTCAGGTCACGATCGAGTACGACGGGGACGACGCCGTTCGTCTCGATACCGTCGTGATCTCGACCCAGCATGCAGCAGACATCGACCTCGACAACCTGCTCACTCCCGACATCCGCGAGAAGGTCCTGGGCTCGGTACTCGCAGAGCTGGACGTACCGACTCTCGACACCTCGAACGTCCGGTTGCTGGTCAATCCCACCGGAAAGTTCGTGCTCGGTGGTCCGATGGGAGACGCCGGTCTGACCGGCCGAAAGATCATCGTCGACACGTACGGCGGCATGGCTCGGCACGGCGGCGGAGCATTCTCGGGCAAGGACCCGTCGAAGGTCGACCGCAGCGCCGCATACGCGATGAGGTGGGTCGCCAAGAATGCGGTCGCAGCCGGTCTGGCCGACCGCATCGAGGTGCAGGTGGCCTATGCGATCGGCAAGGCAGCACCGGTCGGTCTGTTCGTCGAGACGTTCGGCACCGAGAAGACCGATCCCGCGCGTATTCAGGCGGCGATCAGCGAGGTCTTCGACCTCCGTCCCGGTGCGATCATCCGCGACCTCGACCTGCTGCGCCCGATCTACGCGCAGACGGCCGCGTACGGTCACTTCGGACGTACCGACATCGATCTTCCGTGGGAATCCACCGATCGCGCCGACAAGCTCCGGGACGCGGCAGGCCTGTAGGTCCCTCCACTCCGGCAGCGATGCTGCCGCACGTACCCTGTTCGCACCGGCTCGGTGCTCCCACGACGAGTGTGGGGTGACGATCGAGAAGGAGGTGCGGTGGCTGGTGTGACGCCGGTAGCGGCAGCCGATCTGCCGATCGCGCGCATTCTTCCGATGCTTCCGCTGCCGCACCTCGACCGCGAGTTCGATTACCTCGTTCCCGAGGACGCCAGCGACGATGCCCAGCCCGGTGTGCGGGTACGCGTTCGTTTTGCCGGCCGGCTCGTCGACGGGTTCGTACTCGCCAGGCTGGCCGAGACCGACCATCCCGGTCGTCTCGGCTGGCTCGACCGGGTCGTGTCCGCCGAGCGCGTACTGACTCCCGAGATCGCCGAGTTGGTGTCGGCGGTGGCCGATCGCTACGCAGGAACGCGAGCGGATGTGCTGCGTCTGGCGGTTCCGGCTCGCCACGCACGGGTCGAGGCAGAGCCCCCTCCGGTCGTCGACGAGGCAGCAGAGCCGGTCGTCGATCGCACGGGCTGGGCGGCGTATACCCATGGCTCCAATTTCCTCGATGCCCTTGGCGAGCACCGTGTTCCGCGTGCGGTGTGGCAGGCCCTACCCGGCGAGGTGTGGCCCGCTCGATTGGCCGAATTGGCTGCCGTCACAGTGGGGAGCGGACGGTCCGCAGTGGTCGTGGTGCCCGACCAACGGGATCTCGATCGTCTGGAGGGCGCGTGCGCTGCGGCAGTCGGGGCCGACCGTGTGGTGGCGCTGTCGGCCGGTTTGGGACCGGCCAAGCGGTACCGGCAATGGTTGCGCTGTCTGAGGTCGGGCCCCGTTGTCGTGGTGGGCACACGCAGTGCGGTGTTCGCGCCCGTGTCGAACCTCGGCCTGATCGTGATCTGGGACGACGGCGACGACAGTTTCGCCGAACCACGCTCACCGTATCCGCATGCACGTGAGGTGGCGTTGCTCCGCGCGCACGTGTCGGGAGCCGCGGTCGTCGTCGGCGGACATTCCCGGACGGCCGAGGCCGAGGCTCTCGTCGATTCCGGCTGGGCCCACGACCTGGTCGCCCCACGTGAGCTGGTGCGTGAACGGCAACCTCACGTGGTCGCGCTGGCCGACTCGGACCACGCGCTCGCTCGGGATCCGGCAGCCCGGGTCGCGCGGCTACCGGCGATCGCTTTCGAGGCCGCACGTGCGGCGCTGAAAGCGGATACCCCTGTGCTGGTTCAGGTTCCACGCGCCGGTTATGTTCCGTCGCTGGCGTGTGCGAAGTGCCGCCATCCGGCTCGGTGTCGACGCTGCAACGGTCCGCTCGCCCTGCCCTCGGCTCCGGGCAGCGACGGCGCGGGCAGCCCGACGTGTTCCTGGTGCGGAATCGCCGATGCCGCACACCGCTGCACGGTCTGCGGGTCGCGCAACCTGCGCGCCGTGGTGATCGGAGCGGGACGCACGGCCGAGGAGCTCGGCCGCGCCTTCCCTGGCGTGCCGATACACAACTCCGGTGGGGCCACCGTCCTCGATACCGTGCGCCCCGGTGGTTCGCTCGTGGTGTCGACCGTCGGTGCCGAGCCGACCGTGGACGGCGGATACGGCGCCGCGCTGCTGCTCGACGGTTGGGCGCTGCTGGGCCGGGCGGATCTGCGTGCGGCAGAAGAGACACTGCGCCGCTGGATGACGGCTGCGTCGATGGTTCGGCCCGGGGCGGCTGGGGGACGTGTGGTCGTGGTGGCCGAGTCCGAGATCCCCACCGTCCAGGCCCTGGTGCGCTGGGATCCGCTGTGGCACGCGCGCAGTCAGCTGGACGAACGAGTCGAGGTTCGGTTTCCACCGGCCGTTCACGTGGCGGCGATCGACGGGACCACCGACGCGATAACAGCGTTGGTCGACAGTGCAGATCTACCCGAGACGGTCGAGGTACTGGGTCCCGTCGATCTCCCGGACGGTCAACGCGCACCTGCGGGTAGCGGCGAGGACGGGTTGTCCGGAGACGTGCAGCGGCTCCTGATCCGGGTTCCGCGAAGCACCGGAGCAGCGCTGGCGCGAGCGCTGTCGACTGCGCAGGCGTCCCGAAGCGCCAAGAAGCTCGGCGCGGGCGTACGGATTCAGATCGATCCCATTCGGATCGGGTGATGGGCTTTCTCTGTCCTGTTGCGTTCCCGTCGTCCAGATAGAGAGGCAACCTCAGGGACTTGTCAAAGTTGTATTGCCGATATATCGTCGACTTGTTCAATCGATACGAAGGAGAACGAGATGAACTACGCATTCGAAGGCTTTGCACACGAATTCGGACGCCGCGGAGGTCCCCGGATGGGACTCGCAGGCAATCGGCACGGAGACCCGCGCCGACGCGGCGCGCCGTTCCAGATGTGGGTTGCGCAGGACGATGAGCACGGCCCGGCAGAAGACGGAGAACCAGACGGCGGAGAACGACACGAGAGAGGTCGGGGAAGGAGAGGTCACGGAGAACACGGCAGACGTCGGGGAGCTCCTGTCGGGCGGGGGCGTGACGGTATGTGGCCCGGTGGTGTCGGGGCCGGCGGTTTCGGGCCGAATGCCGACTTCGGTCGTGGTCGGGGCCGAGGCGGTCGGGGCCGACGTGGCGATGTCCGCGCTGCGATCCTCCTGCTGCTCGAGGACCGGCCGATGCACGGTTACGAACTCATCCAGCAGATCGCCGAGAAGAGCAACGGAACCTGGAAGCCGAGTCCGGGATCGATATACCCGGCCCTGTCGCAGCTCGAAGACGAGGGCTTGGTGCTGATCGACAAGGTGGCCGGCCGGAAGACGGCAGCACTGACGGCCGAGGGCAGGCGTCATGTCGACGACCATCGAGCAGATCTCGGCAGTCCTTGGGACGACGTAGCCGATTCCGTCGGCATCGATGCGCGTGATCTTCGGGCACTGATCGGACAATTGATGGGAGCGGCCGGTCAGGTGGCCGGAGTCGGAACCGTGCGTCAGGTCGACCAGGCAGCCGAGGTGCTCATCGAGGCACGCCGATCGCTGTATCGCATCCTCGCAGAGGACGCTTCCGACAGTTCCGACAGCACCGACGCGACGTGATCGTCGGTGCGGAATCGTCGCACGCTGCCGTGACTCCCTAGGATGGACAACCGACATCGTTTCGTCCATCCCAGGGAGTTGCCTTCAGTGCGCGTCGTCTTCGCCGGAACACCGGAACCTGCGGTCCCGTCACTCGCGCGACTGGTGGAGTCCGAACGGCACGAGGTGATCGCCGTGGTCACCCGGCCCGATGCCGCAGCCGGCCGTGGACGCAAGACCGTGCGCTCGCCCGTCGGAGTGTTGGCGGACGAGCACGGCATCCCGGTGCTCACTCCCGCGAGGCCGTCGGACCCGGAGTTCGTGGCGGCGCTGACCGACCTCGCCCCCGACGTGTGCCCGGTCGTTGCGTACGGCGCGTTGTTGCCGCAACAGGTACTCGACATACCTCGGTACGGCTGGATCAATTTGCACTTCTCACTGTTGCCCGCGTGGCGTGGCGCGGCACCGGTACAGGCCGCGATCGCCGCGGGCGAGGACGTCACAGGCGCATCGACGTTCCTTCTCGACGTCGGGATGGACACCGGTCCGGTACTCGGTGTCACCACCGAACGGATTCGGGATTCCGACACCACGGGTGATCTGCTCGGGCGTCTGGCGTCGAGCGGAGCCCACTTGCTCGCCGCGACGTTGGACGCGATCGAGGACGGAACGGCGGCAGCGCTACCGCAATCCGAGGACGGTGTGTCCTACGCGAGCAAAGTGACAGTCGATGCCGCGCGCATCGACTGGACGAGATCCGCGGCATTCGTCGACCGACACATCAGATCCGTCACACCGGCCCCGGGCGCGTGGACGACCATCGGGGATCTCCGCGTCAAGATCGCTCCTGTTCAGCTGTCGCCGGACACGTTGGAGCCGGGAACGATCGACGTACGCAAGACCGGTGTACACATCGGAACCGGAACCGGCGCAGTCGTTCTCGGTGATATTCAACCTCAGGGCAAGAAGGTCATGAGGGCACTCGACTGGGCGCGCGGCGCTCGGCTGGACGATACGGCGGTGGCACGATGACAGAGCCCGACAGGCCTCGTAAGCGCGAGTCGAGCCAGCCCCGCAAGTACGTCAAGAAGTCACCGGGGGCACGTGGGCCCAAAGGGAACCGGCCGCCGCAGGGCACCGGACCCCGTGCGGTCGACGCGATCGATCCGGCACGGCGTGCGGCCAGAGACGTGCTCAAAGCGGTGCGTGAGCGCGATGCTTACGCGAACCTGGTGCTGCCCGGGTTGCTCCGCGAGCGCAAGTTGGATTCTCGCGATGCCGCGCTGGCCACCGAACTCGCCTACGGCGCATCACGCGCTCGGGGTGTGCTCGACGCCGTGATCGCACACGCGGCCGGGCGGCCTGCCGCAGAGATAGACGGACCACTGCTCGACATCCTTCGGCTCGGGGCTTATCAGCTGCTGCGCACCCGGGTTGCCCCGCACGCAGCCGTCGCCACGTCGGTGGATCTCGCCCGCTCCGAATTCGGTTCCGGCAAGGCAGGTTTCGTCAACGCCGTGCTGCGACGAGTGTCCGAGCGAACCGCAGCGCAGTGGGTCGACGAGCTGGCACCGGCGACGACGGCGGATCCGGTCGGTCACCTGGCATTCGAATACGCCCATCCCAAGTGGATTGCGCAGGCCTTCGCCGATGCGCTCGGAGCCGATGCCGGCGAACTCGCCGCGGTCCTCGAGGCGGACGACGCGCGTCCCTCGGTCCACCTCGTCGCGCGACCGGGAGAGATTTCCGCCGAAGAATTGGCGCTGATCACCGGGGGAGAGGAAGGTCCCTATTCGCCGTACGCGGTGCACCTCGACGGCGGCGACCCCGGCAAGCTCGATGCTGTCCGGGACGGACTGGCCGGAGTCCAGGACGAGGGCAGTCAGCTCGTCGGCCGCGCGCTGACGTTGGCACCGTTGCTCGGCGACGACGGTGGCCGATGGTTGGACCTGTGCGCCGGTCCGGGCGGCAAGGCCGCCCTGCTCGGTGCCCTGGCGGAGATCGACGGCGCACGGGTCGACGCCGTCGAACCGACCCCGCACCGCGCCGACCTCGTGTCCAAGACCACCAAGGACCTACCGGTGACGGTGCACATCGTCGACGGCCGCGAGTCCGGACTCGACGCGGGTTACGACCGCGTGCTCGTCGACGCGCCGTGCACCGGTCTCGGAGCGCTGCGTCGTCGCCCCGAAGCGCGGTGGCGTCGGCAACCGTCCGACGTGGCGGCATTGGTCACCCTGCAGAAGGAATTGCTGGCGGCAGCGATCGATCTGGTCCGGCCCGGCGGGGTGGTGCTGTACTCGACGTGCTCGCCGCATCTGTCCGAGACAGCGGCCGTCGTTGCAGACGCCGTACGCCGGTACGGCGTCGAACAGCTCGACACCCGCGCGCTCGTGCCGGGAGTACCGCAACTGGGTGACGGCCCGTCGGTGCAACTGTGGCCGCATCGGCACGGTACCGACGCGATGTTCATGGCGGCGCTGCGCAAGCCGGTCTGATCACCCTCCGGCCAGGAACGCCTCGGCGACGTCTGCGGGTGCGTACACCAGCCACCCGTTGACGAGGAGTTCGCGCAGTTCGTCGTCCTCGGCGTTGTCGACGTCGATCAGAACGGCAGAGAACCCGTCGAAGTGCGGGATCGTGAAGCACGAGCGCGGATGTGCGGCGAGGATGGCTTCCTTCTCGTGCAGGTCGGCAGTCCTGACGGCCAGGATCGGTCCGGCGGGCGGGGTCTCGTCGCCGAATCGTTTCAGGTCGGCCTTGCTGAACGGTCGTACCCACGCGAACACGTGCTTGCTGATGCCCCAGGCGGGATTCCCGTACCGAACGCTTTCGGTGACTTCGGGCAATTCGGCAAGGACGGCGCTCGCGGAGTCCATGGTGGCCATGTCGGCACCATACCGGCTCGACTAGGCTCACCAGTCGTGGTTTCCCCGATGATCGCTCCCTCGATTCTGTCCGCCGATTTCGCGCGCCTCGCCGCCGAAGCCGATGCCGTCACGGGGGCCGATTGGCTCCACGTCGACGTCATGGACGCACACTTCGTCCCCAATCTCACCCTCGGGCTACCGGTGGTCGAGAGTCTGCTCAAAGCAACGAGTATTCCCCTCGATTGCCACTTGATGATCGAGGATCCGGCGCGCTGGGCCCCGCCGTATGCCGAGGCCGGGGCATACAACGTCACGTTCCACGCCGAAGCAACGGATGACCCCACCGCCGTGGCGCGCGACATCAGGGCCGCCGGTGCGAAAGCCGGCCTGTCGGTGAAGCCGGGTACCCCGATCGAGCCCTACCTCGAGATTCTGCGCGACTTCGACACTCTGCTGGTGATGAGTGTGGAGCCCGGTTTCGGCGGCCAGTCGTTCATGCCCGAAGTGCTGTCCAAGGCCAAAGCGGTTCGGGCACTTGTCGATTCTGGAGATCTACGCTTGGTGGTCGAGATCGACGGCGGCATCAACTCCGACACCATCGAGCAGGCCGCCGAGGCCGGCATCGATTGCTTCGTGGCCGGTTCGGCCGTGTACAACACCGCCGATCCCGCCGCCGCAGTGCGCGATCTCCGTGGCCGGGCCGCCCGCGCATCGCACCACCTGTCGTGACCGACGCCCCGGGCCCGGCCGTGTCGGTCGTCGAGGCGATGGCTCTGGCCGTCGACGCGTCCGAGGCCGCTCGGGGTATCAGCAGCCCCAACCCCGCGGTCGGTGCCGTGATCCTCGACGGCCGCGGCGTCGTCGTGGGCACCGGCTCCACCCGTCCACCCGGCGGCCCGCACGCCGAGATCGTCGCACTCACCGAAGCCGGCGACCGTGCGCGCGGCGGCACCGCGGTGGTGACACTCGAGCCGTGCAACCACACGGGCCGCACCGGACCGTGCTCGCAGGCCCTCGTCGCAGCCGGGGTCGCGTCGGTCGTGTTCGCGGTAGCGGATCCGAACCCGCTCGCGTCCGGCGGGGCAGACACACTGCGGAACGCCGGGATTCGCGTCGAACAGGGCGTCGGTGCGCGCGAGGTACAGCAGGGCCCACTGCGGGCCTGGTTGCACAAACAACGCACCGGACGGCCACACGTCACCTGGAAGTACGCCGCGACACTCGACGGACGTAGCGCGGCTGCCGACGGTACGAGTCAATGGATCACCGGACCCGAGGCGCGGGCGCACGTGCACGCCGAACGGGCCAAGCTCGACGCCATCGTCGTCGGAACCGGAACCGTACTGGCCGACGATCCACGGCTGACCGCCCGTCGCCCCGACGGCACCCTATCGTCGCATCAGCCGGTTCGAGTTGTCGTCGGATCGAGGCCCGTACCGGCGACCGCCGCGATCCGCGGTCCGGAGGCACCGACGGTGTTTCTGGACACACATGACCCGGCTGCGGTGATCGACGCGCTGAGCGAGTACACCGACATCCAGATAGAAGGTGGTCCGACTCTGGCCGGCGCGTTCCTCGCCGCCGGTCTCGTGGACCGCATTGTCGCCTACATCGCACCTGCGGTGTTGGGGACCGGCCCGGCTGCGGTGGAGAATGCGGGGATCGGAACAATTGCCGACGCAATTCGGTTCCGCACGGAGACAGTCACCATGATCGGCAACGACGTTCTTCTGAGTGTCGTGCCCGAAGGAGCGAAGTAGATGTTCACCGGAATCGTCGAAGAGCTGGGCGAGATCGTGGCCAAGGACGAACTGCCCGACGCCGCTCGCTTCACCGTCCGGGGCCCGGTGGTGACCTCCGATGCTGGCCACGGGGATTCCATTGCGGTGAACGGAGTATGTCTGACCGTCGTCGAAGTACTTCCCGACGGCGGATTCACCGCCGACGTCATGCAGGAGACGTTGAACCGATCGAGCCTCGGCGCTCTGGATATCGGCAGTCGCGTCAACCTCGAACGCGCAGCGGCACTCGGTAGCAGGCTCGGCGGGCACCTCGTCCAAGGACACGTCGACGGAACCGGCACGGTAGCCGGACGCAGCCCGTCCGAGAACTGGACCGTCGTGCGCATCACGATGCCCACGTCGGTAGCGCGCTACGTCGTCGAGAAGGGATCCATCACGGTCGACGGTGTCTCGCTCACCGTGTCCGGGCTCGGAGTCGACGACGGCGGGCACTGGTTCGAGATCTCGCTGATCCCCACCACCCTCGACCTGACCACACTCGGCACGGCCGAGGTGGGTTCACCGGTCAACCTCGAAGTCGACGTCATCGCCAAGTACGTGGAGCGGCTGCAGGCGATCGACGCACAGTAAGTACTGTTGAAGTGCACGCAGGTAACGGTGCATCGGAGACATATCCAGGGCGCTGAGCCAGGCCCGAGACCTATGGAGCGCACTTTCGTGACCAGGTTCGACAGTATCGAGCGCGCAGTTGCGGACATCGCTGCGGGCAAAGCAGTGGTGGTCGTCGACGACGAGGACCGCGAGAACGAAGGCGACCTCATCTTCGCCGCCGAGAAGGCCACCCCGGAACTGGTTGCCTTCATGGTCCGCTACACCTCGGGCTACCTCTGTGTCCCGCTGTCCGGTGAGGATTGCGACCGACTCGGCCTGCCGCCGATGTTCGCCACCAACCAGGACAAGCACGGAACGGCGTACACCGTCACCGTCGACGCACGAGAAGGTATCGGAACCGGTATCTCCGCCTCCGACCGAGCAGCCACGATGCGCCTGCTCGCCGACCCCGACACCGGAGCGAACGACTTCACCCGCCCCGGCCATGTCGTCCCGTTGCGCGCCAAGGAAGGCGGCGTACTGCGCCGCCCCGGCCACACCGAGGCGGCCGTGGACCTCGCCCGCATGGCCGACCTCCGCCCCGCCGGAGTCATCTGCGAGATCGTCAGCCAGAAGGACGAGGGAGCGATGGCGCAGACCGACGAGCTGCGGGTGTTCGCCGACGAACACGACCTCGCACTGATCTCGATCGCCGATCTGATCGCGTGGCGCCGTAAGCACGAGAAGCACGTCGTCCGCGTCGCCGACGCGCGCATCCCCACCAGCCACGGCACCTTCCGGGCCGTCGGTTACCAGAGCATCTACGACGAGGTCGAGCACGTCGCGCTGGTGCGCGGCGACATCTCCGGCCCCGACGCCGACGGCAGCGACGTGCTGGTCCGGGTGCACTCCGAATGCCTCACCGGCGACGTCTTCGGATCGCTGCGCTGCGACTGCGGCCCTCAGCTGGACGCCGCCCTCGAAATGGTGGCGGCCGAGGATCGCGGAATCGTGCTGTACATGCGAGGACACGAAGGACGCGGAATCGGCCTGCTGCACAAACTCCAGGCCTACCAACTCCAGGACGCAGGCTCGGACACCGTCGACGCCAACCTGCAGCTCGGTCTGCCCGCAGACTCCCGCGACTACGGAATCGGCGCCCAGATCCTCGTCGACCTCGGGGTCTCGTCGATGCGCCTGCTCACCAACAATCCGGCCAAACGAGTCGGGCTCGACGGCTACGGCCTGCACGTCACCGAGCGGGTGCCGATGCCGTTGCGCGCCAACGCCGAAAACCTCACCTACCTGCGCACCAAACGCGACCGCATGGGCCACGACCTGGTCGGCCTGGACGACTTCGAGCAAAATGACCCCGCAGGTCATTCCGCAGGCTCCACTCCTGCCCGCGAGAACGGGGTCAACCCATGAGCGGCGACGGCGAACCCACCCTTCAGCTGGCAGGCGCGAGTGATCTGAAGTTGGCTGTCGTGGCCGGTCAGTGGCATCGGACGATCTCCGAGGCGCTGCTCGCCGGTGCGCTCCGCAAAGCCGAGTCCGCCGGGGTACGCGACGTCACGGTCATACGCGTCGCCGGAGCCATCGAACTACCCGTCGTCGCCCAGGCCCTGGCTCGCACCCACGATGCCGTCGTCGCTCTCGGCGTGGTCATCCGCGGCGGCACACCGCACTTCGAGTACGTCTGCGATGCCGTCACCGCAGGCCTGACACGGGTATCGCTCGACGAGGGCACTCCGGTCACCAACGGGGTGCTCACCACCAACGACGAGCAGCAGGCGCTCGATCGCGCCGGTCTGCCCGACTCGTTCGAGGACAAGGGTGGGCAGGCCACCGCGGCCGCCATCGACACGGCCCTGACCCTCAAGCACCTCCGGCAGCCGTGGACCAATCAGGACTTCCAATGACGCGCGACGAATCCCCGTCCGAATGGGACATGGAAGTGAAGTCCCGTAAGTCGGCCCGGTACGCGATCGCTGCCGCGGTGTTGCTCGTCGTCGCTCATTCGACTGTCGCGGTGCTGCTTCGGGTGTCGCCGACCGGGGTGTACTTCAGGACCGCCGATCAGCTGGCGATGGCGGGAATAGGCGTGTTGCTGGCGGGCCTGGCTCTGCTGCTCACCCGCCCGCGCATTCGCGTCGGTCCGGCAGGTGTGGCGGTCCGAAACGTGTTCTCGGAGCGGATGATCGAGTGGGATCTTGTCCGCGGCCTGTCATTTCCCGACGGGGCGATGTGGGCCAGGGTCGACATCCCCGACGACGAGTTCATCAATGTGATGGCCATCCAGTCCAACGATCGTGAGCACGCCGTCGCGGCCGTCCGAAAGTTCCGTGCGCTCGAGCGCGAGTACGCGCCCGCTCGCGTCGATCAGGACTGACTCTCTGCCGCACGCTCTCGGGCACCGCTGCTGAGCTGGAGATGCGGAGAACGTCGGACCCGACCGCTAACGTGGAAGGCGTGTCCGACCCCGCTACCTATCGTCCGGCCACCGGAACCATCCCGGTGGAACCGGGCGTGTACAAATTCCGCGATCCGCACGGTCGCGTCGTCTACGTAGGCAAGGCCAAGAGCCTGCGCAGTCGCCTCAATTCCTACTTCGCCGACGTGGCCTCGCTGCATCCGAGGACCCGGCAGATGGTCACCACCGCGGCGTCCGTGGAGTGGACGGTGGTCACCACCGAAGTCGAGGCACTGCAGCTCGAGTACAACTGGATCAAGGAATTCGATCCACGGTTCAATGTCCGCTACCGCGACGACAAGAGCTACCCGATGCTCGCGGTGACGATGAACGAGGAATTCCCACGCCTGTTCGTGTACCGCGGACCCCGCCGTAAGGGCGTGCGCTACTTCGGTCCCTACGCTCATGCGTGGGCCATTCGCGAGACGCTCGACCTGCTGCTGCGCGTGTTCCCGGCACGAACGTGCTCGACCGGAGTCTTCAAGCGGCACAACCAGATCGGTCGCCCCTGCCTGCTCGGGTACATCGACAAGTGCTCGGCACCGTGCGTGGGACGCGTCAGCGCCGAGGAACACCGCAGTACCGTCGAGGACTTCTGCGACTTCCTGGCCGGCAAGACCGACAAACTCGTGCGGCAGCTCGAGAAGAAGATGCAGGCGGCCTCGGAGGATCTCGACTTCGAGACCGCAGCACGGTTACGTGACGACGTGGGCGCGCTGCGTCGGGCGTTGGAGAAGCAGGCCGTGGTGCTCGGTGACGGTACCGACGCAGATCTGGTCGCGTTCGCCACCGACGCCCTCGAAGCCGCCGTTCAGGTCTTCCACGTCCGCGGTGGCCGTGTACGGGGACAGCGCGGGTGGGTGGTCGAGAAGGCGGGTGAGGTGATCGAGCGGCAGGACGAGGCCGACCTCCCCGCCCTCGTCGAACAGTTTCTCACCCAGTTCTACGGCGAACAGGCGGCGTTGTCCGCGCAGACCCCGGGCACCGACGACGGCGGGTCCAACGCCGTTCCTCGCGAGGTTCTGGTGCCGGTGCTACCGGACAACGCCGACGAAGTGCAGGTGTGGCTCAGCGAGTTGCGTGGATCCAACGTCACGTTGCGGGTTCCGCAGCGCGGCGACAAGAAGGCACTGGCCGAGACCGTCGAACGCAACGCCAAAGAGGCTCTGCAGCAGCACAAGCTGAAGCGTGCGGGTGATTTCACATCGAGATCTGCTGCGCTGCAAGGTATTCAGGAGGCGCTCGACCTCGATTCGGCGCCGCTGAGAATCGAATGCATCGATATCTCGCACGTACAGGGCACCGATGTGGTCGCGTCACTGGTCGTGTTCGAGGACGGATTGCCTCGCAAGAGCGACTACCGCCACTACGCGATCAAGGAAGCGGCGGGCGACGGGCACTCCGACGACGTCGCCAGCATCGCCGAAGTGACCCGCCGTCGTTTCCTCCGTCATTCCGCAGACGGAGCCAATGCTGTCGGGAGCGGTGGCGATCTTGCTCCCGAAGCCGCGCTCGATCCCCAAACCGGGAGGCCACGCAGGTTCGCTTATCCGCCCAACCTGTTCGTCGTCGACGGCGGTGCACCGCAGGTCGCAGCTGCCGCAGCAGTGCTGGACGAACTCGGTGTCACCGACGTCGCCGTCGTCGGGCTCGCCAAACGACTGGAAGAAGTGTGGGTGCCGGGGGAGGAGGATCCGGTGATCCTGCCGCGTACGAGCGAATCTCTGTACCTCCTGCAGCGAGTGCGCGACGAGGCGCACCGATTTGCCATCACCTTCCATCGGAGCAAGCGATCGCGCCGTATGACTGCGTCGGCCCTCGACTCGGTGCGCGGGCTCGGCGAGTCGAGGAGAACCGCGCTGGTGGCGCACTTCGGATCGGTGGCCAATCTCAAGAAGGCAACGGTCGAAGAAATCGTCGAGGTCCCCGGAATCGGCACCACTACCGCCAAGTCGGTGCTGGCCGCATTGGGTTCCGACCCGAGCGGGGCCGATGTAGGCGATGATGGCAGCGCAACGGCAACGACACCGGGCGAGAACACGGCCGACCATGCGATCGAACCGCGTGTGGAATCGGCGGGACAGGCTTCGTAGTGAGCGAACACCAGACACAGGCACACCCTCCGTCCGAGCCGCACCCCGGAAACCCCGACGAGCGGGCAGATTCGCCGCGCGACGGCATCGAAGTGGCGTTGGTCACGGGCGTGTCCGGCGCCGGGTTGCGCACGGCCGCCAAGATTCTCGAAGATCTGGGTTGGTACGTGGCCGACAACCTGCCGCCCGAGCTCATTTCCAAGATGGTCGATCTCGGGCTGGAGTCGCAGCCCCGTATCGAGCGTCTCGCCTTGGTGATGGACGTGCGCAGCCGCCTGTTCACCGGCGATCTGGGCTGGGTGGTCAAGGAACTCGACTCCAAGGGTGTGCGCAATCGCGTGCTGTTCCTGGATGCGTCCGACGCCGTGCTGGTCCAGCGGTTCGAATCGAATCGGCGCAGTCACCCGTTGCAGAACGACGGCCAGGACGGAACTCTGACCGAGGGGATCACCGCCGAGCGACTACGGCTCGCGCAGGTCAAGGCGGCCGCCGACCTGACCGTCGACACGACCTCGTTGTCGGTGCACCAGCTTCGGCGCAAGATCGAAACGGTCTTCGGGGCCTCCGACACTGTCGGCGTCGGCGTGACGGTCCAATCCTTCGGCTTCAAGTACGGCTTACCGATGGATGCCGACCTGGTCTGCGACGTGCGTTTTCTGCCCAATCCGCACTGGGTGCCCGAACTGCGCGAACACACCGGTCAGGACGCGGATGTGCGCGACTACGTCCTCGGACAGAACGGGGCGCACGACTACCTGCAGACGTACACGCACCTGTTGAATCTGACCATCGAGGGATACGTGCGGGAAGGCAAGCGATACATGACGGTGGCCGTGGGCTGCACCGGAGGAAAACACCGAAGCGTCGCGATGACGGAGGCCCTGGCCGGTATTCTCGCCGAACAGGGGGACGTATCGGTCCGCGTCCTGCACCGTGATCTGGGCCGCGAATGAGCGATACTCCGCACCGTCCGGTATCGGGATCGGGTCCCAAGATCGTCGCTCTGGGCGGCGGCCATGGTTTGTACGCGACGCTGTCGGCAGCTCGGCTGCTCAGCAGCGATGTCACTGCAGTCGTGACGGTCGCCGACGACGGCGGGTCCTCGGGTCGTCTGCGGGCAGAACTCGGCGTCATCCCGCCCGGCGATCTCCGGATGGCGCTGGCTGCCCTGGCGCGCTCGGACGCCAGGACCCAGCTGTGGACCGACGTCATTCAGCACCGATTCGGGGGCACCGGTGCCTTGGCCGGCCACTCGGTGGGCAATCTGGTGCTCGCCGGGCTCACCGAAGTACTCGGCGACCCGATAGCTGCCCTCGACGAGATGGTGCACATGCTCGGTATCGACGGACGAGTGCTGCCGATGTCACCGATTGCGCTCGACATCGAAGCCGATGTGTCCGGCCTCGAGGACGACCCACGCGTGAGTCGCGTCATTCGCGGTCAGGTCGCCGTCGCCACGACGCCCGGCAAGGTTCGACGCGTGCGTCTGTTGCCACCGGATCCGCCTGCAACGCCGGCGGCGCTGGCCGCCATCGCCGCGGCGGACCTGGTCGTGCTCGGTCCCGGATCGTGGTTCTCGAGTGTCATTCCCCATGTTCTGGTGCCGGATCAGCTCGCTTCACTGGCGCGCACGAGCGCGCCCAAGGTACTGGTCCTCAACCTGGCACCGGAGCTGGGGGAGACCACCGGATTCTCCGCCGAGCGACATGTCCACGTACTCTCCCAACACGCACCTGATTTGGGAATCGACCACGTGTTGGTCGATTCTGCCTCGGTCCCGGAGGGCAGCAACCGCGAGCACGTTGCGCGCGCCGCGGCCCGGCTCGGCGCTGGGGTCGTCTACGTCGACGTTGCCGAAACCGGCACTCACGCACATCATTACGGAAAGCTGGCTGCTGCTCTCGGAGCCATCGTGTCGTCCACCGACGGCTCGGTACCGACAGCGGCGCGCAGAGAGGGGATCACTTCGTGGCCATGACAGCGGAGGTCAAGGACGAGCTGAGCAGGCTCACCGTCAGTCAGGTCAGCTGCCGCAAGGCCGAGGTGTCCGCCCTGCTGCGTTTCGCCGGCGGGTTGCACATCGTCGCGGGTCGAGTGGTGGTGGAGGCCGAGGTGGATCTCGGCTCCATCGCACGGCGGCTGCGACGCGAGATCTTCGAGCTGTACGGCTACTCCTCGGATGTCCACATGCTCAGTGCCGGAGGCCTGCGCAAGACGTCTCGGTACGTGGTGCGCGTGGCCAAGGACGGTGAGGCTCTGGCCCGCCAGACCGGGCTGCTCGACCTCCGTGGACGTCCCGTGCGTGGCCTGCCCGCTCAGGTCGTGGGCGGCACGGTCGGCGACTCCGAGGCCGCGTGGCGCGGCGCGTTTCTCGCCCACGGCTCGCTCACCGAGCCGGGCCGGTCGTCCGCGCTCGAGATCAGCTGCCCCGGGCCCGAAGCAGCGCTCGCCCTCGTCGGTGCCGCTCGGCGCCTCGGAGTGGCAGCCAAGGCACGTGAGGTGCGCGGCACCGATCGAGTCGTCGTACGAGACGGCGAAGCAATCGGAGCGTTGCTCACGCGCATGGGCGCTCAGGACACCCGGTTGGTGTGGGAGGAGCGCCGGATGCGCCGCGAGGTGCGGGCCACCGCCAACCGTCTGGCCAACTTCGACGACGCCAACCTGCGCCGGTCCGCTCGGGCCGCGGTTGCGGCCGCCGCTCGCGTCGAGCGGGCTCTGCACATTCTCGGCGACGACGTACCCGATCATCTCGCTGCGGCAGGTTCGCTTCGGGTTCAGCACCGCCAGGCCTCACTGGAGGAACTCGGTCAGTTGGCCGACCCGCCGATGACCAAGGATGCGGTGGCCGGTCGGATCCGGCGTCTGCTGTCCATGGCCGATCGGAAAGCGAAGGAGACCGGGATACCCGACACCGAGTCGGCGGTCACCGCAGAGCTGCTCGACGAGGCGTAGAGCGCCTCGATCGAGTGATGCGCGCGCTCCGCCGGAGCGCACACTAGGGTAGGAACCGCGTGTGGCACCCCGCATGCAGGCACGACCAGACATCTGTTTTCACAACTTTTAGGAGCGAACAGTGACGATCCGGGTAGGCGTCAACGGCTTCGGCCGCATCGGGCGTAACTTCTTCAGGGCTGTCGACGCGCAGAAGGCGCTCGGTACCACCGACATCGAAATCGTTGCTGTCAACGACCTGACCGACAACGCATCGCTCGCACACCTGCTCAAGTACGACTCGATCCTGGGCCGCTTGCCGCACGACGTCTCGCTCGAAGGCGAAGACACCATCGTCGTCGGCGGCCAGAAGATCAAGGCTCTGTCGCTGCGTGAGGGACCGTCCGCACTTCCGTGGGGTGACCTGGGTGTCGACGTCGTCGTCGAGTCCACCGGCATCTTCACCGATGCTGCGAAGGCTCAGGGTCACATCGACGCCGGTGCCAAGAAGGTCATCATCTCCGCGCCCGCCAAGGGCGAGGACATCACCATCGTCATGGGCGTCAACGACGACAAGTACGACGGCAGCCAGAACATCATCTCCAACGCGTCGTGCACCACCAACTGCCTCGGCCCCATCGCCAAGGTTCTCGACGACGAGTTCGGCATCGTCTCGGGTCTCATGACGACCATTCACGCGTACACGCAGGATCAGAACCTGCAGGACGGCCCGCACAGCGATCTGCGTCGTGCACGTGCCGCAGCTCTGAATGTCGTCCCCACCGGTACCGGTGCAGCCAAGGCCATCGGCCTGGTTCTCCCGCAGCTGCTCGGCAAGCTCGACGGCTACGCACTTCGGGTGCCGATCCCCACCGGCTCTGTCACCGACCTGACCGCTCTGCTGAAAAAGAAGGCCAGCGCCGAGGACATCAACGCCGCGATGAAGGCTGCCGCGGAGGGCCCGCTGAAGGGCATCCTGAAGTACAACACCGATCCCATCGTGTCCTCGGACATCGTCACCGATCCGCACTCGTCGATCTTCGACGCGCCGCTGACCAAGGTCATCGACGACCAGGTGAAGATCGTCTCCTGGTACGACAACGAGTGGGGCTACTCCAACCGCCTCGCCGACCTCATCGGTCTCGTCGGCAAGTCCCTCTGACACCGATGGCTGTCAAGACACTGCAGGATCTGCTCGATGCCGGTGTCGAAGGACGTGGCGTCCTCGTGCGATCGGACTTCAACGTCCCGCTCGAGGACGGCACGATCACCGACCCCGGCCGCATCCAGGCGTCGATTCCGACCCTTCGTGCACTGGTCGAAGCCGGAGCGAAGGTCATCGTCACCGCTCACCTCGGTCGCCCCGACGGCAAGCCCGATGCGAAGTACAGTCTGGCTCCGGTCGCTGCCAAGCTCGGCGAACTGCTCGGCCGGCACGTCCAGCTCGCGGGAGACGTTGTGGGTCAGGACGCCGAGGCACGCGCCGAGGGCCTGACCGACGGCGACGTACTGCTGCTCGAGAACATCCGCTTCGATCCGCGTGAGACCAGCAAGGACGAGTCCGAGCGAGCCGCACTGGCTCGCGAGCTCGTTGCTCTCGCCGGCGACGATGCGGCATTCGTCTCCGACGGATTCGGCGTCGTGCACCGCAAGCAGGCGTCGGTCTACGACGTGGCGCAGCTGCTTCCGCATTACGCGGGCACACTCGTCGCGGCCGAGGTCGAGGTGTTGGCCAAGCTGACCGAGGATGCGGCTCGTCCGTACGCGGTGGTGCTCGGCGGCTCCAAGGTCTCGGACAAGCTCGGCGTCATCGAGGCGTTGGCTCCCAAGGTCGACACCCTCGTCATCGGCGGCGGCATGGCGTTCACTTTCCTTGCGGCGCAGGGCTATTCGGTCGGTAACTCGCTGCTTCAGGAGGATCAGATCGGGGTCTGCAAGGACCTGCTCGAGCGCTTCGGCGACGTGATCCACCTTCCGGTCGACATCGTCGTAGGAGACAAGTTCGCGGCCGACGCCGAGTCGAAGACCGTGAAGGCGTCCGAAATTCCGGACGGCTGGATGGGTCTGGACATCGGACCGGACTCGGTCAGTCGTTTCGCCGTCGTGCTGTCCAATGCGAAGACGATCTTCTGGAACGGACCTGCAGGCGTCTTCGAGTTCGACAAGTTCTCGGCCGGTACCAAGGGCATCGCAGAGGCGATCATCGGAGCCACCGAGAAGGGCGCGTTCAGCGTGGTCGGTGGTGGTGATTCCGCGGCTGCGGTACGCACCCTCGGGCTGCCCGACGACGGCTTCTCGCACATCTCCACCGGTGGCGGTGCATCCCTCGAATACCTCGAGGGCAAGCAGCTGCCCGGTCTATCCGTCCTGGAGGCGTAACGCATGGCACGTAAGCCGCTCATCGCGGGCAACTGGAAGATGAACCTCAACCACCTCGAGGCCATCTCGCTTGTGCAGAAGATCGCCTTCTCGCTGCCCGAGAAGTACTTCGACAAGGTGGACGTCACGGTCATTCCGCCGTTCACCGACATCCGCAGCGTCCAGACGCTCATCGAAGGCGACAAGCTCCTGCTCACCTATGGTGCGCAGGACGTCTCCGCCGAGGACAGCGGCGCATTCACGGGCGAGATCAGCGGGTCGATGCTGGCCAAGCTGGGATGCACCTTCGTCGTGGTCGGCCACTCCGAGCGACGCACGTTGCACCGCGAGGACGACGCCGTCGTTCTGGCGAAGACGAAGGCTGCCTTGAAGAACGGGCTCACACCGATCGTGTGCATCGGCGAGGGTCTGAACATCCGTGAGGCCGGTGAGCACGTGGCCTACAACGTGGCTCAGCTCCGCGGTTCGCTCGACGGCCTCTCGGCCGACGACATCGCCAAGGTCGTCATCGCCTACGAGCCGGTATGGGCCATCGGCACGGGACGCGTGGCCTCGGCGTCGGACGCTCAGGAAGTGTGCGGTGCCATTCGGGAGGAATTGAAGGAATTGGCGTCGGCCGAGGTCGCCGCGGGCGTCCGCGTGCTGTACGGCGGTTCGGTCAACGCCAAGAACGTCGGCGAGATCGTCGGCCAGCCCGACGTCGACGGCGCGCTGGTCGGTGGCGCTTCGCTCAAGGCGGACGAGTTCGCCACATTGTCGGCCATCGCCGCAGGGGGACCGTTGCCCTGATCGGCCATCGTCACCGCTGCACAGAACTGGTTTCGGACACCTCGCTTCGGCGGGGTGTCCGAAGTCGTTCGTGGGGCCAGGTAGGCTGCTGAGGGCATCGAATCGAGTTTGAGGTGGACATGGATCTGTTTCTGGATATTCTGCTGGTCATCACCAGCCTGGCGCTGATCTTGCTGATCCTGCTGCATCGCGGCAAGGGTGGCGGTCTGTCCAGCCTGTTCGGTGGCGGCGTGCAGTCCAGCCTGTCCGGCTCCACGGTCGTCGAGAAGAACCTCGACCGCCTCACCGTATTCACCGGCCTCATCTGGCTCATCGCGATCCTCGGGATCGGTCTCGAGATCAAGTACACCTGATCCGTCCCGGCTCCGAGTGCGAGTTGACGGCCGAGCGACGATACTGGGGGGATGAGCGAATCCTCTTACGAGTCAGTCGGTTCCCCGGCATTCGTCACACCGACAGCTCGCGGGCGAGAGTTGACCGAGCCACTGCGGGAGGACATCCGCTATCTCGGCGGCATCCTCGGTGAGATCATTCGGGAACACGAGGGCGACGAGGTCTTCGAGCTCATCGAGTCCGCGCGAGTGGAATCCTTCGCGGTGCGCCGCTCGGAGATCGAACGCGACGACTCTGTCGGCCGGTACACCGATGTCGAAGTGGCTCAAGCTGTTCCGTTGATCCGCGCGTTCAGCCACTTTTCGTTGCTGGCGAACCTGGCCGAGGATCTTCACCGTGAGCGCCGGAGAGCCATTCATCTGGACAACGGAGACCCGCCGCAGGACAGCAGCCTGGACGCCACGTGGTCGAAGATCGACGCCGCCGCTCCGTCGCGCGAGCAGGTCGCCGCCGCGCTGACCGACGCGTTGGTGGCCCCGGTCATCACCGCGCACCCCACCGAAACGCGTCGTCGAACGGTGTTCGACGTCCAATCGAAGATCACCGCACTGATGCGTCGGCGCGAGGTCGCGTCGGCTGCCCCGGAGGGCAAAGCCGCCGGAGCCGCCAAGGAATTGGCCGTGATCGACGTGCAGATTCGCCGGCAGGTGCTGACGCTGTGGGAAACCGCCCTGATTCGGCTGTCGCGATTGCGCATCCAAGACGAGATCGAAGTGGGTCTCCGATACTTCGAGTCCTCGCTGTTCGATGTCATGCCCGCCCTCAATGCCGATGTCCGCGCGGCGCTGCGAGCGCGATGGCCGGAGGACGACCTGCTGCCGCGGCCGATACTTCGGCCGGGGTCGTGGATCGGAGGAGACCGCGACGGTAACCCGAACGTCACCGGCGAGGTGGTGCACACGGCCACTCATCAGGCCGGTTACGTGGCGTTCGAGCACTACCTCGACGAACTGGTTGCGTTGGAGAAAGAGTTGTCGATGTCCGCGCGGCTCGTCGCGGTCACCGAGGAACTGGAGGCTCTGGCCGAGGCGTCTGCGGAACCGGACGACCGCCGGGCCGACGAACCGTACCGTGTTGCCGTTGTCGGTATCCGGGCCCGGCTGACAGCAACGGCACGGGCGGTGCTCGACGCGGTTCCGGTGTCCGGAATCGATCTCGGTGCCAACCCGTATGCGAGCCCGCAGGAAGTCCTCGACGATCTCGACACTCTGGACCGCGCGCTCCGGGCCGACGGAGACGGTCTGATCGCCGACGATCGGCTGCTTCGACTGCGGCAATCGGTCGAGACGTTCGGATTTCATCTCCAGGCTCTGGACATGCGGCAGAACTCCGAGACCCACGAGGAAGTGGTCGCGGAGCTGTTGGCCTGGGCCGGGGTTCATCAGGACTACCGGTCTCTCGACGAGGACGAGCGCGTGTCGGTGCTGTCCCACGAACTCGCCACTCGGCGTCCCTTGATCGGGCCCACCGCGCAACTCAGCGACCTCGCTGCGAAGGAACTGGGCATCGTCAAGGCGGCCAAGGAGGCCATCGACCACCTGGGCCCGGACACCGTTCAGAACTACATCATCAGCATGTGTCAGTCCGTCAGTGACATGCTCGAGGCGGCCCTGCTGCTCAAGGAAGCGGGGATCTTCGATCCCGGCGTCGACGGTTCGGCACCTACGTCGACGGTGGGTGTCGTGCCGCTCTTCGAGACGATCGAGGACCTGCAGCAGGGTGCCGCGACGCTGCTCGCCACTCTCGACGTTCCGATCTATCGAGCTCTCGTCGCCGGTCGAGGCATGAACCAGGAGGTCATGCTCGGTTACTCGGACTCGAACAAGGACGGTGGCTATCTCGCGGCCAACTGGGCGCTGTATCGGGCAGAACTCGACCTGCTCGAAGCGTCCCGTAAGACAGGAATTCGGTTGCGACTCTTCCACGGTCGCGGTGGCACCGTCGGGCGCGGCGGCGGCCCCAGTTACGACGCGATTCTGGCGCAACCGCCCGGCGTGGTGCAGGGATCGCTTCGTCTCACCGAGCAGGGCGAGATCATTGCAGCGAAGTACGCCGAACCGTCGATGGCGCGGCGCAACCTCGAATCGTTGGTCGCGGGCACACTCGAATCGACGCTGCTCGACCTCGAAGGATTGGGTGACGGCGCCGAGGCCGCCTACGACGTTCTGGACGATCTCGCGGCCAAAGCTCGGGCAGCGTACGGCCGGCTGGTGCACGAGGAGCCCGGGTTCGTCGAGTACTTCCGCACGTCCACGCCCGTTGCCGAGGTCGGCGAGTTGAACATCGGGTCGCGTCCGGCGTCGCGTAAGCCGACGAATTCCGTGTACGACCTGCGTGCTATCCCCTGGGTGATGTCGTGGAGTCAGTGCCGCGTCATGCTGCCCGGCTGGTACGGCACCGGATCGGCGTTCGAGGAGTGGGTCGGTGACGACGACTCCAAGCTGGAGGTACTCGCGGATCTGTATCGAAAGTGGCCGTTCTTCCGCACTGTGCTGTCCAACCTGGCGCAGGTCATGGCCAAGTCCGATCTGGGCATCGCCGCTCGGTATGCGGAACTCGTTCCCGACGCCGACCTCCGCGCACGCATCTTCGGCATGATCGAGGCCGAACACGCCACCACCGTTCGGATGTATCTGAAGATCACCGGTCACAGTCGACTGCTTGAGGACAACCCGGCGCTGGAGCGATCGGTACACAACCGGTTCCCGTACCTGGAACCTCTCAACCAGATGCAGGTCGAGATGTTGCGTCGATACCGCAACGGCGACGACGACGAACGGGTCAAACGAGGAATCCTGCTGACGATGAACGGCCTGGCCACGGCACTACGCAACAGCGGCTAGCACCGTACGTCTCGCTGCGCTGCCGCGGAACCGGTGGCCGACAGTCTGCGTCCAACCGGGTATGAGGACGTGCAGAAACACTCTCGACGCGTGGCGGGACGGGACGGCGTATCGGGTGATCGCTCGATCGCGGTATGCGGACTTCCGAGGCGGACTCGGTGACGACGGCGAGTCCATGCGTGGTTCGGACGGCAGTGCTTCGGACGGCGTCGGTTCGAACGACTACGGCGTCGATTCAGGGGAGTGAATCTCCTGAATCGACGCCGCAGTACGTCTGCTGTCAGCTGTGGCTCGAGCCGATCACCGGTCCAGCTGTGAGGCCGCTGCCTCGTCGACGAACCAGACCGTCGATTCCGCGCCGATGGCACCGGCCGACGGCCAGTCGTCGGACGCTGCTCCGCCGACGGCGGCGGCAACGGCCTCGGCCTTCCCTGCACCGGACACCAGCAACCACACGTGCTTCGCCCTCCGGACGGCGGGCAGGGTGAGTGTGATGCGTACCGGCGGCGGCTTGGGGGAGTCCTCGACGGCCACGACAAAGCGATGCTGTTCGCGCACCGCGTCGGTGTGCGGGAAGAGCGAGTTGATGTGGCCCTCGCCGCCCATACCCAACAGGTGGATGTCGAAGTCGGGGCATTGACCGTCGTCGGCCCGTGAGTGCAGCGTCTGTGCGTACGCCGCCGCAGCCGTTTCCGGGTCGGAGCCGTAGGCACCGTCCGACGTCGCCATCGTGAACAGTCGATCCGGGTGCACGTCCACGTGCTTCAGCAGCGCGTCCGATGCCTGGACCTCGTTGCGCTCGAGGTCGCCCGAGGGCAGAAAGCGCTCGTCACCGAAGTAGATATCCACCCGCGACCAGTCGATGGCCCCGGAATCCGCGCGCAATGCCTCGAGGAGGGCGATTCCTGTCCCGCCTCCGGTCAACACCACCGACGCGACACCGCGCTCGGCCTGCGCCGCGACGACAACGTCGACGAAGCGAGTGCGGGCGGCATCGACCAGCCCTTGTGCGTCGAGGTATCGGAGGACCGACTGATTACTCATAGCTCACTTTCGACAGACCGTGGAGGGCGAGTTCGTAGATTTCGTCCGTATCGAGCCGCCGCAGTTCCTCGGCCAGGCACTCGCGGGTGTTGCGACGTGCCAGAGCAACCTGAGCGTCGGGCTGACCGGTACGCCGCAGTGTGGCGGTTTTTCCGGTCTGCGGACGGGTCAGCGAAATACTGCTGTTCTCCCTGGTCAGCTCGACCTTGAGCTCGCCGGCTCGCCGGTAGACCGGCACGTCGAGCTTCGCCGCCAACCAGCCGGCCAGAATGTCGAGTGCAGGCTCCTCTGCCAGTCCCGACACGGTGGCCGAGGTGACGGCCTCGAACGGTGCCTGATCGAGGGCAGTCGCCAGCAGGCCGCGCCAGTAGGTGATTCGGCTCCACGACAGATCCGTATCACCCTCGGTGTAGCTGCTCAGCCGTCCCTTGATCGCTGCGGTGGTATCCGACGAATTGGTGGCGTCGGTGATCCGCCTGATCGCCAACCGGCCCAGTGGATCCTTCGCCGGTACCGTCGGTGCCTCGTCCGGCCACCAGGCGACGATCGGCGTATCGGGCAGCAGGAACGGAATGACGACGCTGTGTTCGTGATCGGCGAGCTCGCCGTTCAGTCGTAGTACGACGACCTCGGACGCGCCGGCGTCTCCACCGACGCGGATCTGGGCGTCGAGACTCGACTCGGCGGACCGATCACCGTGGATGAGGACGATGACGCGACAGGGATGTTCCCGGCTCGCCTCGTTGGCGGCATCGATCGCCCGTTCGGCCTTGCTCGCATCACGGCTTGCGACGATCAAGGTCAGTACACGGCCGATGGTGACCGCGCCACCTGCTTCACGAACCTCGACGAGCTTCTTGCCGACCTCGGCCGTCGTGGTGGCGGGAATGTCGACAATCAAGGCCTTCTCCATTCGCGTCCGGTGCGGTGCATCATCTCGTCACCCGAGGACGGACCCCAGGTGCCGGCCTCGTACGGTTCGGCGGTGCCGCCCGAGGCCCAGTACTCGAGAATCGGGTCGAGAATCTTCCACGACAGTTCCACTTCGGCGTTGACCGGGAACAGTGAGGGCTCACCCAGGAGTACGTCGAGTATCAGTCGCTCGTACGCCTCGGGAGATGACTCGGTGAACGCCTGGCCGTAGCTGAAGTCCATGCTGACGTCGCGCACCTGCATGCTGGACCCGGGAACTTTGGAACCGAAGCGCATCGTGACGCCCTCGTCCGGCTGGACTCGAATGACCAGTGCGTTCTGCCCCAGTTCCTCGGTCATGGTGGCGTCGAACGGCAGATGGGGGGCACGCTTGAACACCATTGCGATCTCGGTGACTCTGCGGCCCAACGCCTTTCCCGTACGCAGATAGAACGGAACTCCACCCCAGCGCCGAGTGTCGACCTCGAGGGTGATGGCGGCGTAGGTTTCGGTGTTCGACTCGGAGTCGAACCCCTCTTCCTCCTTGAGCCCCTTCACTTTCTGGCTGCCCTGCCACCCGGCGGAGTACTGCCCGCGGGCGGACGTGCGATCGAGCGGCTCGGCGAGCTTGGTCGCCGAGAGCACCTTGATCTTCTCGGACTGCAGCTCGGTGGGGTTGAAACTCACCGGCTCCTCCATCGCAGTGATCGCGAGCAACTGGAGGAGATGGTTCTGAATGACGTCGCGGGCTGCCCCGATTCCGTCGTAATAGCCTGCGCGGCCACCCAATCCGATGTCCTCGGCCATCGTGATCTGCACGTGGTCCACATAGTGCGCGTTCCAGATCGGATCGAACAACTGGTTGGCGAAGCGCAGCGCGAGAATGTTCTGCACCGTCTCCTTGCCCAGGTAGTGATCGATCCGAAAGACGGTGTCCTCGGGGAACACTCGGTTCACGATCGCGTTGAGCTCCTTGGCGCTCTGCAAATCGTGACCGAACGGCTTCTCGATGACGACGCGTCGCCAGTTGCCGTCCTGCGCCTGGGCCAGTCCGGAGCGTGAAAGTTGTTGCAGTACAACAGGGAACGCGCCGGGTGGGATCGAGAGGTAGAAGGCATGGTTTCCGCCGGTGCCGCGGGTGGCGTCGAGCTCGGTGAGAGTCCGCGACAACTCGTCGAACGCGGCATCGTCGTCGAACGAACCCTGAACGAACCGGAAGCCCTCGGCAAGGGTGTTCCACACCTCTTCGCTGAACGGAGTTCGAGCATGATCGCGTACCGAGTCGTGCACGATCTTCTCGAAATCCTGGTTCTGCCACTCACGGCGAGCGAAGCCGACCAGGGCGAAACCGGGGGGTAGGAGCCCCCGGTTCGCCAGGTCGTACACCGCAGGCATGAGCTTCTTACGCGCGAGGTCACCGGTCACCCCGAAGATGACCATGCTGCACGGCCCGGCGATGCGGGGGAGCCGCTTGTCTCGCGCGTCGCGAAGTGGATTACGCCAGTCCGCGGAATTCAGGTTTTCTGTGTCTGCGGTGGGCACAGGTCAGCTCTTCTGACCTGCTTGGCGGAGCTGCTCCTCGGTAGCTTCGAGCAGCTCGTTCCACGCAGCCTCGAACTTCTGGACGCCCTCGTTCTCCAACGTCAGGAAGACGTCGGTGAGGTCGATTCCCAGGGCGGAGATGCGGTCGAAGATCTCCTGCGACTCCGGTCCCTTACCCGAGACGGTGTCGCCGACGATCTCGCCGTGGTCTGCGACCGCGTCCATGGTCTTCTCCGGCATCGTGTTCACGGTGTTCGGAGAGACGAGCTCGGTGACGTACATGGTGTCCGGGTAGGCGTCGGACTTGACGCCCGTCGAAGCCCACAGTGGCCGCTGCGGACGTGCACCGTTGCCCGCGAGTTCGCGGAACCGAGGAGCCACCTCGAAGACCTGCTGGTACGCCACGTACGCGAGGCGCGCATTGGCCAGCGCGGCCTTGCCCTTGAGGGCCTCGGCGTCGGGGGTGCCGATGGCGTCCAGGCGGGAGTCGATCTCGCTGTCCACGCGGGACACGAAGAACGACGCCACGGAATGGATCTTGTCGAGGTCGTGACCGGCGGCGCGGGCGGCCTCGAGACCCTTGAGGTACGCGTTCATGACCAGCTCGTAGCGCTCGACGGAGAAGATCAGGGTCACGTTGACGCTGATTCCCTCACCGATCACCTTGGCAATGGCGGGGATGCCTTCTTCGGTTGCCGGAATCTTGATGAGGAGATTCGGACGGTCGACGATCTTCCAGAGTTCGACGGCCTGCTCGTACGTCTTGTCCGCGTCGTGCGCCATGCGGGGGTCGACCTCGATCGACACGCGGCCGTCGACGCCCGCGCTGGCCTCGTACTGCGGTACGAGGATGTCGCACGCCTCACGGACGTCGTCGGTGGTGACGGTGCGAATCGTGGTCTCGACATCGGCACCTTCGCCGGCGAGCTTGGTGACCTGCTCGTCGTAAGCATCGCCCTTGCTCAATGCGGCCTGGAAGATCGACGGGTTGGTCGTCACGCCGACGACGCTCTTGGTGTCGATCAGGTCCTTGAGGTTGCCCGACCGAATGCGGTCGCGGGACAGGTCGTCCAGCCAGACCGAAATTCCGGCGGCGGACAGCTCGGCAAGGTTTTTGTTCTGGGTCATGAGTTATCCCTTCACGTTGGTGATGGAGCGCTGCGCGGCCGCGACGACGGCGTCGGCCGTGAAGCCGAACTCGCGGAAAAGTGTTGCCGCATCGGCAGATTCGCCGTAGTGCTCGAGCGAGATGATCTCGCCGAAACCGCCGACGATCTTCCACCACGGCATCGCGATGCCGGCCTCGATGGACACCCGCGCCTTGACGGTGGGCGGAATGACCTGGTCGCGGTAGTTCTGGTCCTGGCTCTCGAACCACTCGACACACGGCATCGACACCACGCGTGCCGCGATGCCCTGCGCCTCTAGCAGTTTCTGGGCCTCCACTGCGTACTGCAGTTCGGAACCGGTGCCGATCAGGACGACGTCAGGGCTGGCCTTCGACGATTCGGAGAGGATGTAGCCACCCTTCGAGACGCCCTCGAAGCTGGTGCCTTCCAGGATCGGGATGCCCTGACGCGTCAGCGCCAGGCCGACGGGCCCGCTGCTGCTCGACCTGGCGAGCACCGACTGCCAGGCGTAGGCCGTCTCGTTGGCGTCACCGGGGCGTACGACAGACAGGTTGGGAATCGCACGCAGGGCCGCGAGGTGCTCGACCGGCTGGTGCGTCGGGCCGTCCTCGCCGAGGCCGATGGAGTCGTGGGTCCATACGTAGATGGGATCGATGTCCATCAGCGACGCCAGGCGAACCGACGGCCGCATGTAGTCGCTGAACTGCATGAACGTTCCGCCGTACGCGCGGGTCGGACCGTGCATGACGATGCCCGACAGGATCGCACCCATGGCGTGCTCGCGGATACCGAAGTGCAGCGTGCGGCCGTAGGGCTCGGCGTCCCAGTCGTCGGTGGAGATCGACGTGGGGCCGAAGGACTTCGCACCCTTGATCGTGGTGTTGTTGCTGCCTGCGAGGTCGGCCGAGCCGCCCCACAGTTCCGGAAGAACGGGTCCGACGGCGTTGAGGACCTCGCCCGACGCCGCACGCGTGGCGACGGCCTTGCTGCCGGGCTCCCACGTGGGCAGCACGTCGGTCCAGTTCTCGGGCAGCGTGCCCTGCTGAAGACGGTCGAGCAACTGCTTGCGCTCGGGCTCACGGGCTGCCCAGGACTCGAACTGCGTCATCCACTCGTTGTGTGCCGCGCGGCCGCGTTCCTGGAGCTTGCGAGTGTGGCCGATGACCTCGTCGCTGACCTCGAACGTCTTGGCCGGGTCGAAGTCCAGGGCCTGCTTGACCTTCGCGACCTCGTCGTCGCCCAGCGCGGCACCGTGGACGGCACCGGTGTTCATCATCGTCGGAGCCGGGAACCCGATGATGGTCCGCAGCACGATGATCGACGGCTTGTCGGTGACGGCCTTGGCGGCCTCGATGGCGTCCTCGATCGCGGTGACGTTCTCGCCGCCCTCGACGACCTGTACGTGCCACCCGTAGGCCTCGTACCGCGCGGCGGTGTTCTCGGACAGGGCGATGTCGGTCGAGTGCTCGATCGAGATCTTGTTGTCGTCGTAGAACAGGATCAGGTTGCCGAGCTGCTGGGTGCCAGCGAGCGACGACGCCTCGGACGTGACGCCCTCTTCGATGTCGCCGTCGGAGGCGATCACATAGATGAAGTGATCGAACGGGCTCTCGCCGAGCGCAGGTTCGGGATCGAACAGTCCGCGTTCACGGCGCGATGCCATTGCCATTCCCACAGCGGATGCCAGTCCCTGGCCGAGTGGGCCGGTGGTGATCTCGACGCCGTCGGTGTGGCGGAACTCGGGGTGCCCCGGGGTCTTGGACTTGTAGGTCCGCAGTGCTTCGATGTCTGCGAGCTCGAGACCGAAACCGCCCAAGTAGAGCTGCAAGTACAGGGTGAGGCTCGAGTGACCGCACGACAGTACGAACCGGTCGCGGCCGATCCAGTGGGTGTCGGTGGGGTCGTGGCGCATGGTGCGCTGGAAGAGGGTGTACGCGAGGGGAGCCAAGCTCATCGCGGTTCCGGGGTGGCCGTTGCCGACCTTCTGCACTGCGTCCGCTGCCAGGACACGAACGGTGTCGACCGCCCGGGTGTCCAGGTCCGTCCAGTCGCTGGGGTGGTGCGCCGTGGTGAGGACGTCAATATCGTCTGTGATCGACACGAGCAGAAATCTCCTGACATTCGTTCGAGTTGTGGCTCCGAGGATTCGTCGCTCGGCGGTAACTGCACAGCGCCTGCGTGAGGCGCGAACGTAGTCGATGCCGAAGGACGTCCCCCACCAGCCTAGTTCCGACCGACGCTACTGTCGTGCCTTCCCCCGTCGGAGCACGAACGTGTGTGGCGTCGCCGCATCGTTCTTCGGTTTGGGTGCCCTGCGAATTGGACGTGCAAACCCCGCCGTCTACCATCGTCTGTAGTAGGCGCATGCTCGACGGCTCCCGGGGGCAATTTCCGAACCGGGACCATCCGCGTGCGCGTCGGTGGCCGAGGTCCTCGTGAGGGTTCTCCCAGGATCGGTCGGCCGCCAGGAACGAACCCGCGTGCCCGACGGCGCGTGGCAAGTGGCCGAGCGCCAGAGAACGACAGTCGTGCGAGGAGACGCAGTGCGAATTGGGCAGCAGCCGGGCGGACACGGTTTCGCCGGCGGCCCCGGATTCGGAGCAGACGACCAGGGCGACACCGAACACGCCGCGCCGGCGTCGGCGCCGCGCAGAGCGTGGGCTCTCTTCCTGGCCTATGTCGCGCTGACGAAGCCTCGGGTCATCGAACTACTTCTCGTCACGACCATTCCCGCGATGCTGCTGGCAGATCGCGGTCACGTGGACCCGTGGCTGATTCTCACCACACTGTTCGGTGGAATGCTGGCCGCGGCGAGCGCGAACACCTTGAACATGGTGGTCGACGCAGACATCGACAAGGTGATGAAGCGCACCGAGAAGCGGCCGTTGGCCCGCGGCGCGATGCCTGTGTCGCACGCACTGGTGTTCGGTCTCGTCCTCGGGGTGTTCTCGTTCTTCTGGCTCTGGGCGACGACCAACCTCCTCAGCGGCGTGCTGGCCGTCGTCACGATCTGCTTCTACATCTTCGTCTACACCCTGGTGCTCAAGCGCCGAACTTCGCAGAACGTGGTGTGGGGCGGTGCCGCCGGCTGCATGCCGGTCATGATCGGCTGGTCCGCCGTCACCGGCACGATCGGCTGGCAGGCGCTGGTGATGTTCCTCGTCATCTTCCTGTGGACACCGCCGCACACCTGGGCCTTGATGCTTCGCTACAAGGAGGACTACCAGGCGGCCAACGTCCCGATGCTTCCTGCCGTCGCGTCGGAGACCAAGGTGACCAAGCACATCGTGCTCTACGCGTGGGCCACGGTTGCTGCGACGTTGGCACTGGCCCCGGGCTCCGGCGTCGTCTACGCGGTGATCGCGGTGGCATCGGGAATTTGGTTCCTCGTCGTGGCGCATCGCCTGTACGCAGGCGTGCGGGCTGGAACACCGGTCAAGCCTCTCAAACTGTTCATCCTGTCCAACGAATACCTGGCGCTGGTGTTCTGCGGCCTCGCCGTCGACTCTGTCCTCGGCTGGCAGACGCTCGCCCAGCTGGTCTCCTGAGCGAGCGCCTCCTCACATCTGCACCCGATCAGGGGACGAGAACGATCGAACCGGTCGTCTTACGTCCTTCCAGGTCCATATGTGCCTGCGCGACATCTTCGAGCGCGTAGCGAGCGCCGACCTCGACCGTCAGAGCGCCGCTCGACAACGCCTCGAACACATCGCCCGCACGCCATTCGAGCTCGGCCCGGTCCCGTATGTGATGCGCCAGCGTGGGTCTGGTCAGAAACACCGATCCGGCCCCGTTGAGCCGTTGTGGGTCGAACGGCGGTACCGGTCCGCTCGCAGCACCGAACAGGGCCAGCGTGCCTCTGATGCGCAGCGACGCCAGACTGGCCTCGAACGTGTCGGCTCCGACACCGTCGTAGACGGCATGGACGCCCTCGCCGCCGGTGAGCTCGCGAACCTGGGCCGCAATGTCGTCGTCGTACCGCAGTACGTGGGCGGCACCGGCCTGGGCCGACCGCTCTGCTTTGGCATCGGTGGACACCGTCGTGATGACCCGTACCCCCTTTCCGACCGCCATCTGGGTCAGCAGTAGTCCGACGCCTCCCGCGCCCGCGTGCACGAGGACCGTGTCGCCGCTGCGCGCCGGGTAGGTGGACTCGATCAGGTAGTGCGCAGTCATGCCCTGGAGCAGCGCCGACGCCGCCTGATCGGCCGGAACGCCGTCGGGAACGGATATGGCGGACGAGGCGTCCACGACGACGAACTCGGCATAGCTACCCGGCGCGGCCGCCCAGGCGATGCGGTCCCCAGGAGCGAACGCGGTGACGTCAGGGCCGGCCTCGTGGACAACTCCGGAACCCTCGTCGCCGGGGATGTAGGGCAGGGACCGTGGATACAGGCCGCGGCGGAAGTAGGTGTCGATGTAGTTGATCCCGATGGCGTCGACGCGCACGAGAACCTGCCCCGGTCCGGGCTCGGGAATGGGCACGTCCACGACGACCATGACCTCGGGTCCGCCGGTGTTGTCTACTCGAATGGCACGCATATCCCTGTTCTACACGGGAGCGATGTGAGTTCGAGAGCGGACGCACGCTTCCACGACGGGTGCGACAAGTTACCGATCAGTAGCGATTCGGCGGGCCGATGCCGCCACGGTGGACGACCTCGGTATCGTGTCTGCATGGCTACCGAAATCGACAGTGCGGGCAACGAGAAGGACACGTCCAACGAGGTTCCGAAGGGAACTCTCGCGGCTGTGAAGGCTTTTCTCGCCGATCACGGCAACTCGGCAAGTGTGGTGATCCAACCCATCGGTCGGGCCGGAACCCGGCTCACGCTGGTCGGCGCAGACGGAGTGCTCGGAGACCAGGTGGTTCCGTCCACAGCGGTCGCACACGCGATAGTCGCCAGGTTCGACGAACTGACCGAGGCGGAGTGGGACCGCGAGCTGGTCAGTTCGGTCAATCCGGCACCGGGCCATTACGAGAAGATGGCCGGCTGGGTCGCTCGGCAGAAGAAGTTCCCCAAGGCCCGCAACCAGGCCATCGTCGGGTAGGACGAGAGTCGCAAAGTTTTTTCGACTCGACGGGAACCGTCTCGCGGTCCTATGCGTCGAAATCAGTGGAGGGGCAGTCGGCCATCTGAGGGGGAGGTCGGCTGCCCCTCCACTGCGATTCGAAACTGCTGTGCTCGGACACGCGCGTGTCGAGCCGGCTGAGGAGCCGACACCCGAAGACTGCCGGGCCTCAGGACGCTGCGGCGACCCTGTCCACGTCGGCTTCCCGATCGGCAACCGCAGGCCCGCGTGTTCTGCACGATGCCCACAGCGCAGCCGTGGCAGCCGTGCAGGCACCGGCACCGGCAACGTGGAACGCGACGAGTACTGCGGGAACGCCCGTGAAGTACTGCACCAGGCCGATCAGGGACTGGGCCAGCACGATCGCCACCAGAACGTGCAGCCGCTGCTTGACGGCAGTCGGCGCTCCGACCGCGTACAGAGCGAAACCGAGCCCGACGAGCAGCGCGAGATACCCGACCAGGAATTGCGAGTGGGCGTGCACCAGCGTGACGATCTCGATGCCCAGGCGCGGTACCGGCTCGTCGATGCTCTTGTCGCCGGCGTGCGGGCCGGCACCGGTCACCATCGTCCCGGCGATCAGTACGCCGGTCAGCGCGACGCCGGACAGGGCAGTGAGCCCGCGTAGCGCGGCGGGGACGGTGGGCAGCGACTTCGGCGCGGCGTCGGTTTCACCCACCTTGACGAACAGCAGGGTAGCCAGCCAGACCATTGCCATCGACACCACGAGGTGAATGGCCACTGTCCACCACAGCAGGCCGGTCAGCACGGTGACGCCACCGATGACGGCCTGCACGACGGTTCCCAGCGGCATGAACCACGCGAAGAGCAACACCTCGCGCCGCCGGGCCGCGCGAGTGACAGCGAGAACGACCGCCGCAGCGGCGATGACCACCACGAAGGTGAGCAGTCGATTGCCGAACTCGACTGCCTGATGCAGCACCGGAACCTCGGATACTCCGACCGGCGTGAAGCTTCCGGGGAAGCACTGTGGCCAGGTGGGGCACCCGAGCCCGGAGCCGGTCACTCGGACCACCGCACCGGTGACGGCTATGCCGCCCTGGGTGAGGATGGCGATGAACGCCAGCACCCGCTGTACCCGCAGCGAGGGCAGGGGCAGGTAGGCCACGAGGCGCAGGAACACGCCGTAGAGCTTCCGTAGGAGGTAGGGCACTCCACGATGGTAAACGCCGATCAACTACACAGCGTCGTTGGGTAGAGCGACCGGCGGAAAGCCTCGCTCAGGTGAATTTGAAGGTTCGGACCGCAAGAGTGCCGCAGACCGCAGCCCAGACGAGCAGCACGGCGATCCCGAAGAGGTCGAACGACGAGGCCACACCGCGGTTGAGCGCCTCGCCGAGTGCGCCGGACGGGACTATCCGTGCGACGATCTGCAGGCCCTGCGGAATCTGGTCGTCGACGAACACCGCGCTGCCGATCCCGAGCATCACGAACCAGGCGACGTTGGCCAATGCCAACACGATCTCCGCCCGCAGGGTGCCGCCGAGTAGCAACCCCATCGAGGCGAACGTGACCGTCCCCAAAGCGATGACGACCGCTCCCAGCAGCAGACCTGCCGGACTCGGTCGCCAGCCGAGGGCGACGCCGATCGAGCCCAGCAGAACCGACTGCATGATCACCACGATCACGACGGCTACCGACTTGCCGCCGATGATTCCCCACCGTGGGAGCGGCGTGGCACCGAGTCTCTTGAGGGCGCCGTAGCGTCGATCGAACCCGACGGCGATCGCCTGTCCGGTGAATGCCGTCGACATGATGGCCACCATCATCACCGCCGGCACGACCCGCGCGACGCGGTCGTCGCCGAGCTCACCGAACGGCAGCAGAGTGAGTCCGATCAGCAGCGTGATCGGAATGAACATCGTCAACAGCAGCTGCTCACCGTTGCGCAGCAACAACTTCAGCTCGAGACGCGACTGCGCGAACAGCATCCGGGCGGCCGACGCCGGCTGTGGGCGCGGCGCGAACAGTCCTGTCTCGAAACGGTTGTCGGCGAGCCGGGCTTCTCTGCGCACCGTCACATCCTCAATTCTCTGCCGGTCAGTTCGAGGAAGACGTCCTCGAGCCGCCGCTGATCGACCTGCAACTCCGTCGCAAGCACGTTCTGTTGTGCGCACCAGGAGGTGACGACCACCAGGATCTGCGGTTCGATCACTCCGGTGACCACGTACGACCCCGGTGACGTCTCCGACGGTACGTAACCGGAGGGCAGGGCCGCGTCGAGCAGGGACAGATCGAGACCTGGGGGAGCGGAGAAGCGCAGCTGTCCCTCGGCTCCCTGCTTGGTGAGCTCGGACGGGGATCCGGAGGCGACGATGCGGCCGTTGTCGATGATCGTCAACCGATCCGCCAGCTGCTCGGCCTCGTCCATCAGATGTGTGGTCAGTAGAACGCCGACGCCGTCGCGTCGAAGTGCGTCGATCAATTCCCACACCAGCAGTCGGGCCTGGGCGTCGAGTCCGGCTGTCGGTTCGTCGAGAAACACCAACTCGGGGCGGCCGACGATGGCACAGGCCAACGCCAGTCGCTGCTGCTGGCCACCGGACAACCGCCGATAGGGTGTGCGGACCGCCGAGGTCAGGCCCAGACAGTCGAGCAGCCACGTCGTGTCGAGAGGGTCGGCCGAGTACGAGGCGACGAGCTCGAGCATTTCGCCTGCCTTGGACCCCGGGTAGGCACCGCCTCCCTGCAGCATGACGCCGATGCGGGGTCGGAGCTGGGCGGACTCGGCGATGGGGTCGAGGCCGAGAATTCTGACCGTGCCGCTGTCGGGTACGACGAAGCCTTCGCACATCTCGACGGTGGTGGTCTTTCCGGCTCCGTTCGGGCCGAGCAGCGCGAGAACTTCACCCGCACCGATGCTCAGGCTCAGTCCGTCGACGGCGGTGGTGCCGTCGTAGGACTTGCGCACGTCGGTCAACTGCACGACAGGTTGCGCCGCATTCGACGTCCCGGAGATCACGAGGACTCAGCGTATTCGTCGGTGTGCCGCTCGGGTGCCGGTGGTCCGATGCGCGTGGGCCACGGCAGCCGGTTCCGTGTCAGCAGATACAACACGACGATGGTCAGGATGGTCATCACTGCGGCCTGCACGATCTGGAACGGCTGGTATTCGCTGCCGTTCGGCATGAGGATCACGCTGACCAGAGACGAGAAGGCAATGGCGGGACGCCGGAAGGACGGAGTGGTGGCCCATGCGGCCAGCGGAATCACCGCCCACAGCAGGTACCAGGGCTGGACTACCGGGAACAGCAGAACCACTGCTCCCAGCGCCACCCCCAGCGCTCCCACCGAGTGCAGTCGGCCCCTCAGAACAGCGACCAGCATGCGGATGACGATGACGCCGGCGACGACGGCTGCGATCGGCCGAGTGAGACTCAACACAGCGGTGGTGTGATCGCCGAGGCCGAGCAGCACGCCGACGAATCCGGTAGCCAGGCCGAGAATCGTGGGAATCGACATCCAGCTGCGCACCACCCCCGCGGTACCCAGAGTGTGGATCCAACCGAATCCGAGTCCGCTACCCAGGCTCACGGCGACTTGGACGGCAACGGCGATCGTGCCGAGCAGCAGCGCAGCGTAGACGACCGATCTCAGAGTGCCGCCCCACCGTCTCGACAGCGCCATGCCGACGAACCCCAGCGCTATCAGCGACGGGATCTTGATCGTCGACGAGAGTGCGATCACACCCGCTCCGCCGACGAGGAACGCGATATCGGTGCTGCGCAACGCACCCGGGCGCTCGATCGCACGCAGCGCCAGTTCGGTACCCGCGAGCATGAGACCGATCATCAGGGCCTCGTTGTGAATTCCGGCGACCAGGTGGAACAGCAACAGCGGATTCGCTGCACCGAGCCACAGTGCCGTGACCGACGCGACCCCGCAACGGCGTGCGAGACGCGGCAGCGCCCAGACGATCAGCGCGACTCCCGCCAAGGCGAGCAGTCGGTGCAGGAAGATGCCGGCGACGATGTTCTCGCCGGTCAAGTACGTGATCCCGCGCCCCATCCACAGGAACAGCGGACCGTAGGGTGCCGGAGTCTCTCGCCAGATGTTGGGCACCGTCCGGGTCAGGACGTTGTCGGCCCCCAGTGCATCCACGGGGCCGATCTCGTAGGGGTCGAGACCGCGGGCCGTGATCTCGCTCTGGGCCAGGTAGGAGTAGACGTCGCGCGAGAACATAGGCGGTGCGACGCTCAGCGGCAGGATCCACAGCAGCAGAGTTCGGTCCATCTGCGATCGGGACAGGCGGCGGGGAGTCGCGCCCGATCGCGTCCGCCCCAGCGCGAACCTGCCGAGCAGTAGCCACGCGAGGACCACGACGACGGTTCCCGTCATGGTCACCGTCAGAGCCGACGTGGCCATGCGCGACGGCAGGCTCAGTAACCGGACGCCCGCGATCGGGTTCTGCAGTACCGGCTGCGCACCCGCGCCGAGCGCGCCGATCGCCATCAGCAGCGCGCCCGCGGCTCCGAAACGGCGAATGTTGCGTAGTTGAACGGTCTCGGCGGGATCGAGACCGGGTGCCTCCGGCTCGTCGCCGTGCAACGTGGCGACACCGGCACCCGGTGGGGTCGGTTCCAGGCCGAACACGCGCCGAGCAGGGGTGAGAATCATCCTGTGCAGCAGCGTGCCGCGCGCGGATTCGGGGTTCTCGGGATCGGGGGACGAGCTGGCACCGGTCGCGGAAGGCGAGTTCTCGGAACTCTGCTCACTCTCGGTCGATGGCACAGTGGGAGCGTAGCTGTGTGCAATAGCGCGATTCACCCGGTCCTCCGGACTCCGCGGCCTGCGTAGCTCGGCTCGGATTCACCTGAGGGATAGGGCACCCTTGCTGGACCAGGTGAAACAATTCCGTCACACTGGTGTTGTGAAAACAACCGAGAGCTCGCTCGTGCGTCCGGAAAGCGTCGATCCATCGACCGCCGGAGCAGGCGCGTCGTCGGTGCGACCGGCATCGGCCCCCGAGGGGCAGACGCGGGGCGCAGTGGTCACCCTACTGCTCGAAGAGGGCCCCATCACCGCGTCCGATATCGGCACTCGCCTTGGATTGAGCGCGGCCGGTGTCCGGCGCCACCTCGATGCGCTCATCGATGCAGGCGAGGCCAGGATCACCACCCCGGCCGGAGCACGTCAGCGTGGACGCGGGCGACCGGCCAAGCATTTCCAGCTCACCGCAGCCGGCCGCAATCGGCTGGGCCACACCTACGACGATCTGGCCGGAGCCGCCATGCGGCAGCTGCGCAAGATCGGTGGCAACGACGCCATCGAGACGTTCGCGCGGCAACGCGTCAACACCATCGTTGCCGACGTCGAACCCGCGACCGGTTCCGACGCACATGCCGTGGAAACGGCGGCGGGAAGAATTGCCGACGCGTTCAGTGCGGCGGGATTCTCGGCCACCACGCGGCAAGTCGGCAACGGAGTGCAGATCTGCCAACACCATTGCCCGGTGTCGCACGTCGCAGCAGAGTTTCCCGAACTGTGCGAGGCCGAACAAGCAGCGTTCGCCGAGATCCTCGGCACGCATGTGCAGCGTCTTGCCACCATTGCGAACGGCAACTGCGCTTGCACCACACACGTACCGCTCACCTCGACGCGATCGAGGAGCGGTCGATCCGATACCGACGTATCGACAGATAGTTCACACAAGATGACGTCCGACACGCAGCCCCGTGTCGGAGAACGCACACGCCTCCGGAAGGAGCCCGCATGACCGTCACACCAGACCAGGTGACACCCGCCGCGCCGCTGACTCAGGACGAGACCATCGCATCGCTCGGCACCTACGGATACGGCTGGGCCGATTCCGACGTGGCCGGCGCGAGCGCCAAGCGCGGCTTGTCCGAGGCTGTCGTCCGTGACATCTCGGCCAAGAAGAGCGAGCCCGAGTGGATGCTCGAAGCCCGTCTGAAGGCTCTCAAGACCTTCGACCGCAAGCCCATGCCCAACTGGGGTTCCGACCTGGACGGCATCGACTTCGACAACATCAAGTACTTCGTGCGGTCCAGCGAGAAGCAGGCCGCTACGTGGGACGACCTGCCCGAGGACATCAAGAACACGTACGACAAGCTCGGCATCCCCGAGGCCGAGAAGCAGCGCCTCGTCTCCGGTGTCGCCGCTCAGTACGAGTCCGAGGTCGTCTACCACTCGATCCGTGAGGACCTCGAGGCGCAGGGTGTGTTGTTCCTCGACACCGACACCGCACTCAAAGAGCAGCCGGAGCTGTTCCGCGAGTACTTCGGCACCGTCATTCCGGCAGGCGACAACAAGTTCTCTGCGTTGAACACCGCAGTGTGGTCCGGTGGATCGTTCATCTACATCCCGCCGGGCGTGCACGTCGACATCCCGCTGCAGGCCTACTTCCGGATCAACACCGAGAACATGGGCCAGTTCGAGCGCACGCTGATCATCGTCGACGAGGGTGCCTACGTGCACTACGTCGAGGGCTGCACCGCGCCGATCTACAAGTCCGATTCGCTGCACTCCGCCGTGGTCGAGATCATCGTCAAGAAGGGTGGTCGTTGCCGGTACACGACCATTCAGAACTGGTCGAACAACGTCTACAACCTGGTCACCAAGCGCGCCAAGGCAGAAGCAGGCGCAACGATGGAGTGGGTCGACGGCAACATCGGCTCCAAGGTCACCATGAAGTACCCGGCTGTGTGGATGACCGGCGAATACGCCAAGGGCGAGGTTCTCTCGGTCGCGTTCGCAGGGCCCGATCAGCACCAGGACACCGGTTCCAAGATGCTGCACCTGGCACCGCACACGTCGTCGAACATCGTCAGCAAGTCCGTCGCCCGTGGCGGTGGACGGACGTCCTACCGCGGTCTGATCCAGATCAACAAGGGCGCGCACGGCTCGCGTTCGACGGTCAAGTGCGACGCCCTGCTGGTCGACACGATCAGTCGGTCCGACACCTACCCGTACGTCGACATCCGTGAGGACGACGTGTCGATGGGTCACGAGGCCACTGTCTCGAAGGTCAGCGACGATCAGTTGTTCTACCTGATGAGCCGCGGCATGACCGAGGACGAAGCGATGGCCATGGTCGTCCGCGGATTCGTCGAGCCCATTGCTCGCGAACTGCCGATGGAGTACGCGCTCGAGCTCAACCGGCTCATCGAGTTGCAGATGGAAGGGTCGGTCGGATAAGTGAACAACCCCCTCACCGGAGTCATGGGTGCCGTGGCATCCGAGAACCCCGATTCCGCCAAGGAAGACAAGTCGAAGCTCGTCGCCAACAAGGGCGCTCAATTCACGTCGTACGACGTGAACGCGTTCGAGGTGCCGTCGGGCCGTGACGAACTGTGGCGCTTCACGCCGCTGCGTCGCCTTCGCGGCCTGCACGACGGTTCGGCAGTCGCCGACGGGACCGCTCAGGTCACCGTCGGGGCTGCGGACCAGGTGGTCGTGGAGACCGTGGGACGCGACGACGATCGACTCGGGAAGGCCGGCGTGCCTGCCGATCGGATTGCCGCACAGGCATATTCGGCCTTCACCGAGGCCACGATCGTCAGTGTTCCCAACGAGGTCGAGGTAGCGGAGCCGATCGAGATCACGATCGACGGACCGGGCGTCGACCACGTCGCCTACGGACACGTGCAGATTCGCCTCGGCACGTTTGCTCGCGCCACCGTGGTGATCGATCAGCGCGGCAGCGGCACGTACGCCGAGAACGTCGAGTTCGTGCTGGGTGACAGCTCGCAGTTGCACGTCGTGCTGATCCAGGACTGGCAGTCGGACGCGGTGCACGTGGCCGCCCACCACGCCCTGCTCGGACGTGACTCGGTGTTGCGCCACTACAACGTCAGCCTCGGCGGCGACTTGGTGCGCATCAGCCCGACCGTGCGCTACAGCGCGCCCGGCGGTGACGCGAACATGCTCGGTGTGTACTTCGCCGACGCCGGTCAGCACCTCGAGCAGCGACTGCTCGTCGACCATTCGGCTCCGCATTGCAAGTCGAACGTGATGTACAAGGGCGCGCTCCAGGGTGAAACCGGACCCGGCACCGTCGACGCACACACCGTATGGATCGGCGACGTTCTCATTCGCGCCGAGGCCGAGGGCACCGAGACGTACGAACTGAACCGAAATCTCGTGCTCACCGACGGCGCTCGCGCCGATTCGGTACCGAACCTGGAAATCGAAACCGGCGAGATCGTCGGAGCAGGGCACGCCAGTGCTACCGGCCGATTCGACGACGAGCAGCTGTTCTACCTGCGTGCTCGCGGCATCTCGGAGGAGGTGGCCCGTCGACTGGTGGTCCGCGGCTTCTTCCACGAAATCATCGACAAGATTCCGGTCCCCGCCGTACGCGAGCGTCTCGATGCTGCCATCGAGACCGAGCTCGCCGTCGTCGGCGCGTAGGCCCAACCGAACCTTTCTCGACTGCACAAAGGAACTTTGATGTCCACACTCGAAATCCGCGATCTGCACGTCAGCGTCGCCAACACCGACTCGTCCGCCGAGCCGATCGACATCCTCAAAGGTGTCGATCTGACCGTGAAGTCCGGCGAGACGCACGCGATCATGGGGCCCAACGGCTCCGGCAAGTCCACCTTGTCGTACGCCATTGCCGGCCACCCGAAGTACACCGTCACCTCCGGCACCATCACCCTCGACGGTGAAGACGTTCTCGAGATGAGCGTCGACGAGCGCGCCCGCGCAGGTCTGTTCCTGGCGATGCAGTACCCGGTGGAGGTGCCCGGAGTGTCGATGTCGAACTTCCTGCGCACCGCCGCCACCGCCGTGCGCGGCGAAGCCCCCAAGCTGCGGCACTGGGTCAAGGAAGCCAAGACCGCCATGAGCGAGCTCGAAATCGAGGCGAACTTCCTCGAGCGCAACGTCAACGAGGGTTTCTCCGGCGGCGAGAAGAAGCGTCACGAGATCCTGCAGCTGGGACTACTCAAGCCGAAGATCGCCATCCTCGACGAGACCGATTCCGGCCTCGACGTCGACGCTTTGCGCGTGGTGTCCGAGGGCGTGAACAAGTACAAGGAGCGTGAAGACGGGGGAGTGCTGCTGATCACGCACTACACCCGCATTCTTCGCTACATCAAGCCCGACTTCGTGCACGTCTTCGTCAACGGTGAGATCGTCAAGTCCGGCGGCGCCGAGCTGGCCGACGAGCTCGAGGCCAACGGCTACGCCGGCTACACGCAGGCCGCGACCACCGGAGCATGAGTATGGCTGCACCGGCAGCTGTGGCGGTAGCGACATCGTTCGATGTCGCTACCGTTCGCCGCGATTTTCCTATCCTCTCGCGCACCGTCCGCGACGGAAAGCCGTTGGTGTATCTGGATTCCGGCGCAACCTCGCAGCGGCCGGTGCAGGTGCTCGACGCCGAACGCGAGTTCCTCACCACCTGTAACGCGGCGGTGCACCGCGGGGCGCACCAGCTGGCCGAGGAAGCCACCGACGCGTACGAGGGAGCCAGGGCGGATATCGCCGCGTTCGTCGGTGCAGACGTCGACGAGATCGTCTTCACCAAGAACGCAACCGAGTCGCTCAACCTCGTGACGTACGTGTTGGCCGATCAGCGCTTCGATCGTCATCTCGGACCCGGTGACGAGATCGTCGTCACCGAACTCGAACACCACGCCAATCTCGTTCCGTGGCAAGAGCTTGCGGCCCGTACCGGCGCAACTCTGCGGTGGTACGGAGTGACCGACGACGGTCGAATCGACCTCGACTCGCTGGAATTGTCGTCCGCGGTGAAGGTCGTCGCGTTCACCCACCAGTCGAACGTGACCGGTGCCGTCGCTCCCGTCGAGGAGTTGGTGCGTCGCGCCCGAGCTGTCGGCGCGCTCGTCGTTCTCGACGCGTGCCAATCCGTGCCCCATATGAAGGTCGATTTCCACGACCTCGATGTCGACTACGCAGCGTTCTCCGGCCACAAGATGCTGGGACCCTCGGGTGTCGGAGTGTTGTACGGCAAGGCCGCGCTGCTCGATGCGATGCCGCCGTTCATCACCGGCGGATCGATGATCGAAACGGTCACGATGGAGAAGACGACGTTCGCTCCTCCGCCGCAACGCTTCGAGGCCGGTGTGCCCATGACGTCGCAGGTCATCGGGCTCGGTGCCGCCGTGCGGTACCTCGACAACATCGGTATCGACGCCGTGGCAGCTCACGAAAAGACCTTGGTCGCAGCGACTCTCGCCGAGTTCGCAAAGATCGACGGCGTTAGAGTCATCGGTCCGACGGAGAACGTCGATCGAGGTTCGGCAGTGTCGTTCGTCGTCGACGGTATCCACGCACACGACCTGGGGCAGATTCTCGACGACGAAGGCGTCGCCATTCGCGTCGGTCATCATTGCGCGTGGCCACTGCATCGGCGCTTCGGAGTGGCAGCGACCGCGCGGGCGTCCTTCGCGTTGTACAACACGGTCGAGGAAGTGCAGGTGCTCGCGAACGCGATTCGTCGCGCGCAATCGTTCTTCGGCACCGACCGCAACGGTGAGGAGGGACACGCCTGATGCGAATGGAACAGATGTACCAGGAAGTGATCCTCGATCACTACAAGCATCCGCACGGTCGTGGACTGCGCGAGCCGTTCGGTGCGGAGGTGCACCACGTCAATCCCACCTGCGGCGACGAGGTGACTCTGCGGGTTCACGTCGACAACGGCACCGTTGCGGACGTCTCGTACGACGGCCAGGGTTGCTCGATCAGCCAAGCCTCCACGTCGGTGCTGACCGATCAGGTGGTCGGCTTGTCAGTTCAGGACGCCCTGAAGACCGTGGATTCGTTCAGCGAGATGGTCGGCAGCAGAGGTACCGTCGAGGGAGACGAAGACGTCATCGGCGACGGCATTGCGTTCGCCGGTGTGGCCAAGTATCCGGCTCGCGTGAAATGCGCCTTGCTGGGTTGGATGGCTTTCAAGGATGCGGTTGTTCAAGTAGTGGACGCAGATACGACAGCTACGACGGGCGGGACCGCCCAGTCGGCACTTTCCGGAGGACAGCAATCATGACCGACGCAACAGAGACCACACCGGCTGTGACGACGACGCCGGTGGAACTCACCGCCGACGAGATCAAGGTACTCGAGGACCTCGAAGAAGCGATGCGCGACGTCGTCGACCCCGAGCTGGGAATCAACGTCGTCGATCTCGGTTTGGTCTACGACATCAAGATCGACGCCGAGGACATCGTCACCGTCGACATGACACTGACATCGGCGGCCTGCCCGTTGACGGACGTCATCGAGGATCAGGCCCGTGGTGCGCTCGTGCGCAGTGGGCTCGCCGCCGACCTCAAGATCAACTGGGTCTGGATGCCGCCGTGGGGACCGGACAAGATCACCGACGACGGACGCGAGCAGCTTCGGGCCCTCGGCTTCACCGTCTGACGGTCCGGTCCGGCTGCCCCGTCACGCACCCTTCGCTTCGTCGGTCGACGGGGCAGCCTTCTTTGCTGCGGCCTTCTTGGCCGGAGCCTTTTTTGCCGGGGTCTTCCGCGCAGTGGTCTTCTTGGCAGCGGTCTTCTTGGCCGGTGTCTTCGACGACGAAGATTTCGACGATGATGATGTCGACGAATCGGACCCCGACTTCGCGTTCTTTCCCGCGGCCTCGACGCTGCGCTGGAGGGCGGCGACCAGATCCACGACCTCCGCGTCCTCGCCGTCGTCCTGTGACTCGGCCTCGGTGTGGATGACCTTCTCGCCACCGTTCGCCAGTGTCTCGTCGATCAGTTTGCGCAGTTCGATCTGGTAGTCGTCGGTGTACTCCGTCGGATCGAATTCCGAGGACATGCTCTCGACGAGCGACGTCGCCATCTTCACTTCTTGCGGGCGCGCCGACGGGGCGTCGTCGAGCGACGGAAATTCTGCGGCTCGTACCTCGTCCGGCCACAGCAGAGTCTGGATGACCAGCACGTTGTCACGGACCCGCAAGGCGGCCAGCCGCGTCTTCTGTCGCAGCGTGAAATGGACCAGCGCGGTGCGTTCGGTTTCTTCCAGCGTCTCTCGCAGCAGTACGTACGCCTTGGGCGACGACGAGTCGGGCTCCAGGAAGTAACTCTTGTCGTAGAGGATCGGATCGATCTGCTCGGTCGGAACGAATTCGAGAACGGGGATCTCGTGCTTCTCGGCAGCGGGGAGTTTGTCGAAGTCGTCGTCGGTGAGGATCACGCGCTCGCCGTCGGGCGAGTCGTACGCCTTGTCGATGTCGGCGAACTGGACCGATTTTCCGCATTCCTGGCAGATGCGGTCGTACTTGATTCGTCCGCCGTCCTTTGCGTGCACTTGATGAAACCGGATGTCGTGTTGCTCGGTGGCCGAGTAGACCTTCACCGGAACGTTGACGAGTCCGAAGGCGATCGAGCCTTTCCAAATGCTGCGCATGTGTTCATGATCGCCGACCGGGCGCCTGTGTGTCGACCGTTGCCGAGAAACTCAGCCGCGTCTCGGAGCGTGGACGACGGTGCGCGCGATAGCGAGCCTGGCCGAGACCGGAAGTGTAGGGAACATTCTCAGCATTGCGGTCATGGTCCCCATGGCGTCGTCGTGGCCGGACAGGTAGGAGCGTTGCAGTTCGACCGGCAGCGAGAAGAAGCTGGCGAAGAACTGCGGAACCATCTCCGGCTCGAGGCTCAACGCAGTGCGCAGACCGAGATTGCGTAGCTTCTGCACCGTCCAGGTGTGGAGTGCACGTCGGCTCCCCGGCTTGCCGGTGCGAAGTCCGTCGACCAGGTGATCGGCAGACGCCAACGACGCGGCGACGCTGTATCCCGTCGCCGGATGCATCAGATTCGACCGCGACCCGAACAAGACGGGACCGCTTCGTGGGGTGTGCAGCCGTGAGCGCGGCGGAGGTTCGACCGAAAAGCGCACCCGCTCGACGTCCTCGGTCCCGGTCGGCACGAGATCGCGTCGGGCGAGACGATGATGCAGACGAGTCCGGAGTACATCGAGGTGGAGGGCAGGCCTGCCGACCAGGCACGTTTCTTCGAGCAGAACGCGGTGGTCGTCGAGTGCGACGGCATAGAGAAAACTCGGAGCGTCACCGGGTCGTACGCCGTTGTCGGTACGCCAATCCATGAACCAGGCGTCGGAGCCTTCCAGAATGGGCTCGGCGCGTTCCCGCTCGACGACGATTCCGTATGCGGTCTGTTGCGCCAGATCACGCGAGTCGAGCGTTCCTCGCGCATCGACGACGTGGCGAGCCGTGACGACCGTCCCGTCGACGGTGGTGACGCGGGTGCCGGTGACGTCGACTGCGGTGCCCGCGTGCACTCGTACGAGGTCGAGAGACAGCGAGGCTTGCAGGGCATGGGTGTCGAGCACGCAGTACGTCCGGTCGATGACGCGATGCCGATCGGTCCACACTGCGGGCCTGCGTGCAGTCGAGGCGATTGCGGACTCCGAGAGCCATGACGGCAATTCGTCCGCCCATGCCGAGTAGGTCGGCGTCCAGGTTCTGGACGGGTGCGGATCGAGTGCGAGAACGTCCATACCCGCGGCCGCGCAGCGGTGGGCGATCGCGCGACCCGCCGGTCCCAGCCCGATCACGGCGACGTCGGCCGACAGGTCGCTCACATTCCGCCGGTGGCGAGCAGGCCACCGTCGACGCGCACCGTCTCGCCGGTGATCCACGAGGACGCGTCCGAGACCAGGAACGCGACGAGCGATGCCACGTCCTCGGGGGTACCGAGTCGCTTCATCGGGTAGCCGGCCGCTGCTGCTTCTTCGCCGCCGGCGAACAACGCCTCGGCGAACTTGGTCTTCACCACGCCCGGCGCCACCGCGTTGACGCGGATCTTCGGACCGAGCTGCCATGCCAGCTCCTCGGTGAGCCGAATCAACGCAGCTTTGGATGCGCCGTACGCGGCAATGACTCCGGTGGAGCGGATGCCTGCGACGCTGGCGATGTTGACGACCGCACCGCCGTGTTCTCCCATCCACGCATGGAACGCGTTCTGCACGAAGCCGAGCGTGCCGACGACGTTGGTGTCGAAGATCTTGCTGACACCGACGAGGTCGGCATCCATCAGCGAGCCGTAGACGGGGTTGATACCGGTGTTGTTGACCAGGATGTCCAGCGAACCGAAGGTCTCGACGGTGCGGTCCACTGCGGTGCGCCGATGTTCCGGGTCGCCCGCGTTACCGTCCAGCGCGAGTACGGAGTCGCCGAGTTCCGCCGCGACGGCCAGCAACGGTTCCCGCTTACGCGCAGTGATGGCCACGTTGGCACCGCGCGCGAGCAGTTCTGCGGCGATCGCGCGGCCGATGCCTCGACTACCCCCGGTGACCAGTGCGGTCCGTCCGGTGAGGTCGAGGGGCAGGGCTGGGCGGGCAGTGGCCGTTTCGGTGACGTCGGTCATCGCTCAGACGTTACCGGGGTCACCTGCGTTCCTGGGTGGAGGCACGTGAATGCTGAGCTAAAATGGGGGTTTGCTGTGCCGACCTACGGCGCTTTCATTGCTCGCTCGTCGGTCGACGAGCACTCATCTTGTTCGGCAATCGCTAGGAGCTCACGCGTGATCACCGCCACCGACCTCGAAGTTCGTGCCGGTGTGCGGACCCTTCTGTCCACCGAGGGGCCCGCGCTCCGCGTGCAGGCAGGTGACCGCATCGGGCTGGTCGGCCGCAACGGTGCCGGAAAAACCACCACGCTGCGCATCCTGGCGGGCGAGGGCGAACCGTATGCCGGCGAGGTCGTACGCACCGGAGATCTCGGCTACCTCCCGCAAGATCCCAAAGAGGGCGACCTGGACGTGCTGGCCAAGGACCGGGTGCTGTCGGCCCGCGGGCTGGACACCCTCCTGCACAGTATGGAGAAGCAGCAGGCTCTGATGGCCGAGGTTGCCGACGAGACATTGCTCGACAAAGCCGTCCGTAAGTACGGCGAGCTGGAAGAGCGGTTCGCGTCCCTCGGCGGCTACGAAGCCGAAAGCGAAGCGGCTCGCATCTGCAACAGCCTCGGCTTGGCCGACCGCATTCTCGGTCAACCGCTGCGAACCCTGTCCGGTGGTCAACGTCGACGCGTCGAACTCGCTCGCATTCTGTTCGCCGCGTCCGACGGCAGTGGCGGACGCTCGAACACCACATTGCTGCTCGACGAGCCCACCAACCACCTCGACGCCGATTCCATCACCTGGTTGCGCAGTTTCCTGCAGAACCACGAGGGCGGACTCATCGTGATCAGTCACGATGTCGAACTGCTCGGTGATGTCGTGAACAGGGTGTGGTTCCTCGATGCAGTGCGCGGTGAGGCCGACATCTACAACATGAACTGGAAGAAGTACCTCGACGCACGCGCCACGGACGAGCAACGGCGCCGTCGCGAACGCGCGAACGCGGAGAAGAAGGCGGGTGCGCTGCGCGTCCAGGCCGCCAAGATGGGTGCCAAGGCAACCAAAGCCGTTGCGGCACAGAACATGGCCAAACGAGCAGACAAGCTGATGGCCAACCTCGATGCGGAGCGCGTATCCGACAAGGTTGCGCACATTCGCTTCCCTGAGCCTGCTCCCTGCGGCAAGACTCCGTTGATGGCCAAGAACCTGACCAAGATGTACGGGTCGCTGGAGATCTTCGCCGGCGTCGATCTGGCGATCGACAGAGGAAGTCGAGTGGTGGTGCTCGGGCTCAACGGTGCGGGCAAGACGACGCTGCTTCGGATCCTCGCGGGAACCGAGAAGGCCGACACCGGCGAGATCGAACCCGGCCACGGCATGCGCGTGGGTTACTTCGCCCAGGAGCACGACACCCTCGACGACATGGCGTCGGTGTGGGAGAACATCCGGCATGCGGCACCCGACACCGGCGAGCAGGAGCTCAGATCGCTACTCGGCGCCTTCATGTTCACCGGACCCCAGCTCGAACAGCCCGCAGGAACGCTGTCCGGCGGCGAGAAGACGCGTCTGGCGCTGGCCGGACTGGTGTCTTCGGCTGCGAACGTGCTGCTGCTCGACGAACCGACCAACAACCTCGATCCGATCTCACGCGAGCAGGTTCTCGACGCACTGCGCAGTTACAAGGGTGCTGTCGTTCTGGTGACTCACGATCCGGGTGCCGCCGAGGCGCTCTCACCAGAACGAGTCATCCTCCTTCCCGACGGCACCGAGGACCACTGGTCGCAGGACTACCTGGAACTGATTCAGCTGGCCTGACCCGGGTCGCGCCTGCGCACCGATTCTTCGACCAGATCCAGAATGGCCGACAGGTTCGACCCGCCGTTGCCCGACGCGATTCTGGCGACCAGACCGTCGAGAACCAGGTCCAGGTAGTCGGCCAGAACGTCGTTGGGAACGTCGTCCCGCAGTTTTCCTGCCGTTTTCTGGCGTTCGAGTCGGCCGAGTGTCGCGTCGGTCAGCTCGGCCGAACGCTCGGCCCAGCTGGTTCGGAAGTCGGCGTCGGTTCGTAGTCGTCGGGTGATCTCGAGCCGCGTTCCGAGCCACTCGAACTGCTCCGGCTGGGCCAGCATGTCTCGCATCACCTGAACCAGACCCTGCGTCGCCGCGACTTCGGCCATACGCCGGGCGTCCTCCTGCGCCAACGCGAGGAAGAGACCGTCCTTGTCCTTGAAGTGGTGGAAGATGGCTCCGCGGGAGAGGCCTGTCGCCTCCTCGAGGCGTCGCACGGTGGCACCCTCGTAGCCGAACTCTCCGAAGCATTTACGCGCACCGTCGAGAATTTCGCTGCGGCGGGCCGCCAGGTGGTCTTCACTGACCTTGGGCACGTGTGAAACTCCTACTTTCCGATGAAGGGGCCCGTACCGATACGGCGATGGGCCCGAAACACGTATCGAGTTCCGGGCCCATCGCTGTGCGTGGCGTTTGTCTACAGCGCCGTGTGACTAGCCTCTGATCATGTTGCGCAGGACGTACTGCAGGATTCCGCCGTTGCGGTAGTAGTCCGCTTCACCGGGGGTATCGATACGGACCACGGCGTCGAACTCGACCTTGGTTCCGTCTTCCTTGGTCGCGGTCACCGCCATCGTCTTCGGGGTGGTGCCCTCGTTCAGCTTCTCGACGCCGATGATGTCGAACGTCTCGGTGCCGTCGAGCTTGAGCGACGCGGCGCTCTCGCCTGCCGGGAACTGCAGCGGAACGACGCCCATGCCGATGAGGTTGGAGCGGTGGATGCGCTCGAACGACTCGGTGATGACCGCCTTGACGCCCAGGAGCGAGGTGCCCTTGGCCGCCCAGTCACGGGAGCTTCCGGAGCCGTACTCCTTGCCGCCCAGCACGACCAGCGGGATGCCGGCCTTCTGGTAGTTCTGCGACGCATCGTAGATGAACGATTGCGGGCCACCGTCCTGGGTGAAGTCGCGGGTGTAGCCACCCGAGACGTCGTCGAGCAGCTGGTTCTTCAGACGGATGTTCGCGAACGTTCCGCGAATCATGACCTCGTGGTTGCCACGACGCGATCCGAGCGAGTTGTAATCCTTGCGCTCCACGCCGTGCGAATCGAGGTACTGAGCGGCAGGCGTACCGGCCTTGATGGGTCCTGCCGGGCTGATGTGGTCGGTGGTGACCGAATCGCCGAGCAGGGCCAGCACGCGGGCACCCTTGATGTCCTCGACCGGAGCCGGGTCCATCGTCATACCGTCGAAGTACGGAGGCTTCCGCACGTACGTCGAGTTGGGATCCCACTCGAACGTGTCGCCCTCGGGGGTCGACAGGTTCTGCCAGCGGCTGTCACCGGCGAAGATCGTCTCGTAGGACTTGCTGAACATGTCCCGGCTGATCGAGGACTTGATCGTGTCCTCGATCTCCTGCGACGACGGCCAGATGTCCTTGAGGTACACCGGGTTGCCCTCGTGGTCGTTACCGAGCGCGTCGGTCTCGAAGTCGAAGTCCATCGTGCCCGCGAGGCCGTAAGCGATGACCAGCGGCGGCGACGCCAGGTAGTTCATCTTGACGTCGGGGGAGATGCGACCCTCGAAGTTGCGGTTGCCCGACAGCACGGCGGTCACCGAAAGATCGTTGTCGTTGATCGCCTTCGAGATCGGCTCGAGCAACGGGCCCGTGTTACCGATGCACGTGGTGCAGCCGTAGCCGCCCAGGAAGTAGCCGAGCTTCTCGAGGTACGGCCACAGGCCGGCCTTCTCGTAGTAGTCGGTCACGACCTGCGAACCGGGTGCCATGTTGGTCTTGACCCACGGCTTGGTGGACAGGCCCTTTTCGACGGCGTTCCGAGCGAGCAGTGCTGCGCCCAGCATGACCGACGGGTTGGAGGTGTTGGTGCAGGAGGTGATACCTGCCACCACGACGGCGCCATGGTCGAGAACGAACTCGCCTGCTTCGTCGGTGATGACACGAACCGGCTTGCTCGGGCGACCTTCGGAGCCGTATGCGGCCGACCGCACATCGACTGCATCGTCTTCCGCGAAGCTCAGCGACGCGGGATCGCTGGCCGGGAACGACTCGTTGAGGGCCTCGTCCAGCTTGCTGTCACCCTCGTGCGCCGGGTGGTTCTCCTCCACGTAGTTGTGGATGTCCTTGCGGAACGCAACCTTGGACTCGGACAACAGGATTCGGTCCTGCGGGCGCTTCGGGCCTGCGATGGACGGGACGACCGTGTTGAGGTCGAGCTCGATGTACTCGGAGTACACGGCTTCGTTCTTCGGGTCGTGCCACATGCCCTGTTCCTTGGCGTACGCCTCGACGAGAGCGAGCTGCTCGTCGCTGCGGCCGGTGAGGCGCAGGTAGTTGATCGTCTCTTCGTCGATCGGGAAAATGGCTGCGGTGGAGCCGAATTCGGGGCTCATGTTGCCGAGGGTGGCGCGGTTGGCGAGGGGAACCTCGGCCACACCTTCGCCGTAGAACTCGACGAACTTTCCGACGACGCCGTGCTTGCGCAGCATCTCGGTGGCGGTCAGAACGACGTCGGTGGCCGTGACTCCCGGCTGGATCTCGCCCGAGAGCTTGAAGCCGACTACACGCGGGATCAGCATCGACACGGGCTGGCCGAGCATGGCAGCTTCGGCTTCGATTCCGCCGACGCCCCAGCCGAGCACGCCGAGGCCGTTGACCATCGTCGTGTGCGAGTCGGTTCCGACGCAGGTGTCGGGGTACGCCTGACCCTTGCGGGTCATGACGGTCGGTGCGAGGTACTCGATGTTGACCTGGTGCACGATGCCCATGCCGGGCGGGACGACCTTGAAGTCGTCGAAGGCGCCCTGGCCCCAACGCAGGAACTGGTAACGCTCGCCGTTGCGCTCGTACTCGAGGTCGACGTTGCGCTCGAGTGCATCGGCGCGGCCGAACACGTCGAGGATGACCGAGTGGTCGATGACCATGTCGGCGGGGGAGAGGGGGTTGACCTTGTTGGGGTCGCCGCCGAGGGTGGTCACGGCCTCACGCATGGTGGCGAGGTCCACGACACACGGAACGCCGGTGAAGTCCTGCATGATGACTCGCGCAGGGGTGAACTGGATTTCGATACTCGGGTCGGCCGAGGGATCCCACGACGCGATCGAGCGAATATGGTCGGCGGTGATGTTGGCACCGTCCTCGGTGCGAAGGAGGTTCTCCGCGAGGACCTTCAGTGCATAGGGCAGTTTCTCGGCACCGGGCAAGGCCGACAGCCGAAAGATCTCGTACGAGTTCTCTCCGACTTCGAGGGTGCCCTTTGCACCGAATGAATTGTTACTTGCGGTCACTTCAGCTCCACTCGTCTATGAGGCACACCGCCGACGGGGCTGTGTCGACGGTTGAAGCGAGGCGCTGACCGTGTGTCTCGGCATGGCATCCGGCGTGCGGATTGCTTGCGGACCCTCGGGCAGTGTCTCGATGGAAGTCTAACAGTACGCTTGTCCTGTGAAAACGTGCGGGTCCGTTTCGCGGTGGACACCGCGAGAACGACCCACGTCACAATCCTCACGTAGTGCTTCGTGCGACGCAATGAAGGGCGGCCTCAGTTGCCGCGTCGGGCATACCTGCCTCCCGAGAATCGACGGCACCGTGACGTAGGGTTCCACGCGACTGGTTCCTACCGACTGGACGAGAGATGACTGAGCCGATCCACGCTGTTTCCCCACTTGCCACCGATATCCCGGCAGGTCTGGACGTCGACAGCATCGTCGCCACGGTCCGCGAGTCAGGAGTCAGTGCTCCTGCGGCAGAGCAGGACGGACTGACTGCCGCCGTGAACCGAGCCGAGGACCACGGAATCGATCTGAGCATCGTGATCGTCCCCGACGAACCGCGCCACGATTCGCAGCTACGCGACCTCGCCACTGCGGTCGGTGCCCGCGAGGGCGGAACGGTGTTGGTGCTGAGCCCGGGGCAGGTCGGAACGTTCAGCGACTCGATCAGCCGAGTGACACTCGAAGCCGGTCAGGATCGCACGTACACCGGAAATCACGTCGTCGCCGCCGACAACTTCGTCGACACACTCGTCGAGGACCAGACTCCGTGGGGCTTGCTGACGGGTGGGTTGGTGGTGATCGTCGCCGCGGTGGCCGCGTTGACAGCCGCTGTGAAGGTCCGGCGATACCGCGCGCGGTCGGCCACTGCCGACCCGCACGAAGCGCAGCCCGTCGAGCGCTGACGTAGCGCGCACATTCGTCATTCGACCGACCGACATCGACGCGCGATTACTCCACCGGACGTCGGTCCGGAAAAAGTCCGAAAAATTGTTTCGGGCAAACACCGAGTTCACGGCATTGTGCCTGGTGGAATTACAAATGTGTCATTTGTGACTGGAGTTTCTTTAGTGTGCGAAGTGTCGTACGGTGCCATTGGCACTGCTGGGGAAGGAGTGTCGCAGAAGGCAGGTGTCATCCGTGGGGAACTCGGGAGGCCACTGCTTCGGGTGTGACTGACGTGGTTCGCACCTGTCGTGTCGCTGCGCGCCACTTTCCCGCCCGGCGAACATGTTCACCGTCACCTGCGATCGGGGTGGGAACGGGGAACGCCTCGACGGCACGACGGTCCTCTCGGGACCCGAGTGAATGCCGGACCCGAGGGAGACATTTGTGAGCCGACGTCCAGTTCGCGGCACGCGCCGCAGAGCGCTCGTCCGTACCCGATTCGTACTGGCAGGTGCCGGTCTGGTTCTCGCGCTGACCGCGACCATGCCCGGAGTCGCCGCCGCGGTACCGCCGCCCCCGCCCAACCCGTCCGATACCGACATCGCCGCGGCCGGCAGCGCCGTCGACTCACGCCTGGGGCAGGTCGGACAGCTGATCGACGCGATCGCATCCGCCAACCAACAACTCGCACAGCTCGACGACGAGGTCGCCGTGAAGCGAGAAGGCGTCAACAAAGCACTGGTCGACCTGCAGAACGCACGGGACGCCGCCGACGTGGCCGCAGCAGTCGTAGGAGCAGCGCAGCAGGCGCTCGCCGATGCAGGCACACAGATTCAGGCAGCCCAGCGCAAGTTCGACGAATTCGCCAAATCGAGCTACACCCAGGGCTCGGGCGTCGCCTCGATGGCGTCGTTCCTCGGTTCGAGCGGACCGGACGACGTTCTCGACCGCGCCCAGGTCCTGAAGGTGCTGTCCAACAGCCAGAATGCCGTGCTCGACAGCCTCCAGCGGGCCCGAACCGAGCAGGCGAACCGGGACTCGGCCGCCCGCGAATCCAAGCAGCAGGCGGACGCGGCAGCGTCCGAAGCCGAATCCAAGAAGGCCGAGGCCGAGCAGGCCATCGCTGCAGCGCAGGCGGCGTTGCAAGCCGAGGCCGATCAGAAAGCCGCTATCGAGTCCCAGCGAGACGCCGCTCAGACCGAGCTCGACGCAGCCCGAAGCAATGTGGCCGGCCTCCAGGGTCAACGAGCCGCATACAGCGACTGGGAGGCGCAGAAGGCAGCAGAGGACGCAGCAATAGCAGCAGCCGCAGCTGCCGCTCGTGAGGCCGCGGTTCAGGCGGCGGCCCGGGTCTCGGCCAACCTGGCCGCACAACAGCGAGCCGCTGCGATCGCCGAGGGCCAACGCTCGCACGTCGATGTCGACGACGACTCGAGTTCGTCCACCGACTCCGACAGTTCGAGCGGAACCACGACTCCGACCCAGCCCACACCCAGCAAGCCCACTCCCAGCAAGCCCAAGCCCTCGACCACACCGTCGGTCACGGGCAGTGCTGCCGTGGAATTGGCGATCGACCGCGGGATGAGCCAGCTCGGTGTTCCGTATTCCTGGGGCGGCGGCGACGAGAACGGGCCGACCAAGGGAATCCGAGACGGCGGAGTCGCAGACAGTTACGGCGACTACAACAAGGTCGGCTTCGACTGCTCCGGCCTCATGATCTACGCATTCGCAGGTCTGGGTATCTCTCTGCCCCACTACACCGGCTACCAGTACACGGCAGGCAAGCAGGTTCCGTCGTCGCAGATGAAGCGTGGCGACATGATCTTCTACGGACCGAACGCCAGTCAGCACGTCGCGCTCTACCTCGGCGACGGGAAGATGCTCGAGGCTCCGCAATCCGGATCGGTGGTCAAGGTCTCCGACGTCAGATACAGCGGTATGACGCCGTACGCCGTGCGCATGGTGTCCTGAGCTCGCTGTCGCTCCCGAGGTCGCTGTTCGGTACTTCTGCGTCGTTCCGCAGGCTCCACTCCGGCGCGCGGGTCAGGGGTGGGTTTCGGCGCGCGCGAGCATCACCTGGAATAGTTGATCTCGGCGGTATGGAACGTGCCCGACGATGATCGACTGAAAGCGGTGAATTCTTGGTGACATCACGTGACGGCCGGATTTCGAACGACGAGGAGCCGACACAGATCGGGTCTTCGAGTCCGAATCCTCGGGGTGGGGAGCCGGAGCGGGTGGACAGTCCCGATCTCGCCGAGGACGTTCGGCTTCTCGAGAAGGCCGTGTACGAGGTCAAAAGGGTGATCGTCGGTCAGGATCGTCTGGTCGAGCGCATTCTAGTCGGCTTGTTGGCCCGTGGGCATGTGCTGCTGGAAGGCGTTCCCGGCGTGGCGAAGACCCTCGCAGTGGAGACGTTCGCCCGCGTGGTCGGTGGCTCGTTCTCCCGCGTCCAGTTCACCCCGGACCTGGTGCCCACCGACCTGGTCGGAACCCGCATCTACCGTCAGGGCCGCGAAGAGTTCGACACCGAACTCGGCCCGGTCGTCGCGAACTTCGTCCTTGCCGACGAGATCAACCGAGCACCGGCGAAGGTCCAGTCGGCGCTGCTCGAAGTCATGGCCGAGCGGCACGTGACCATCGGTGGCAGGACGTTCCCCATGCCCGATCCTTTCCTGGTGATGGCGACGCAGAACCCCATCGAGAACGAAGGCGTGTACCCGCTCCCGGAAGCCCAGCGCGACCGCTTCCTGTTCAAGATCGTCGTCGACTACCCGACGGTGGAGGAAGAACGCGAGATCGTCTACCGCATGGGGATCAAGGCCCCCGAGCCCAAGCAGATACTCGACCCTGTCGAGTTGGTCCGTCTGCAGAACCTGGCCAGTTCGGTGTTCGTGCACCACGCGCTCGTCGACTACGTGGTTCGGGTCATCGCCGCCACCCGCACGCCCGAACAGTTCGGGTTGGACGATGTCGGCAGCTGGATCGCATACGGGGCCTCCCCGCGTGCGACCCTCGGCATCATCGCTGCGTCCCGCGCCCTCGCCCTGCTGCGAGGCCGCGACTACGTCGTTCCTCAGGACGTGCTCGAGGTGATTCCCGACGTGCTCCGGCATCGGCTGGTGCTCTCCTACGATGCCCTCGCCGACGAAGTGACGCCCGAGACCGTGATCTCCCGCATTTTGCAGACCGTCGGACTACCGCAGGTGTCGCCGCAGGCGGTTCCGATGTCGCAGGACAACGGCACCGCACCCGGTCAGCCCTTCGGTGGCCAACAGGGCACACCGCAGTTTCCGGGAGCGGGGCCGCAGTATCCGGCTCAGGTACCGCATCCGGCCCAGGGGCAGTACCCGGGTCAGCCGCAGTTCCCCGGGCAAGGGCCCGGCTCGGCACCCCAGCCCGGACCCGAGCAGCGCCCACCGGGCGGTCCGGCCGGCGAACCCGCTCCGTCGCTGCACAAGCCGTCGGGTGATGCATCGTCGACCGGTTCGCCGGGTCAGTGAGCGCAGCCGACAGAGCCGGCCGAGGTGCGGTCTCACGGCCGCCGTCGTTTCGGTCCGGCGAACTGCGTGATCCGAAGCTGGCCGCTGCGCTGCGCACGCTCGAGATAACGGTACGTAGGCGTCTCGACGGCGTTCTGCACGGCGACCACCTCGGCCTGATACCCGGCCCGGGATCCGAACCGGGGGACGCGCGCGAGTATCAGCCCGGTGACGACGTTCGGCAGATGGACTGGTCGGTCACTGCCCGGACGACACACCCACACGTGCGGCAGTCGGTGGCCGATCGCGAACTGGAAACGTGGCTTGTCGTCGATCTGTCGGCCAGCCTCGACTTCGGAACCGCGGGGTGTGAGAAGCGCGATCTCGCGGTCGCGGCCTCGGCCGCCATCACCCACCTGACCGGCGGCGGTGGTAATCGCATCGGAGCTGTCGTGGCCACCGGCGCGACGACGACGCGAATCCCGGCGCGCGGGGGCCGGGTGCACAGCCAGTCGATGCTGCGGACGATCGCTACGACACCGTCCGCCGCGGACGGCGTCCGAGGAGATCTTCGCGATGCCGTCGAGGCGCTGCGGCGTCCCGAACGCCGTCGCGGTCTGGCCGTGGTGATCAGCGACTTCCTCGGCCCGATCGACTGGGAGCGATCGCTGCGGGCGATCTCTGCCAGACACGACGTACTGGCCGTCGAGGTACTCGATCCGCGAGACCTCGAACTTCCGGATGTGGGAGACGTGGTTCTGCACGACCCGGAGTCCGGCCGCACTCGGGAGTTCGCCGCGACGCCCCGGCTCCGCGCCGACTTCGCGCGAGCAGCCGCAGCACACCGCGACGACGTGGAGAAAGCGTTGCGCCGATGCGGGGCACCGCGTTTGACTCTGCGCACCGACGGTGACTGGATCGCCGATGTCGTCCGCTTCGTCACTGCTCGCAGGCACACCATCGGCTCCGGTTTCACCAATACCGCGAGGGCAGGTTCGCGATGAGCCTCACCGATTTCTCTGCGCCGTGGTGGCTCGCGTTTCTGGTCGTCGTCATCGCCTTGACGGCGGGGTACGTCTGGATTCAACGCCGCAAGCAGAAGCACGTGCTGCGTTTCTCCAACATGGAGTTGCTCGAGTCGATCGCGCCGAACCGGCCCAGTCGTCTGCGTCATCTCCCGACCGCACTGGTACTGGTCGGGCTGATGTTCCTGACCGTCGCGTTGGCCGGCCCCACTGCCGATCAACGTGTTCCACGCAACCGCGCGACGGTCATGCTCGTCATCGATGTGTCGCTGTCCATGGAAGCGACGGACGTCGAACCCACTCGGCTGGCTGCGGCCCAAGAAGCAGCGAAGTCGTTCGCCGATGGCCTAACGCCCGGCATCAACCTCGGTCTCGTCGCGTTCGCCGGCACTGCCTCGGTATTGGTCTCACCCACGGCCAACCGCGACGCCACCAAGTCGGCAATCGACAAACTGCAGCTCAGCGAGCGGACGGCCACCGGTGAAGCAATCTTCACCTCGCTGCAGTCGATCGACACTCTCGGCGCGATCCTCGGGGGTGGCGACGCGGCACCGCCGGCCCGCATCGTGCTGCTCTCGGACGGTAAGCAAACCGTTCCCCAGAACCTCGACGATCCACGGGGCGGCTACACCGCAGCGCGCGCAGCCAAGGACAAGGGAGTGCCGATCTCGACGATCTCGTTCGGCACCAGCTACGGGTCGGTCGAGATCGAAGACGAAGGTGGAGGCGGGGTCGAGCGCGTCCCCGTTCCGGTCGACGACCCGTCGTTGCGCGAGATCGCGACTCTGTCCGGAGGGAGTTTCTTCACGGCCTCCTCGCTCGAGGGCCTCCGAGACGTCTACGACACCCTGGAGGAGCAGATCGGTTTCGAGATCACCCGCGGGGACGCATCGCGACCCTGGTTGATCCTCGGTGTCCTGTGCATCTCCGCCGGGCTCGGTTCGGCGTTGGTGATGCGGCAACGATTGCCGTGATCGCTGTTATTACTCACCAGTAAGTTTCGCTTTGTCATTCCAGGACGAACAGATAGGTTGCTAGGCATGTCCACACCTGACTTCATCGCGCGATCGGTACTCGTCACCGGAGGTAACCGGGGTATCGGTCTGGCCATCGCCCAACGGCTCAGTGACGACGGACACAAGGTGGCCGTCACCCACCGCGGATCCGGGGCTCCCGACGGATTGCTCGGGGTCGTCTGCGACGTCACCGACTCCGATTCGGTCGACGCGGCCTTCAAGGAGGTCGAGGAGAAGCACGGACCTGTCGAGGTACTCGTCGCCAACGCGGGCATCACCGACGACACCCTGCTGATGCGTATGACCGAGGAGCAGTTCCAGCGGGTCATCGATGCGAACCTGACCGGAGCCTTCCGAGTCGCCAAACGCGCCAACCGGGCCATGCTGCGCGCGCGCTGGGGTCGGATGATCTTCCTCAGTTCCGTTGTCGCGATGGCCGGCGGGCCGGGGCAGATCAATTACGCGGCGTCGAAGGCCGGAGTCATCGGCATGGCCCGGTCGATCACGAGGGAGTTGGGTTCGCGGTCCATCACGGCGAACGTCGTCTCACCGGGATTCATCGAAACCGACATGACCGCAGAGTTGTCGGACGACTTGCGCGGCAAGGCGAAGGAATACATTCCACTTCAGCGTCTCGGTCAGCCCGAGGACGTTGCAGCAGTCGTGAGTTTCCTTGCGGGACCGGACTCGTCGTACGTGTCCGGTGCTGTCATTCCCGTCGACGGCGGCATGGGCATGGGGCACTGAGAAACCCTCTCGCACAACGATTTCGATAGATACTCACCTCCGAATTAAGGACGTAGCATTATGGGCGGATTGCTCGAAGGCAAGACCATTCTCATCACCGGCATCATCACCGACGCGTCGATCGCGTTCCACGCCGCGGCCATGGCGCAGGAGCAGGGTGCCAAGGTGATCATCACCGGGTTCGATCGGCTGCGGCTCATCGACCGCATCGCGCAGCGGCTGCCCAAGGAGGTGCCCCCGGCGATCGAGCTCGACGCCACCAACGAGGAGCACCTCGCCGCGCTGGCGGACCGAATTCGTGAAGTAGCGCCGGAGGGTATCGACGGAGTTCTGCACTCCATCGCATTCGCACCTCGCACCCTGATGGGCCCGGATGCCAAGCCGTTCCTCGACGGCCCCGGCCCCGACGCGGCGAGGGCATTCGAGATCTCGGCGTGGAGCTACGCATCTCTCGCGCGTGCCGTGCTGCCGGTCATGAACGAGGGTGGCTCGATCGTCGGAATGGACTTCGATCCGCGGACGTCGATGCCCTACTACAACTGGATGGGCGTAGCCAAGGCTGCTCTCGAGTCGGTGAATCGTTACGTGGCACGGGAAGTGGGCGCAGCCAAGCGTATCCGCTCCAATCTCGTTGCAGCAGGACCGATCAGGACTCTTGCCGCCAAGGCGATTGCGGGCACCGCGACCGGCGATGCGGCCAAGATGGACCAGCTGAACGTGTACTGGGACGGTGCCGCTCCCATCGGATGGGACGTCAACGATCCGACCGTCGTCGCCAAGTCGATCGTCGCGTTGCTGTCGGATTGGCTGCCCGGAACCACCGGGTCGATCGTGTACGTCGACGGCGGAGCGAGCCACAACACGTACCTGCCCGAAAACATGTGACACGTCGGTGAGCGGAGTCCGACGTGGGCTCGCTCACCGTAGGTTTCGTCGACCGATTGTGCCCCTGCCGCAGCCCTGCTGCGACAGGGGCACAATGGATTCATGACCACCCCTGGAGATTTCGACGCACTGTTGGTGCTCTCGTTCGGCGGACCGGAAAAGCCCGCCGACGTTCGCCCGTTTCTTGAGAACGTCACTCGCGGACGTGGTGTGCCGCCCGAGCGTCTCGACGCCGTCGTCGAGCACTACATGCACTTCGGTGGCGTGTCACCGATCAACGAACTCAATCGCGACATCATCGCCGCACTGCAGGCCGAGTTCGATTCGGCCGGAATCGAATTGCCGATCTACTTCGGCAATCGCAATTGGCATCCGATGGTCGAGGACACCGTTGCGACGATGAAGGCGGACGGCGTCCGCTCCGCGCTCGTCTTTCCGACTTCCGCGTGGGGCGGGTATTCCGGGTGCAGGCAGTACCACGAGGACATCGCCAGGGCCCGTGCGTCCGTGGGGGACGACGCCCCGCATTTGCTCAAGATCCGTCAGTACTACGACCACCCGTTGATGGTCGAGGCGTTCGCCGAGGCCGTCGATGCCGCGCGCAGGTCGCTGCCAGAGGAGCATCGGGCAGGAGCGCGGCTGGTGTTCACCGCGCATTCCATTCCGTCGGCAGCCGACGCCAATGCAGGCCCACCCGCGGATGGTGGCCACCTGTACAGCCGGCAGGTTGCGGAGGCGTCGCGTCTGGTCGCGGCCGCATCCGGCAGCACCGAATACGATCTGGTGTGGCAGTCTCGTTCCGGACCACCGCAGGTTCCGTGGCTCGACCCCGACATCTGCGATCATCTCGAAGCACTGTCCGAGAAGTCCGTCGACGCGGTGATCGTGTGCCCGATCGGTTTCGTGTCCGACCACCTCGAAGTGGTGTGGGATCTCGACACCGAAGCCGAGGAGAAGGCCCGTGAACTCGGGATGGCTTTCGCCCGCGTGGGTACGCCCGGTTCCGATGCTCGATTCCCGAAGATGATCAGGGAGCTGGTGGACGAGTATCGCGTCGGCGGGACGTGCCGAGGACTCGGCAGCGTTCCCGGCTACGGATCCACCCTCGACGGCAATCGATGTGCCGTCGGATGTTGCGAGCAGCCGACGCGTCCATCGCGGCCTGCGACGGCACCTGCCTGACTGGCGGCTCCTGCCTGACGGGTGGCCTCTTGCCTGTCTCGCGGCCCAGCCCCGACAGGACCGCTACGTGTCGGTCCTGTCGGTCATCGGGCCGACTGCATCGAGGCACCGATGCTCGTCGCCACGGCGATGGTCCGGGCCGTGCGCACGGCGGCCCACAGCGGCCGGACGAGTTCTTCTCGGGCGGCCGCTGCGGCGGCAGTCGGTGCCTCCGAGGGAGCCGATCCGGCGGCGACGGTGAGGATGGCCGCGACCCGATCGGCCGATTCGAGCACTCGGAAGGCGCGTTCGGACATCTCGGGGGGATAGCGGTGCCGTGCAGCGTCGGCGATCAGCTCGGCGATGCGAGTGCGCGGGTCGGCCTCGAGAGTGCGGGTGGGGAGCGATTGCATCTGTGCGAGTGCATCCGCCGCGCCGCGCACGGCCTCGCGCATCTCGTACTCGGCCTCACCGAGACCTCGATCTCGGTGGGCGTGAGAGGGAACGTCGATCGAATACACGGTCCAGCGCAGCACGTCGGGGCCCTCGACGACGGGTACCACCCCGATTCCGGCGGAGCCCGGGGTACCGATCATCACCGCCTGCTCGGCACCGATCGCTGCACGAGAGAATTCTGTCCGGGCCGGCAGTTCGGCCACCGCACCCGCTGCGGGCAGCACCAGACGTATCCGTTCCTCCCCGGCTGCGGGTGAGGGTCCTGCGTTCGCGGCGGTTCGGACCGCGGCGAGCGCCCCGGCGATGCCCTCTGCGTAGCCCGGAAAGCGCAGCCCGTACGTCGTTGCTGCTTCGTTGTCACCGGCACCGACCAGATGCATCGGTGCCCACTCGGACATCGCGTCGATGACGTCGTCCGGCGAACCGGCACCGGCCAGCCAGGAACCGGCCCACAGGGCAAGACTTGCACTCGGAGAACACACGACTCACGAGCATAGGTCGGCGTGGCGAACCGTGCTCGGGACGCCGGTATCGCTAGCGTTGGTCGCCGTGAACGACATGTACGGCGGAGACATTCTCAAAGGGCACAGTCGCATGCGGAAGGTTCCGGCACCGGAGGTGCCGGCCGAGCGCGGCATGGTGGTCGAGGACGCAGGTTCGGGTTATTGCGGTGCTGTGGTCGGCTTCGAGCGCACATACGACGGAGATTTCGTCCGACTCGAGGACGGCGCCCGAACGACGCGACTGTTCGCCCTGCGCGAGGCCGCATTTCTGATCGACGGCCGCCGGGTGACGCTGGTCCGCCCGAAGCCCGCGACCGCGGCCAAACCGACCAGATCGGCGTCCGGATCCACCAAGGTCGAGGGCCTGCGAGCCCGGACGGCTCGTGCCAGCCGTATCTGGGTCGAGGGTGTGCACGACGCGGCCCTGGTGGAAAGCGTGTGGGGACACGACCTTCGAGTGGAGGGCGTGGTCGTCGAACATCTCGAGGGCCTGGACAATCTGGGGGAGCGGTTGGCCGATTTCGGCCCCGGCCCGGGCCGTCGCGTCGGGGTCCTGGTCGACCACCTGGTCACCGGGTCCAAGGAATCGAAGATGACCAGATCGTTGGGCGAACACGTTCTCGTCACCGGCCATCCGTTCATCGACGTGTGGGAGGCCGTCAAGCCGTCGGCGGTCGGCATTGCGGCGTGGCCGAAGATTCCGCGCGGTCAGGACTGGAAGACCGGAATCTGTCGAGAGCTGGGCTGGGGAACTCCGCAGGAAGGATGGCGGCGGGTGTACTCGTCGGTGTCGAGCTTCCGAGATCTGGAGGCTCCACTGATCGGTGCCGTCGAACAGTTGGTCGATTTCGTCACCGAGTAGCTGTTACGACCAGCTGATCCGTCGGCGGATGTCCGATTCGTGCCAGGATGGAGCTTGTGGCAGCGATCTTGTGGCTCATAGCGGCGGTTGTGCTTGCCGGTGCCGAAGCACTGACGGGGGACTTCTTCCTACTGATGATCGCCGGCGGTGCGCTCGGTACCGCCGGGGTGTCGGCGTTGACCGACTTCCCGGTATGGGCAGACGCAATCGTTTTCGGCGTGTTGTCGTTGGCGTTGGTTCTGGGTCTGCGTCCGATCTTGTTGCGGCGCTTCGCACATCCGCCGGACACCCCGATGGGGGTTGCGGCTCTCACCGGTAAGAGCGCAGTCGTGCTCGAACAGGTCACTGCGCACGAAGGCCAGATCAAACTCGGTGGCGAGGTGTGGACCGCGCGTCCGTTGGACGAGACAGAGGTCTACGCCCCCGGTACCACCGTGACCGTGATGGAAATCGACGGTGCCACCGCCGTCGTATGGAAGGGACCGTAAAGCCAGTGGAAGCACTCATAGCACTGGCCGTCATCGTTGCGTTCGTCGCCGTGTTGATGGCCAAGTCCATCTCGATCGTCCCGCAAGCCGAGGCAGCAGTGATCGAAAGACTCGGTCGGTACACGCGTACCGTGTCCGGTCAGCTCACGTTCCTCGTCCCGTTCGTCGATCGCATCCGTGCGAAAGTCGATCTGCGAGAACGGGTCGTCTCGTTCCCGCCGCAGCCGGTCATCACCAAGGACAACCTGACGGTGTCGATCGACACCGTCGTCTATTTTCAGGTGACCAATCCACAGTCGGCCGTGTACGAGATCAACAACTACATCGTCGGTGTCGAGCAGTTGACCACCACCACGCTGCGTAACGTCGTCGGCGGAATGACGTTGGAAGAGACTCTGACGTCCCGTGATTCGATCAACGGTCAGCTCCGAGTGGTGCTGGACGAGGCCACCGGTCGGTGGGGTCTTCGAGTCGCCCGCGTCGAGCTCAAGAGCATCGACCCGCCACCCTCGATTCAGGAATCGATGGAGAAGCAGATGAAGGCCGACCGCGAGAAGCGCGCGACCATTCTCACGGCCGAGGGGCACCGTGAATCGGCGATCAAGACAGCCGAGGGCGACAAGCAGAGTCGAATCCTCGCTGCCGAAGGCGGTAAGCAGGCGGCCATCCTCACTGCCGAGGGTGAGCGGCAGTCCAGAATTCTGCGGGCTCAGGGTGATCGCGCCGCGAAGTACCTCGAGGCGCAGGGGCAGGCGAAGGCCATCGAGAAGGTCTTCGGTGCCATCAAGGCGGGTAAGCCCACTCCAGAACTGTTGGCCTACCAGTACATGCAGACGTTGCCTCAGATGGCGCAGGGCGACGCGAACAAGGTGTGGATGATCCCGAGCGATTTCGGCGACGCTCTCAAAGGGTTCGCCAAGACCCTCGGAGCCCCAGGCGAGGACGGGGTGTTCCGATACGAGCCCAACGAGTCCGCGGGCAACGAGCCGAAACCCGAGGACGACTCGGACGAGGTTGCGGAGTGGTTCGAGACCAAGACCGATCCGGCTGTCGCCGAAGCCGTCAAGGCCGCCGAGGCGGTGGCCCGTAAGCCGGTGGACACGTCGTTGGCCGCATCTCCGGAGCTGTCCAAGGGTATGGATATCGGTGCCCTGTCGGCATCTCCCGAGGCAGAACCGGAAGCGCGCTGATCACGAATTGATCGCGAATCCCACGCCCGCTGCCGCCAGTGCCCACAGAACGCTGGCGAAGGTGCCGATGATGAACTGTTCGGAGGCGTGGGATTCGCGCAGTTCGGGGTAGCGCGCAAGTCCTTTGACCGCCAGTACGATGGCGATTCCCTCGGGCCAGCCGGTGAGAATGGATACCGCAACCGCTACACGTTCGAGAATTCCTATCGTCAACCCTCCACGCAGCGGCTCGACCGGCTCGTCGTCGGTCGAGTCGTTCTGTCGTCTGGCGACGCGAAAGACGCTCGGCACCACGGCAGTGCCGCCGACGGCGGCCACGGCAACGCTCAGGACGACTCCGACTGCATGACCGACGCCGTGTGCCGGCCCGGCGAGCGTGGCAAGCACAGCGGCTGCGGTGAGCAGAGTCGAGGCAGCCACAGTGGGGACCCACAGCCTGATGCGGTCGCCGGCCGGGACGAGGGCGACACCTGCCGTCAGAGCCAGAAGAACGAGGGCGACGACGATCATGACGTGTGACTTCCTGTCGCGTCAGCCGCGTTCAACAACCTCGCGGCAAGGGTGCGGCCGGCATTTTCGACGTGCCAGCCGGCGACGGAAAGTCGTTGCGACATAGCCTGTTTGCTGATACCGAGCCTTTCGGCCGCGTCGGTCTGCGACATTCCCTCTGCCATGAGCGCAACCGCCTCTCGGCCCTGGTCCGAGCGACGAGCGACGAGTATGGCAACCAAGGTCGATGCGGTTTCGGCGTCCTCGGCCGCTTCCGGCTCGGGTCCGGTGACGGCGAGCGCAGCAGGCGCATTCTTCGCTCTGGTGACGGCGTCTCGGGCAGCCTCGAATGCCTGGCCCCGGCCGGCGCGCGTCGTGTCGGGTAACGGAAGCTCGACCGAACCGACGCCGATTCCCACGCTCCAATGTGGCGTCGCCACCAGGTCGAGGGCGATCGCGACGACGGTTGCTGCGTCCTCACAGACGGCCTGGACCTCGTCGCCTGCGGTGCGTTCGAACGGGCGGATCAGATCGAAATCGCGATACCGGTCCAGTAGATCGGGCACGCGATCGATGTCACGTCTGCTGCGACGCTGGTCGACGGTCATCACGAACATGCGACAAGGCTAGAGCGTTGATTTGATCAAGTCAAGCTTCCAGGCTTGATTGTCCCGAATCAAGGTTCTCGCCCTGACGCCTGTTCTCCGGTGCCGATGCGGCCTCACGAGTCCGCGACAAACGCCAGTCGACGAACAACCCGCTCACGCCGATCGCAATGCAGATCCCGGACAGCACCAGCAGTACCGGATGGGTCTGCCCGCCGATTGCTCCACCGATCACCACGATCCCGAGGGTGCCGGGCAGCATGCCGGCGGCAGTGGCCAGAGCGAAGGGGACAAGCCGAACCGCCGACACACCGCAGGCGTAGTTCACCAGAGAGAAAGGCACCGGGGCGATCAATCGCAGAGAGCCGACCGCGAGCCACCCTCGTCGGCGCAGGCTCTCGTCGACAGAGTCGAGAGCTGAATGCGACATTCGCGCCGCCACGGCTTCTCGCCCGATCGCCCGAACCAACAGCAGGGCGAGGACCGCGCTGACCGTAGAGGCGCCGATCGTCACCGCCAGACCGGTGAATGGCCCGAACAGCACTCCGGCGCTCAATGTGAACAGGGTTCTGGGAATGGGTGCAATGGTCACCAGTGCATGGACGGCGAAGAACACGAGCGGAAACGCAGGACCGACCGAGGTGCCCCACTGGCGCATCTGCTCGACACTCGGATGCGGGGCGAACACCGCAACGACAGCCAGGACGACGATCACCGCCAGTAGCGCGATCAGACGAAGGTCGCGCAGGTGCCGGGTCACGAGAGGCAAGAGTACCGGCGTGAGATGACAGAACGGTTCGGGAGCGGAGCCTGCGGAGTGACCCAGGGGGCGGGAGCGGAGCCTGCGGAGTGACCGAAAGGGGGCGGGAGCGGAGCCTGCGGAGTGATCGAAAGGGGGCGGGAGCGGAGCCTGCGGAGTGACCAGACGGTTCGGGAGCGGAGCCTGCGGCGTGGGTCACCGAACGTGAGGTGATCCTCACGATAGCCTGCATGTAGGTGGGGTTAGCATCACTTCAAGTCGGGTGTAGGACTGCCCGCCGAACCGAGGGAGCAGCACACGTGTCCATCGCGTCGCACGAAGATGCCGCACGCAGTGCCCACGCGGCCTGGCAGCAGGCGGTGGCCGGGGTCCTGGCCAAGTCTCGCCGGGTCGATGTGGCCGATCTGCCTGCCGATCCCGAACATCTTCTCGATTCCACGACGTACGACGGAATCACGGTGTCTCCGCTGTACACCGCGTTCGACGAGCGCCCCGAGGGTCCGTTGCCGGGGCAGTTTCCGTACCTGCGGGGGCGTGATCCGCATCGGGACGTCAACGCGGGCTGGAAGGTGTGCACGCGTCACGGTTCCGACGTTCGTGACGGTGTGCCCGCGCTGAACGGTCAGATCCTCGATTCGCTCGCCAACGGCACCAGTGCGCTCTGGTTGACGGTGGGGTCGCGTGGGTTGGATCCGTCGGATCTGTCGGAGGCTCTCCGTGGCGTACTGCTCGAGCTGGCCCCGTTGACGATCGATGCCCGCAGGGATGTTCGCGCGGCAGCGACGGCACTGTTCGACGTTCTCGATGCGGCAGAAATCGACGATCGCGCCGCCGTCGACGTCAGACTCGGAGTGGACACTCTCACTGCTGCAGTGGCAGGCACGGAATCCATAGAGATGGCCGAGGCGCTCGACCTGGCCCGCGCGTGCATCGACCGCGCCGAGTCGATGCGTGCCATCACCGTCGACGGCACCGTGTTCCATAATCTCGGTGCGTCGGATGCGCAGGAACTGGGTGCGTCGATCGCGGCCGGGCTCGAGTACGTCCGATCGATGACCGAGAACGGTGTGGCCGTCTCGGATGCTTTGCGCCAGATCGAGTTTCGATTCGCAGCAACCGACGACCAGTTCCAGACCATCGCCAAGTTTCGCGCTGCTCGCATTCTGTGGGCACGGATTGCGCAGGTGTGCGGTGCGCCCGACGCCGGTGATGCTCCTCAGCATGCGGTGACGTCGGAAGCGATGATGTCTCAGCGCGATCCGTGGGTGAACATGCTGCGTACCACTCTTGCGTCGTTCGGGGCCGGAGTGGGTGGTGCGGATTCGGTGACGGTGCTGCCGTTCGACGCGGCACTGAACGGTGGCGCCGCCGGAGTGTCCAAGACGTTCGCTGCCCGTATCGCGAGAAACACTCAGTTGCTCCTGCTGGAGGAAGCCCATCTGGGTCGGGTTCTGGATCCGGGTTCGGGCTCGTGGTACATCGAGGAACTCACGGCTGCGGTTGCCGCGACGGCGTGGGAGTTCTTCCGGGGCGTCGAGGCTTCGGGCGGATTCGCTGCAGCAACCGCGGACGGTTCGCTGGTCGCCGACATCGAGAAGACCCGTGCAGAGCGCGATTCCGACATCGCGCATCGCATCACTCCGCTGACCGGTGTCAACGAGTTTCCCAATCTGGCCGAGGCCCCCCTGACTCCCGAGCAGACGCAGCCTGCCGGCTCGGCACCCGTGTATCGGTACGGCCGGGCATTCGAGTCGCTCAGAGATCGATCGGATTCTTATCTGGCCCAACATGATTCGCGGCCCCAGGTGCTACTGGTCCCGTTGGGGACCGTCGCCGAGCACAACGTCCGGACGACCTTCGCGTCCAATCTGTTGGCGTCGGGGGGAATCGAAGCGGTCAACCCCGGCCCCCTGGGCGTGGACGCTGTCGCCGGTGCTGTCGAAGCGTCGGGAGCCTCGATCGCCGTGGTGTGCGGAACCGACAAGCGCTACGGCGACGAGGCCGCTACTGCCGTGGACGCTCTGCGTGCAGCAGGGGTCTCGCGGGTTTTGCTCGCCGGCCCGGAAAAGATCTTCGCCGGCGTCGACGGCCCGTCCCGTCCCGACGGATTCCTGACCGCCAAGGTCGACGCCGTCGCCGTGCTGACCGAACTTCTCGACACGCTGGGAGCCTCGAAGTGAGTACCGACGAGAACCGAATCTCGCACACCATCGGCAGTTTCGCCGACGTACCGCTGGTCGATCCCGACGAGCCGACGCCGTCGCCGCCGTCTGCGGAGGACGTGGCCACACACGTGAAGAACGGTGCCAAGGCGAACTTCTACACCCCCGAGCAGGTGGTGTGGTCCACTCCCGAGGGCATCGACGTCAAGCCGGTGTACACCGAGGCAGACCGGGACGCCGCCGAGGCCGAGGGCTACCCGTTGCACAGCTATCCGGGTGCCCCGCCGTTCCTCCGCGGGCCGTATCCCACGATGTACGTCAACCAACCGTGGACCATTCGCCAGTACGCCGGATTCTCCACCGCAGCCGAGTCCAACGCCTTCTACCGCCGCAACCTCGCGGCCGGGCAGAAAGGCCTGTCGGTGGCGTTCGATCTGGCCACGCACCGGGGCTACGACTCCGATCACCCGCGAGTGCAGGGTGACGTCGGAATGGCCGGTGTGGCAATCGATTCCATCTACGACATGCGACAGCTGTTCGACGGTATCGACCTCGGTAGCGTCTCGGTGTCGATGACGATGAACGGAGCGGTGCTGCCAATTCTGGCGCTGTACGTCGCCGCCGCGGAGGAGCAGGGCGTCGGGCCGGAGAAACTCGCCGGCACCATCCAGAACGACATCCTCAAAGAGTTCATGGTGCGCAACACCTACATCTATCCGCCGAAGCCGTCGATGCGCATCATCTCGGACATCTTTGCGTACACCAGCGAGAAAATGCCGAAGTACAACTCGATCTCCATCTCCGGCTACCACATCCAAGAAGCCGGTGCCACAGCCGATCTCGAACTCGCCTACACCCTCGCGGACGGTGTCGAGTACATCCGAGCCGGCCTGGACGCCGGCATGGACATCGACACGTTCGCGCCGCGACTGTCGTTCTTCTGGGCCATCGGAATGAACTTCTTCATGGAGGTTGCCAAGCTCCGCGCCGGGCGGCTGCTGTGGGCCGAGCTCGTCCAACAATTCGAGCCCAAGAGTGCCAAATCCCGTTCCCTGCGCACTCATTCGCAGACGTCGGGTTGGTCGCTGACCGCACAGGACGTGTTCAACAACGTCGCCCGCACCTGTGTCGAAGCCATGGCCGCGACCCAGGGCCATACGCAGTCCCTGCACACCAACGCGCTCGACGAGGCACTGGCGTTGCCGACCGACTTCTCGGCCCGTATCGCCCGCAACACTCAGCTACTCATCGCGCAGGAATCCAACACCGTTCGGCCGATCGATCCGTGGGGCGGGTCGCACTACGTCGAGTGGCTCACCCATCAGCTGGCGAATCGGGCTCGCGCACACATTGCGGAGGTCGAGGAAGCGGGCGGCATGGCGCAGGCCATCGGCGAAGGCATTCCGAAGTTGCGCATCGAGGAGGCGGCGGCTCGTACCCAGGCGCGCATCGACTCCGGCCGACAGCCGCTGGTGGGCGTCAACAAGTACGTGCCCGACGAGCCCGACACCATCGAGGTACTCAAGGTCGAGAACTCGAAGGTGCGAAAAGAGCAGATCGAGAAGCTCGAGCGTCTTCGTGCCGAGCGGGACACTGCCGAGGTCGAGGCGGCACTGGCGAACCTGACTCGGGCCGCAGCGTCGGACCAGCCGGGCATGGAGAACAATCTGCTGGCTCTCGCCATCGATGCCGCCCGCAAGATGGCCACCGTCGGTGAGATTTCCGACGCCTTGGAGAAGGTCTACGGGCGCCATCAGGCGGAAATCCGGACAATCAGTGGTGTGTACCGCGACGAGGCAGGTAAATCCGAGAACATCACCCGCGCCACCGCGCTGGTCGAACAGTTCGCCGAGGACGAGGGCCGTCGTCCTCGTGTTCTGGTGTGCAAGATGGGGCAGGACGGACACGACCGAGGCCAGAAGGTCATTGCCACGGCGTTCGCCGACATCGGCTTCGACGTCGACGTCGGTCCGTTGTTCCAGACGCCCGAGGAGGTTGCCCGGCAGGCAGCGGACAACGACGTCCATGTCGTCGGAGTGTCGTCACTGGCGGCGGGCCATCTGACGCTGGTGCCCGCCTTGCGACAGGCCTTGGCCGACGTCGGGCGCGAGGACATCATGATCGTCGTCGGTGGCGTCATCCCGCCCGGCGATTTCGACGAGCTCTACGCGGCGGGTGCCGCGGCGATCTTCCCTCCGGGCACCGTCATCGCCGACGCGGCGATCGGCCTGGTGGAGAAGCTGTCCGTTGCGCTCGGGCATGCACCACGCGAGGCCAACGCCTGAATATGAACTCTCCGAACAAGGGCCGCGTCATCGACATCGATGCGGTGGCCGAGTCGGTCCGAGCGAACGAACGATCCGGCCTCGCGCGGGCGATCACGTTGGTCGAGTCGACCCGCGCGGACCATCGCGACTTGGCGCAGCAGTTGCTCCTCCGGGTACTGCCCGACGCCGGCGGATCGCACCGGGTGGGCATCACCGGGGTTCCGGGGGTCGGGAAGTCGACGTTCATCGACGCGCTGGGAATGCGGTTGATCGAACAGGGACATCGGGTCGCGGTGCTGGCCGTCGATCCGTCGTCGACGCGGACCGGTGGTTCCATCCTGGGAGACAAAACCCGGATGTCGCGTCTCGCGGTGCAGGAGAACGCGTACATCAGGCCGTCGCCGACCTCGGGAACGTTGGGCGGAGTCGCACGCGCGACGAGAGAGACCATCGTGTTGCTCGAAGCCGCAGGGTTCGACGTGATCCTGGTCGAGACCGTGGGCGTGGGCCAGTCCGAGGTGACGGTCGCGAACATGGTCGACTGCTTCACGTTCCTCACGCTTGCGCGTACCGGGGATCAGTTGCAGGGCATCAAGAAGGGCGTTCTCGAACTCGCAGATCTGGTGGCCGTCAACAAGGCCGACGGCAAGCACGCGACCGACGCGAAGAACGCGGCGCGAGAGTTGGCGGGTGCACTGCGGCTGATTTATCCGCACGATGCGATCTGGAAGCCCCCGGTGTTGACGATGAGTGCCATCGAAGGCACCGGCCTCGACGAGTACTGGAACACGGTGCTCCGCCACCAGCAGGTGCTCCGTGACGCAGGCGAGTTCGCCGAGAAGCGGCGCAAGCAGCAGGTGGACTGGACGTGGACGATGGTCAACGATCAGCTACTGCGTCGGTTGGCTCAGAGCCCGTCGGTGAAGGCAATTCGAGACGACGTGGAATCTCGCGTGCGCGACGGGTCGCTCACGGCGGCGTTGGCCGCTCAGGAGCTACTCGACGCCTTCGATTCCTGACGCCTGCTGTCCCTGCTGGGTGGGGTACAGAGTCGCCGCCAGCTCGCCGACGCGTTCGACGAGCTGATCGAAGAACGCCTGAGGATCGGCGTGGGTGGCGATGGCTGCGTTCGGAGGCCTGCCCCACATTCCGCGCCAATCCGCCACCGTCGTTCCGCGAGTGAGGGTTCCGACCAGTTCCACGTCCACGGTCGCGTGCCGGTAGGTGGCGATATCCGATTGCACCGCCACTGCTGCGGCGAACGGATCGTGCATGTGGGCCAGGAACCCCTGATCGTGATCGCGATGGAATTCGAAGTAGAAGCGGACCGCGTCCGAGAAATGACGCACGATCGGGTTCGAGGCCGTCGATCGCGCCCCCGGCGCATCGGTCGACGAGATCAGCTCGGCCGGAACGCTTCCGGCGCGTTCACCGAGAAGGCGAATGTGCTCGGGTGTCATCTCTATGGTCTCGGTGATGTCGAGTGCGCAGACGATCGGGCGGCGGTCCTCGGGTAGTCCGGAGAAAGCGGCGAAGACCTCCGCTGCAGCCTCGGGGTCCACCGCGATGTTCCACTCGCTCGTCGGCGTCGTGTTGCCCTGATGCTGAAAAGCACCACCCATCAACACCAATCGCTTCAACAGCCGAGGCAACTCGGGGTCTCGGCGAACCGCCAGCGCGAGATTGGTCAGCGGACCGGTGACGAGACCGGTGATCTCACCCGGTCGCGAGCGAATCAACTCGATCCACATCGTGGTGGCATCGCGTGCGGACAGGTCCCGACTCGACACCGGCAGCTCCGCATATCCGATGCCCTGCGGTCCGTGCGTGTCCTCGGTGGTCATCAAAGGTGCCACCAACGGCACCTGCGCACCGAGCGACACTTCGATATCGGCCGCGCGGCACAGGTCGAGCCAGGCCAGGTTGTTCGCGGCGACCTGGTTCACCGGCACGTTACCGGCGGTGGACGCTATGCCGAGGATCTCGGCCTCGTCGGTGGCCAACAGATACAGCAGTGCGAGCGAGTCGTCGATCCCGGTGTCGACGTCGACGATCATCGGTACGGTCATGCGTTCACCCGAGTCGTCGGGTTGTGGCGGACCGGGAAGTTGACCGATCGGGCGATGAAGCACTTGGCTGCGGCCTCGGCGTGCAGTTCCTCCGCACGGGTCACCATCGAGGAATCGGCGACCGTCACTACCGGAGCCAGGGTCACCTCGACGAACTGCCCCGAGCCGTCGGATTGCTCGGTCATGACCCCGGTGGGGGAGTCGACGTAGTCGGTGACGGTCACGTGCGACGCGGCGGCCAACCCGAGGTACCACAGCATGTGGCAGCTCGACAGCGACGCCACGAGTAGCTCCTCTGGATTCCACCGCTCGGGATCGCCGCGAAAGCTCGGATCGGAACTGGCCGAGAGATCGGGTTTTCCGGGTGCCGTGACCAAATGATCGCGGTCGTATGCGGCTGCATTCGCCGTCCCGTGTCCGCGATTGCCGGTCCAGCTCACGGCCAGGGCGTAGTCATGGGTGGGCATGGGTCCATCGTGCCAGGCCGCCGTCCACCGTCGTCACGCACGCCGGGGAGACCTGTCCGTATTGCGATCAATGCGCCAATTGTCAAGGTAGTGGCCAAGATTCGATCGACCGACCTCTACCTGGGGGAATGCACGCTCGTGCGTGCCGATGTCCGTTTCGGCGTTTGTCTGCTGGTCATTGCGCTCGCTAACGTTGCTGCAATGACGGTTGCGCAAGGTCCAGAATCGCCCGAGTCGTCACCCCAGATCCCGAAATGGGGCCAGCGCCACGTACAGCGTCTGCGGCGTGACGCATTCTTCAAACGTATGCGTCGCAAGCCGGCGATGTCGGAAGAGAGCATCACGGTCGTGGACCAGCCCATGCTCAAGCGGGCCGTGTCTGCTGCGGCACTGGGCAACACGATGGAATGGTTCGACTTCGGTGTGTACGGCTACCTGGCCGCGACACTGGGCAAGGTGTTCTACCCGGACGCGTCACCCGCGGTCCAGTTGCTGTCGACCTTCGCCACGTTCGCGGCCGCGTTCGTAGTACGGCCACTCGGTGGACTCTTCTTCGGCCCTCTCGGCGACCGCATCGGACGCCAGAAGGTCCTGGCCGCCACCATGATCATGATGTCGATCGGTACGTTGGCCGTCGGCCTGATTCCCAGCTACGACTCCATCGGAATCTGGGCTCCCATCCTGCTGCTCGTCGCCCGCCTGGTTCAGGGATTCTCCACCGGTGGTGAATACGGCGGTGCCACGACTTTCATCGCCGAATATTCACCCGACAAAAGACGAGGTTTCCTCGGCAGTTGGCTCGACTTCGGCACTTTCGTCGGATACGCGATGGGGTCCGGATTGGTGACAATTCTGAATGCGGTACTGGGCGACGCCACCATGATCGAATGGGGCTGGCGCATACCGTTCTTCATTGCCGGACCGATGGGCATCATCGGTTTGTACCTGCGCCTCAAGCTGGAGGACACCCCCGCGTTCCGCAAGCAACTCGACGAGCACGACTCGAAGGTCAAGGCGCAGGAGACCGGACGCAGCTCGATCGGAAAGATCTTCACGGTCCATTGGAAAGCACTGCTCATCTGCATGGGAATCGTGTTGCTCTACAACGTCACCAACTACATGGTGACCTCGTACCTGCCCACGTACTTCACCGAGGTCGTCGGTCGCAGCCAGCTCAGCGCCGATCTGTTGGTCCTGTCCGCGATGGTCGTGGTCGTGTCCATCATCGTGGCCGTCGGTCGGCTGACGGACCGAATCGGCCGCAAGCCGGTGTTCGTGTTCGGTGCCATCGGACAGATAGTCCTGGCCATCCCGTGCTTCCTGCTCATCCAACGCAGCGGATGGATCGGACCTCTGATTGCGTGCCTGCTGCTGGGAGTGGTGCTGGCGTGCTTCGCCGCACCCAGCGCCTCCACCTTGCCTGCACTGTTCCCGACGCGCGTGCGCTACGCCGCACTGTCGATCGGATTCAACCTGTCGGTGTCGATCTTCGGCGGCACCACACCGCTGGTCACCTCGGCCCTGGTCAGTTCCACCGGCAGCACCATGATCCCGGCCTACTACCTGATCATCAGCGGCGTCATCGGTCTGATCGCCGTCGGTTTCCTCCGCGAGTCGGCTACTCAGCCGCTCGATGGTTCTCCGCCCCAGGTGGATTCGACCGAAGAGGCCAAGGATCTGTACACCGAGGCGTCTGCGCTGACCGGGAGTAGCTCCGCAGATCGGTCAGCGCGGTAACCAACCGGCCTCGTCGCTACCCCAGGCGTGAGCCGGGTACGCGTAGTCGGAGTAGCAGTCGAACACCGGTCTCGCTGCCGTCACCGAGCCGTGCGTGACCACGCACTCGGGTGGCGGTAGCGCGGCGGGGCCGTGTTCGGGGTCGCGCCCGGGAAGACCGGTCAGCCACGCCGCCGTTGCTGCGAGCGCTACGTCGACCGGTGCCGCAGTGCCCGACCCTTCTACGCGCGCCGCCAGTTCCGAGACGATTCCGGCAGCCAGCAGATAACCGCTCGCATGATCGAGCGCCTGAGCCGGAAGCCGACCGGGCCGACCGTCCCGGCCTTCCAGAACAGAGATACCGCAGGCGGCCTGAACAAGGCTGTCGAAGCCCCGCCGCCGCGACCAGGGACCCTCTGTGCCCCATGCGCTGATGTGCCCGTGGACGAGGTCCGCCCGATGTTCGAGGCCGAAACGATCGAGGGCCCCCGGCCGATACCCGGTGACGAGCACGTCGGCCGAGTCGAGCAGCCCGAGCATCCGATCGAGTCCCTCCGCCGTGTCCAGGTCCAGCAGGGCCGACCGCTTGCCCTGGCCGTTCTCCAGATGCTGCCAGGGCAGTTCCGGGTGCCGGGGCGAATCGACACGGAGCACATCGGCACCGAGAAGTGCGAGAGCGCGCGTAGCGACAGGACCGGCAATCACCCGCGTCAGATCGAGCACCCGGATACCCGCCAACGGGTAATCGGCACCCCGCGGCCGAAGCGACGAAAGCAGCCGGAACGACGGAATGCGCACTCGGGCAGCCGGATCGGCCGCACCTCGTGTAACGACCGGACCGGAGCTCGCGGCAATACCAGCGGGGTGAGCGGACCATTGTTCTTCCGTGCGGACCCGCACGGCCAGAGCGCCCGACGCCGCGCACAGCTCTTCGAGCTCGAACCCGGACATTCCGCGGAGTCGATCGCCGAACACGTCGATCGACTCCGCCGAGCCGGCGCCACCGAGGCCCACCACACCGAGCAATGCCTCTCGGTGGTGTGGGTAGTTGGCGTGGGTTCTCACCCAACCGTCGGACACCGGGAAGAAGCCGGACAGATCGGCGAAACCCTGCACCGGCTCGCCGTCGATCCGCAACACGGTGTCGCCCATGAACGACGCGGCGATACGCGCCAGGGACGCTGTCGGCGTCACCGTCTCGGATTCCGTCGTCACCGATCCCAGCGCGCTTTGCAACTGGGCGACGGCGGTGCCGAGGGCACCGACCGACTCGGCGGCGAGCGCCGCGACCGGAAGCGTCGATGCGAGATATCCAGTGGTGCCCGGCGTTCCCTGCACCGCAATCAGTTCCGCTTGGCCCAGATCTCCATGCCGGCCGCATTCAGACGGTCCACCAGAACGTCGCCCATGGCGGTTGCGGGAGTGAGAACTCCGCTGGCTTTCGGCAGTGCGTCTTTACCGAGAACCAGCGCGAGTGCGGACTCGGCGAGCATGACCGCCGTCGCCTTGTAGCCGGGGTCGCCGGACGCCTTGACCCGGGCCCGGTATCGCGCCCCGGACGTCGTCTGGGTGTACAGATCGACCGTGAAATGGCCCTTCTCTCGGGCCTTTTCACTGGGGCCGCTACCGGGCTTGGGCAGGATGCGATCGAGCACCTTGCCCGGCAGTACCGTCATGGCCGACACTCCGACGAACAGTCCTGCCGACAGTGCACCGGCGAGCACCGGGCTGACGACGGACGAGCCGACGCTCATCACCTCGCTGTACCGGAACTGCTTTCCGTAGGCCCAGTCTCGAAGTGCATTGGTACGCCGCACGACTCGTGTGTTGTACGAGGCCATCACGAACGGAGCCTTCCACCCGCGCAGGCTCGGATCGATCTTCTTTCCGTCGATGAGCACGGTATCGAGTTGGCGGCCGAGCTGGGGCTCGAGGCTTCGATCGGGGCTCAGCGAATACGGACGGGCCGCGATGCGTCTGGCCCGCTTGTCCTTCTTCATGGCCTCGATCTGACCACGGAGCGAGTCGACGGTACCGCCACTGACCCCGCCCGACATCGAGGTGACCACGAGCGTGGTGTCGGTGAGTTCGCCCGCATTGTCGGCCGTGACGGCCTCGTACAAAGCGTGGACACCGATGTCGGACGGAACCGAGTCGAACCCACACGAGTGGACGATCCTGGCACCGGTACGTTGTGCGATCTCGTGGTTGGTATCGATGCTCTCGCGAGCGAAGAGCACCTCGCCGGTGAGGTCGACATAGTCGGTTCCGGCCTCGGCGCACGCAGTCGCCAGTGGCATGCCGTACTTGGCATACGGGCCGACCGTCGTGATGACGACTCGGGACGACTCGGCCATGGATCGCAGCGCAGCGGTGTCGGAAGCGTCGGCTTCGATGACGGGCCAGTTCTGGGCGTTGGGTCCCAGTTCCTTTCGCGCTGCCTCGATGCGTCCGGTGGACCTGCCTGCCAGCGCGATACGGGTGTCGGCAGGCGCGTGTTCGGCGAGGTATTTCGCCGTCAGCTTTCCTACGAATCCGGTGACGCCGTAGACGACGATGTCGTGGGTGCGGTCGGGGCCTGAGGTGAAATCCGAGTCGGACGTAGTCATGGTTACGACACTAACGCGGACGCCGCCGGCAGCGTCGGTTAGTGGGTCCAGGTGTGCACGGGTTCTCCCGTGTCCATCCTGTCCACGTAATCTCCCAACATCCCCGCGAGAGCCTGCTCCCGAGTATCGCCGGCCCGTTCGCGCGCGACGACGGCGGCTCGCTGCCACCCCGAACCCGACTGCTTGGCCAGGCACCGCGCTTCGATAATGCCGAGATAGCGGTCACGTACGGCAGAGTCGACGCCGTACGCGGCGAGACCGGCCTCGGCCATCGGAAGCAATCGGCGCAGTACCAGCTCCTGCGGACTCACCCAGCCGACCTCGGGCCAGTAGAGCATCGAATCGAACCCGCCGCGCGCCGCGGAGTGCACGTTCTCCTCGGCGGCATCGAACGACATCTGCGACCACAGGGGCCGATCGGCATCCGCGAGAGCCCGTACGGTGCCGTAGTAGAACGCGGCATCGGCGAGGGTGTCGACGACTGTCGGTCCGGCAGGCAGAACGCGGTTCTCGAGCCGGATGTGGTGCCCGTCGCCGGATCGATCGTAGATCGGCCGGTTCCACCGGTACACGGTTCCGTTGTGCATCCGCAGTTCCGACAGCGACGGTGTATCACCTCGGGCCAGAGCGGCTTTGGGGTCCTCTTCGCTGCACACCGGGAGCAGGGCGGGGAAGTAGCGCGAGTTCTCCTCGAACAGGTCGAAGATCGAGGTGATCCATCGCTCCCCGAACCACACTCGCGGGCGAACTCCCTGGTTCTTGAGTTCCTGCGGCCTCGTATCGGTGGCCTGCTCGAACAACGGTATGCGGGTCTCGTGCCACAGTGCACGCCCGGCGAGGAACGGCGAATTCGCGGCGAGCGCAACCTGAACACCCGACAACGCCTGTGCGGCATTCCAATACGACGCGAACTCGTCAGGGGCGACTTGCAGATGCAGTTGGACGGACGTGCAGGCCGCTTCGGGCAGAATCGTGTCGGTCACGATATCGAGGTTCTCGGCGGCCGCAGACCCGGGCAGACGCACGCCCGCGATCTTCAGTTCGATGTCCTCACCACGGGCGGCGAAGATCTGCTGGTTCAGTAGGTCGTATCGCGGATTCGCCGACAGCCAGCGGTGTTCGAAGTGTTCCTTCGTCAGAGTCGGGAGCATGCCGATCATGGCAAGTCGACTACCCGAGCCACGGGCCCGCTCGTCGGCAGCATTCAGCGATCGCCGCAGATCCGTCTCCAACTCGGCGATCGACGAGCCCCGCAGCGGTCGAGGATCGACGTTGATCTCGATGTTGAACTGGCCCAGCTCGGTCTGATAATCAGGATCGGCGATGGCGTCGAGTACCTCGGCATTGGCCATCGACGGTGCCATGTCCTCGTCTACGAGGTTGAGCTCGATCTCCATGCCGATCTGGGGTTCGCCGACCTGGAACGTCTCGTCGGCCAACATGATGGCCAACGCGTCTAGACAGTCCTGAACCTTCTGCCGAAACTGGTGTCGGTCCTGTCTGGTGAACTTTCGGCGTTCGACATCCTCGCCCATGGTGACCGCCTCACGCTGTGTCTCGGTGCCGTTCGCTCACGCGAGACGGCGTCGTTTCCGAGTATCGCAGCCCGGGGTTGCTCCGGGGCATCCACGTGCAGAATCGCCCGGAGGAACGACCCCGGGGCCGATCGTCACCAGGGCGAGGGCTGGTAATCCTTGAGGAACGAGCCGTACAGATCGACTCCGAGTTCGCCCTGCACGATGGGGTCGTACACCCGCGCAGCACCGTCGACCAGATCCAGCGGCGCGTGGAAGCCCTCGTCGGCCAGCCGCATCTTGGTGGGGTGCGGGCGCTCGTCGGTGATCCATCCGGTGTCGACGGCGGTCATCAGGATGCCGCTCTCCACCATCTCCTTGGCACTGGTGCGGGTCAGCATGTTCAATGCCGCCTTGGCCATGTTGGTGTGCGGATGCCCCGGGCCCTTGTATGCCCGACCGAACTGACCCTCCATGGCAGAAACGTTGACCACATACTTGCGTCGAGCCTGTGACGCCTCCATCGACGCGCGCAGGCGTGAGACGAGGATGAACGGTGCCACGGAATTGCACAGCTGCACTTCGAGCAACTCGACCGGATCGACCTGCTCGACGGTGTGAATCCAGCTGTTGGTCTCGGCGAGGTCGGGCACCAGGCCGCCCGCGTCGATCGCCAGTCCGTTCTCGATGCGCTCCGCTGTCACCGAACCCGCCACCATCGCCAGAGACGCGACGTCGTCTGCACTCAGAGTCGCCGAGACCTGCTGACCGCCGATCGCCGTGGCCGGCAACGAGCTGGCCAACGACGCAGGGTGGGCGTCGCTGGTCTTGCCGAACGTGATCCGTTGCGGCCCGGCACCGTCGGTCAGTGCCGCGGGCAACGGTTCCGCTTCGGCGTCGGCCAGCGCGCTGTACGAGCCGGGGGAGCGCTTGACCGTCTGCGCAGCATTGTTGATCAGGATGTCGAGCGGTCCCTCGGCGGCGACCGAATCGGCAAGTGCCACAACCTGAGCGGGGTCTCGTAGATCGATACCGACGACGCGCAGGCGGTGCAACCACTGATCGCTGTCGTCCATCGCAGCGAACCGGCGCACGGCATCGTTGGGAAAACGCGTGGTGATCGTCGTGTGTGCGCCGTCGCGGAGCAGCCGAAGGGCGATGTACATGCCGATCTTCGCCCGACCTCCGGTCAGCAGTGCTCGCCGGCCGGACAGGTCGGTTCGTGCGTTGCGTTTGCCGCGGTTGAGCGCCGCGCACTCGGGACACAGCTGGTGGTAGAACGAATCGACATCGGTGTAGCGCTGCTTGCAGATGTAGCACGGGCGCGCCCTGATCAAGGTGCCCGCGATCTCACCCTCGGCGCGCGAGGTGAGGGACAGACCTGCGGTCTCGTCGTCGATACGATCCGGGGATCCGGTCGCCGTGGCCGCCACGACTGCCCGGTCGGCTGCGTTGACGGCGTTGCGTGCGGCAACGCGTCGAGCACGCTTGAGATCTTTGAACATGGCACCGGACGCCCGCTGGACGGCGATGGAATCCGGATGGTTCTTGTCCAGCTCGGCGGCTTGTGCGAGCACCCGCAGACACGTGTCGAGATCGGTGGGGTCGATCGAGTCCATCTTCAGTCTCCTAGCATCGGCCCGGTCGAGCCGTCGACGTGAGAACAACGAAAAAGACCCCGATTCCGAAGAATCAGGGTCAGTTTCGTCTGTCTCAACTCAGATCTTTGAAAATCTTTGTCTGTGAACAACATTCAGACGGTGTCCGAGGGGGGACTTGAACCCCCACGTCCGTTAATAGGACACTAGCACCTCAAGCTAGCGCGTCTGCCATTCCGCCACTCGGACATGTGCGACCGTTGCCGCATATTCTCTTGTTGCTCTCACAGCTGGTCGCTGTGCGCTGCGTAAGATTATCCGACGGGTTCCCGATAACCCAAATCCCCACGTCAGTTCATGCGTCGAGCGGTTTTCGGTGGTGCCCCGACCCCTCGGTGATGGTAGGAACGACGATGTGGCAAACGATTCGAACGATCCCGAAGTGAGCAATGCCCGAAGCCGAGGAGAACGCGCTCCCACCGTCGCTCTCGACGAAGTGGTGGAGCTGGTCAGCTCTCTGATCAGGTTCGACACCTCGAACACCGGCGAACTCGACACCACGGTCGGCGAGAAGGAATGCGCCGAATGGGTGGCGAGCAAGCTCGAAGAGGTGGGGTACGAGACCGAGTACGTCGAATCCGGTGCCCCCGGACGCGGCAACGTCTTCGCCTGGCTGCGCGGTGCCGACTCGTCCCGTGGAGCTCTGCTCGTACACGGACACCTCGACGTCGTCCCGGCCGAGCCGGCCGACTGGAGTGTGCACCCGTTCTCCGGAGCCGTCGAAGACGGCTACGTCTGGGGTCGAGGTGCCGTGGACATGAAGGACATGGTCGGGATGGCACTGGCGCTGGCCCGCCAGTTCAAGTCGAACGGCACGGTTCCGCCCCGCGACATCCTGTTCGCGTTCCTCGCCGACGAGGAGGCAGGCGGCAAGTACGGATCGCACTGGCTGGTCGACAACCGACCGGATCTGTTCGAGGGCGTGACGGAGGCAGTCGGCGAAGTCGGCGGGTTCTCTCTGACGGTCGCTCGACCGGACGGCACCGAGAAGCGGCTGTACATGGTCGAAACCGCCGAGAAGAGTCTGGCGTGGATGCGGCTGACCGCGAAGGCGCGGGCCGGACACGGATCGTTCCTGCACGACGACAACGCCGTGACCTACCTGGCCGAGGCCGTCGCGAAACTGGGCAATCACACATTCCCCCTGGTGCTCACCGAGTCCGTATCGCAGTTCTTGCAGGCGGTCTCCGAGGAATCCGGACTCGACTTCGATCCGACGTCACCGGACATCGACGGGACACTGCTCAAACTCGGCAGCATCGCCCGCATCGTCGGCGCGACCCTGCGCGACACGGCGAACCCCACGATGCTCTCGGCCGGCTACAAGGCCAACGTGATCCCGCAGACCGCGACGGCCGTGGTGGATTGCCGCGTGCTGCCCGGACGCCAGGCGGCCTTCGAGAAGGAGGTCGACGAACTGATCGGCCCGAATGTCGAACGGGAATGGATCACCAAGCTCGAACCGTACGAGACCACGTTCGACGGGGATCTCGTCGACGCGATGAACGACGCGGTCCTCGCGCACGACCCCAACGGCCGCACCGTGCCGTACATGTTGTCCGGCGGCACCGACGCAAAGGCGTTCGCGCGCATCGGAATTCGTTGCTTCGGGTTCGCTCCGCTCAAGCTTCCGCCCGAACTCGATTTCGCGGCGTTGTTTCACGGCATCGACGAACGAGTACCCGTGGAGTCGTTGGAGTTCGGCACACAGGTGCTCGAGCACTTCTTGTTGCACAGCTGATACGAAAGGAACCATCGTGGCGTACAACCCATACGACTCGCTTCCGGACCTACCGTCCTTCGAGTTGACGTCCGAGGATGTGCAGGACGGCAAGCCCCTGAAGGCCCAGCAGGTCAGCGGAATCATGGGAGCCGGTGGACACGACAACTCCCCGCAGCTGTCCTGGTCCGGGTTTCCCGAGGGCACCAAGAGCTTCGCGGTGACGGTCTACGATCCCGACGCACCGACCGCCTCGGGGTTCTGGCATTGGGCCGTGGCGAACATTCCGGTCGAGACGACGTCGCTGGTCTCGGGAGCAGGCGACGACGGTGGAACCGGGGTGCCCAGTACGGCCGTGACGCTGAAGAACGACGCGGGCCTGTTCCGGTACATCGGTGCTGCCCCACCCGCAGGCCACGGCCCACACCGCTACTTCATCGCGGTGCACGCCGTGGACGTCGATCGGCTCGAAGTCGACGAGACGGCGACCCCGGCGTACCTCGGGTTCAACCTGTTCTCGCACGCCATCGGACGTGCCGTGATCACGGGCACCTACGAGGCCTGATCTGGGTCTCGTCGTGCGCGTTTTGCGTACCTCTGGGTACGCAAAACGCGCACGACGGGGGTGTCAGTGCCTGTTCTCCGAACCCACTGCGTCGGCCAGACGAGCGAATCCGTGCTGCTCGAGTCGGGACAGCAGACCACGGTTGATGTTCCTGATCCACAGCGGTCCGCCGTAGATGAACCCGGTGTATCCCTGCACCAGGGACGCACCGGCAACGATACGTTCCCAGGCCTGCTCTTCCGTTTCGATTCCTCCCACCGAGATCAGCGTCAGCTGCGTCCCGACCCGGCGGTAGAGGCGCCGAATGACGTCCAGCGAGCGAGCCTGCAGTGGAGCACCGGACAGCCCGCCTGCACCGATGGCCGCGACCGCCTCCGCGTCGGTACGGAGTCCGTCGCGAGAGACAGTCGTGTTGGTCGCCACGATGCCGTCGAGGCCGAGTTCGACAGCCAGATCAGCGACGGCGTCGATGTCCTCGTCGGACAGGTCCGGCGCAATCTTGACTAGAACCGGCACCGACACCACCGACTGCACAGCAACCAGAATCGGCCGCAACGACTCGACGGCCTGCAGATCCCGTAGACCCGGCGTGTTGGGGGAGCTGACATTGACGACGACAAAATCTGCCAGAGGGCCTAGCAAGCGGGCGCTGGTGGTGTAATCGGCGGCGGCATCCGCCGGCTCGACGATCTTCGTCTTGCCGATGTTCGCACCGATGGGAATCCGCGTTCTGCGCGAACGCAGTTTCGCGGCCGCGTACTCCGCACCGTGGTTGTTGAAGCCCATCCGATTGATGATCGCGCGGTCGAGAGGCAGCCGGAACAGACGAGGCGTCGGATTGCCGGGTTGCCCCTGCGCAGTCACGGTGCCGATCTCGGCGAACCCGAACCCCAGCGGGGCCCACGCATCGATGCCATCGGCGTTCTTGTCGAACCCGGCCGCAAGCCCGAGGGGTGCCGGAAACTCGATGCCGAATGCCGTCGAACGCAACCGCGGATCGTCGACGACGAACAGTGCACTTGCCAGCTTACGAAGCGGAGGAAGCGCCGCAACAGCCCTGAGAACACCGAACGCGAGGTGATGAATCCTCTCCGGCGATACGAGGAACATCAGGCGCAACAGGACGCGGTACAGACGGTCTCCCACGGTCTTCTTTCCGGTCGGTACTTCAGGGTCGGTACTTCAGGGTCGTTGTTCGGAGTCGATCGGTGCTGCCGTCGAGCCGGTCAGATTCCGGGCTCCGGCACATGATGTGCGGTCTTCTTGCGCTTGAGCAACACGCGGCGACTTCCGTCGGTGTACAGACGTACCCGAGACAGCTCCCAGCCGCCGAATTCGGCCTGAATCGCGAGCCGCATCGATGCGGTCACGCGAGTGACGTCCGGTGGCAACCGGAGAGGGACGTACTCCCAGTCGTCGGACGGGGACACCTCCCACCCGACGGGCATCTTCGCTCGGCCCGGCATCGAATTCTCGTGTGCGTTCACGTGCCTCCACCATTCTCGAGGGTCGTTCCTGCGGGTACCGTCTCCTGCCGATTCAGCAGGTCAACGGCCCGCGGCGGGGATGCGCTGCAGCCCGTCCCCGGTCGCCGATCCCACGTACAGATCGCCGGTATCCGCGTCGACGGCAACCGAGTTCGGCTGTCGCACAGTGGGCAACCGTTGCGCCTCGACCGGAATTCCGGTGTCGAGTGTGTACCCGACCACCTCGTTGCGAGCCGGCAAGGTGACCCATGCAATACCGGATTGTTCATCGTAGGCGATCGCCCAGGGCGCGGACCCGACCGGAAACCGTTGCCGCATCAGCAGATCGTGCGAGGTGAAGACCAGCAGCTCGGTGCCGGTCGAGTCGGTGACCAGAAGTCGTCCGTACTCGTCGCTGGTCATCTCGGCGGCGCCTTCGCCCGCGCGCAGGGCCACACCGAGGGTGTCGTCGTCGAGGTTCAGATCGGTGATCGAGGTCTGGCGGCGATCGAGTACCGAGACACCGTCCGGTGTGCTGGCCAACGCGTCGGCCGAGGTCACGCCCGGTCCTGAGACCGTGCTCGTCACCTGTCCGGCGGCGTCGAGAATGCGGATACGCCCGGTGGCGTCACCGACCGCCGTGGTGCCGTCGGGTAGATCGGCAGCCGACAGAGTCCGGCCGTCGACGGGGGTATCGGTGCGCTGAGCGTCTGCCACGGTGATCCTCGAGAGAACTCCGTCCATCGGAACCAAGACACTCGAGTCGCGCCCGGCGACCAGCTCTGCAGCGGATCCGCCCAGATCCACCACGCGGGGCTCGCTCGACGCCTCCCCGTCCACCAGGCTCACGGTGGTCGACGCGTCGGTCAGGGCAACCAGAGTGCGCGTTGCAGAATCGAAAGTCAGTGCGTCCACGGGAGCGAAGGCGCGGACGACTCCGGCCGGAGCCACTGCAGTCGCGGGGGACAAGGCCGGCGGCTGCGGCTCGACGGAGATCTCGTCGGCGTTCTCGTCCTCGCTCGAGCAACCACCCAAACCGACGAGTGTGACGACGGCGAGCGCGGACGCCACTGCCGTCCTGGCCGTACGTGCCGACGGTGTTCGCATGGAACCGAACCTACTTCCTGTGGTGACTGCCCCTGGTAAGGCGCTGCCACATCTGTACCAGCGCGCGTCGACCTCGGCGAAATCGACAGCCCGGGACTCGGTGCCGTTCGTCGGGGGCGCGGAGACGGTAGCGTGTTCGATCGGCATCGAATTCGTGAACGAGCACGACATGGGAGCGGATGTGGGATCCGAAGGAACGCACTTCGTGGTCGAGGAAGTGAATGCGGGTACGCACGCCAACGGCTTCGGCAGAACCGACGACGGACGCGCGTTCGCGTTCAGAGTGCAGCGCAGCACGCTCTACGTGAAGATCTATCGGGCCGATGTCGTGTCGGCCGTGCCGGATCGAACCGAAGTGGACGCCGTCGCCGAGCACTCGGTCACCGAGATCGATCTGACCGACGAACGCAGCATCATCGGGGTGGTTCGTGACGCAGTCGCTCACGCTCAGCAGCTGTCGGATGTGTCACTGCGAGACACGGCAGTCCGGGCCTTCTTCAATCGCGTCAACTCTGCGCTCGAGGGTTTCTGAACCCTGGTCGTTCCGCAGGCTTCACTCCTGACCCCGCTTCGGGATCACCAGTTGCTCACCGGTGACGGGGTGGTCGAAGACATCGACCGGGTGTCGGTAGATCCGGCCGAGCCGCTCGGCGGTGAGAACCTCCCGGGGCGGTCCCGTAGCCACCAGCTCGCCTGCGTCGAGAATCGCGACCCGATCGGCGTAGGCCGCAGCAAGCCCCAGATCGTGCAGTACGACAACCACGGCACGACCGGACGCGGCCAGTGAACGCACCACGGCCATCACCGACTCCTGGTGTCCCACATCGAGCGCCGCGGTGGGTTCGTCGAGCATGATCGTGGCGGTGCGCTGTGCCATGACACGGGCCAACGCGACTCGGGACTGCTCACCGCCGGATAGGAAACCGAACGGACGTCCGGCGAATTCGGACACGTCGCAGGCGGCCATGGCGGCGGCCACCTGCGCGTCGTCCTCGCGTACCGCCGACGTTCCGGTCCACGGAGCTCGGCCCATCCGCACGATCTGCTCGACGGTGAATGCGAACCCGATCGCGTGCTGTTGCGGGAGCACGGCGCGTCGTCGCGCGAGGTCGACCGGCCGGAAGCGGGACAGTGGTCTCTCGCCGAGCAGTACCGATCCGGAACTGGGCTCGGTGTCTCCGGACAGGACCGACAGCAACGTGGACTTACCCGCCCCGTTCGGGCCCACGAGAGCCAGAATCTCTCCGACGACGACCTCGAGATGCACGTCGTTCAGAACGGCCCGGTCACCGCGGTGTGCGCCGACCCCCACGGCGACCAGGGTGCGTGAACCCGGTGTCGGGTCGGCAGGAATGTCGGAACGGTGTCCACCGAACTTCCCGATCATGCCCAGCCGCCCTGACGAGCCCGGGTGCGGCGCAGCAGCCAGAAGAAGAACGGTGCGCCCGCCAACGAGGTCACCATCCCGAGCGGAAGGTCGACGTTCGCCACGAGCGTCCGCGTGACGAGATCGGCCCCGAGGAGGACCACGCCTCCCGCGAGTGCGCTGGCAGGGATGAGTACCCGGTGCGCCGGACCGAGCACCATGCGCATGGCGTGGGGTACCACCAGACCCACGAACAGGATGATCCCGGTGAACGCCACTCCGGACGCGACGAGCACTGCGACGACCACGATGGCGAACTGACGCAGGCGCTCGACGTTCACGCCGAGATGGCGCGCCACGTTCTCACCGAGTGCGAGCAGGTCCAGTCGGCGGGCGATCATCGACGACGCTCCGATCCCGACCAAGGCCAGCGGACCGACCACCGCGACCGACTGCCACGTGGCACCGGCAAGGGATCCCAACTGCCAGAAGACGATCTGGTCGCGAGCGGCCGGGCTGGCGACGAACGTGAAGAACGCGATCACGCCGCCGGCGAACGCATTGACGGCGACTCCGGTGAGGATGAGGGTCACCACCTCGGTTCGGCCGGCATTGCGAGCCAGGAAGTAGACCGCAATCGTGGTGACGAGTCCGCCCACGAAGGCTGCGAGCGCAACGGTCCAGACCCCGGCAAAGCTGCCGCCCAGGACGAAGACCGAGCTCGCACCGACAGCCGCGCCCGACGACACGCCGACGACACCGGGTTCGGCGAGAGGGTTGGCGAACACACCCTGGAGCAGTGCACCCGCGCATCCCAGACAGGCACCGACGAGCATCGCGAGGGTCAGCCGAGGAAACCGGACCTGCCAGAGGGTCACCTCGCCGCTGGGGTGAGCGGGCATCGGGCCGATGTCGAGGCCCACCCGATGCGTCAGACTCCCCAACACTTCCGCCGGAGTCGTCGGTACCTGCCCTACGACAGCCGACACCAAGGCCAGGACCAACAGCGCGACCGCCAGCACGACGAACGTCGAGACCACCCGCGTCGTACCCGACCGCGACCGCGCAGACGACACGTCGCTCATGAGGCAGGTTCGTAGACGGCCTTCGACAATGCAGCCAGCACCTTTCCGGTGTTCGGACCGAAACTGAGAACGGTGCCGTCGTCCATGTCGACCACCCGACGCTGCTGGCCGGCGGGCGTCTGCGCGATACCGGGTATCTGCTCGAGCCCGTCGATCCCGCCGATCGATTGCAGCCCCTTGGTCATCATGAGAATCACGTCGGGTGCCGCAGCGATGAGTGCCTCACTGGTCACCGGGACGAACTGTTCGGTCAGACCCGATTCGACCCCTGCATCCCGAGCACCGATCGCCTCGATGAGAGCGTCCGCTCCGGAACCCGGACCGGCGAGCATCTTGATCGCCGGACCACGCATGTACAAGAACGCAACCTTCAGCGGCTCGTCGGATCGGGGCGCGTTCTGTGTCGCGGCGGCAATCTCTTCGGTTGCCCGTTGCGCCAGTGCGGAACCGGCGTCGGGAACCCCGAGAGCCGCCGCAACAGCGTCGATCTGTCCTGCTACCCCGGCCAGAGTTCGAGCGGGGTCGAAGTAGACGACCGGAATTCCCGCGGCCCGAATCTGATCCTGGACAGCGCGCGGGCCGATACTGGTGTCGGTCAGGACGACCGTCGGCGACAGCGCGAGAATGCCTTCGGCACTGAGCGAGTGGCCGGTAGGGGTGACGTCGGGTACGTCTGCTGCCGCGGGAAACGACGCCGAGGTGTCGCGCCCGACGAGATTGTCGCCGAGTCCGAGCGCGAACACCGTTTCGGCGAGGGTGCCGTACTGGTCGGCCGCCACGATCCTGCTGTTGTCCGAAATCGTGACGGGCACGCCGTCGAAACCGGTGACGGTGACCGGTAGTTCGGCAGCCGGATCGACCGCGATGGGCTCCGGATCGGGGTCGTCGACGACGGCGGTGCGGGGGCCGATCGTGCCGGAGTCCGGTGCCGCGGAGTTGTTCACCGAACACGACACCAGCAGTCCGGCCGTCAGCAGCGCGGCGGCGAGGCGTTTGACGATCACGACCATAGGTTAGCCTGCCCGACCTTCAGGTGACCTCACCCAGGCCGAGCAGCACCTGCGATCAACCGCTGACGTCGTCCAGGGCCGACGTGATGGCCGCCGGCAGTTCGAGCTCCTCGGCCATCAGAGCACCCATCAACTGGGCCAGATCGCGGGCACCGACGATCGCACTGCTCACCCCGGGACGATCACGGGCCCACGCAAGGGCGACGACCAGGGGAGAGGTGGCAAGACCATCGGCGGCCGTGACCGCCGCATCGACGACACCTACCGCCGAGTCGGTCAGGTACGCATTCACCGCGTCGGCGTGTAGCTCGTCGGCCCCGCGCGAATCGGCCGGAATCCCGTTGCGGTACTTACCCGTCAGGACACCACCCGCCAGGGGAACCGCCGCGAGGATGCCTATGCCGTGGTGCAGGGCGGCGGGAACCAGTTCGTCCTCGATCCCACGGGCCAACAGTGAGTACTCCGCCTGCGTCGACACGATCCGTCCGATACCGGCCGCACCGGCAGCCGTGGCCAACTGCCAGCCCAGATACCCGCGGGCACCGGTGTAGCGAACCCGTCCACTCGAGACGGCGTAGTCGAGTGTCGCCGCCACCTCGTCGACCGGGGTCATCGGATCCCACGTGGCTACCTGCCACAGGTCGAGATAGTCGGTACCGAGCTCACGCAGCGTTGCGTCCAACTGACCGAGCAGTCCGCGCCTCGAGCAATCGACGTGATACCGGCCGTACCGCGAACCGACCCCCGCGGCACTGCTGATCACCAAGTCCTGTCGAGGAACCACATCGTCGAGCAACTCCGCGAGTACTCGCTGAGCTCGACCGTCGCCGTACGCCGGAGACGTATCGACCAGGGTGCCGCCCGCCTCGGCGAACGCCGACAACTGCGCCGCAGCGTCGTCCCCATCGGTCCCGCTGCCCCACCCGAGAGTGCCGAGGCCGAGCCTCGACACCCGAAGTCCGCTGGTGCCGACCGATCTCTGCTTCATATGTGCCGAATGTCCTTTTGCCTGTGATCGTCGGGTTCGTACTGGCCTGCCGCCAGTGCACAGTAGTGCGCCGCGCCGCTCGGTGCGCAAGTGCCGCGCCGGGTACGGTCGTCCCCGTGAATCGCGAATCCAGGGGGCGGGCACTCGCCCACGCGCCGGCAACAATCGAATCGTCCACTTCGACGCTGGGACGGGGCGCCGCATGATCGACATGACGTGGCTGCAGGCGATCATCCTCGGCGCAGTCCAGGGACTGACGGAGTTCCTCCCCATTTCCTCTTCCGGGCATCTGCGAATCGTGTCGGGGGTGTTCTGGAACGAGGACGCCGGCGCGTCGTTCACCGCGGTGACGCAGCTGGGTACCGAAGCCGCTGTCCTGCTGTTCTTCTGGCGCGACATCGTCAGAATCATCAAGGCCTGGTTCGTCGGATTGCGCAGGAAAGAAGAACGGGGTCTCGATTACCGTATGGGGTGGTACGTGATCATCGCCACCATCCCGATCGGCATTCTGGGTCTGTTGTTCAAGGATCAGATCCGCACCGGTGCGCGCAATCTGTATCTGATCGCGTTCATGCTGATCGCTTTCGCCGTAGTCATCGCCGTCGCGGAGAAGCTGGGCCGTAAGGAACGGCCGATCGAGGAACTCACCACCAGGGACGGCATCTTCATGGGCCTCGCTCAATGCCTGGCGCTGATTCCCGGAGTGTCCCGCTCCGGAGCCACCACCAGCGCCGGCCTGTTCCTCGGACTCGAACGCGAAGCTGCAGTGCGGTTTTCGTTCCTGCTCGCCATCCCGGCCGTCACGGCGTCCGGCTTGTTCTCGCTGCCCGACGCCTTCGAGCCGGTCGGCTCCGGCCTCGCCGCGTCGGGACCACAGCTGCTGGTGGCCACGATCATCGCGTTCGGCCTGGGTTATGCCTCGATCGCCTGGCTGCTCAAGTTCGTCGCGAACCATTCGCTGTACTGGTTCGTCGGTTACCGCATCGTGCTCGGTGTCGTTGTTCTGGGTCTGCTGGCCGGCGGGGTTGTCTCGGCTACGTGAACCGTTCCTCGTTAGGCTCGGAGCAATGACAGTCATCTTGCTTCGCCATGGACGTTCGACGTCGAACACTGCGGGCACGCTCGCAGGTCGGAGCGAAGGGGTGGAGCTCGACGACCGGGGCCGAGAGCAGGCACAGGCGGTTGCCGAACGGCTGGGGGTCCTCCCGGTCGTGGAGATCGTGCGCTCTCCGTTGTTGCGGTGCGAGCAGACCGTGGAACCGTTGGCCACTCGGTTGGGGCTGACTCCGATGGTCGAGGACAGGATCGTCGAGGTCGACTACGGACAATGGACCGGTCGAACCATCAAGAAGCTGCTGGCCGAGCCGCTGTGGAAGGTCGTTCAGCAGCATCCGTCCGCGGCGGTGTTCCCCGAAGGCGAAGGCTTGGCTACGGTGCAGCAACGCGCGGTCCAGGCGATACGGGAGCACGATGCGCGGCTGGCCGCCCACCACGGCCGGGATGTGCTGTGGGTGGCCTGCTCTCACGGGGATGTGATCAAGTCGGTGCTGTCCGATGCGATGGGTGCCCATCTCGATTCCTTCCAGCGGATCGTTGCCGATCCGGCGTCGATCAGCGTCGTGCGCTACACCTCGACTCGGCCGTTCGTGTTGCGGACCAACGACACCGGATCCGACTTGAGCGTGTTCGTGCCGAAGGCGGAAGAGCCGACGTCCGACGAAGCAGGCGCGAAACCCGACGTTGCAGACTCGTCCGATGCAGTGGTGGGCGGCGGCGCGGGCACCTAGAGATGCCGGTTCGCCGCCGATCTCCCGATCGGTGGCAGGCTGGAGGGCGAGCAATACCGTCCACGGTCGATCTGTGGCCGATAATGGAAGTTCGCGATTCGTTTCGCGGAGCTTTTCGAGTCGTTAGGAGGTGCAATGCCGCGCGCCATACACGTTTTTCGCACCCCTGATCGTTTCGTCGCCGGGACCGTAGGTGAGCCGGGTGACCGAACGTTCTTTCTCCAGGCGGTGCACGATGCCCGAGTGGTCTCGGTCGCGTTGGAGAAGCAGCAGGTACAGGTGCTGGCCGATCGAATGGGACTGCTGCTCGAGGAGGTGCAGCGTCGCTTCGGTACCGATGTGCCGACCGAGGAGGCCGAGACACTCGACACCAGCCCGTTGGTGACCCCGATCGACACCGAATTCAGGGTCGGCACGATGGGGTTGGGTTGGGACGCCGATGCCAATGCCGTCGTGGTGGAGTTGTTGGCCGTCAGTGAGGTCGAGGTCGACGAATCCGTCGTGCTCGACGACACCGACGAGGGCCCCGACGCGGTTCGAGTGTTTCTGACACCCGTTCAGGCTCGCGAGTTCGCAGCGCGGTCCGAGCTGGTCGTGGCGGCCGGCCGAGCGCCGTGCCCGCTGTGCGGCCTGCCGCTCGCCCCCGAGGGACACGTCTGCATCAGGACGAACGGCTACCGCCGCGGTGCCACCTTCGGTCCGGTGACAGAGGTCGACGAGTCTTGACCGTCGAACTACCTCCCTTCGAGGGCCGCGAGACCATGGAGACCGGCGAGCTGACTGTGGTCGGCCGGGTGGTTTCGGCGTCCAACGCCACCCTCGTGTGCGAGGCGGGCGACGGCGACTCGGCAGTGCGGTGCGTGTACAAACCCGTGCGCGGAGAGGTGCCGCTCTGGGACTTTCCCGACGGCACCCTCGCCGGGCGGGAGGTGGCGTCGTACGAGATCTCCGAGGCGCTCGGGTGGGGCGTGATTCCGCCCACGGTGCTGCGCGACGGTCCGTTCGGTCCCGGCATGGTGCAGAAGTGGATAGATACTCCCGAGGAGCGGGTCGAGGGCCGCGTGGACCTGGTCGACATCTGCCGTCCCGATCTCGTTCCGGCGGGCTGGATTCCGGTGTTGCAGGCCTACGACGGCGATGGGGAAGAGATCGCTCTGATCCATGCCGACGATCCACGCCTGCAGCGGATGGCGGTTCTCGACGTCATTCTCAACAATGCAGATCGCAAGGGTGGGCATGCCCTCGAAGGTCTCGACGGTTATGTCTACGGGGTGGATCACGGCATCTGCCTGCACGCCGAGAACAAGCTGCGCACGGTTCTCTGGGGGTGGGCAGGCCAGGCGGTCGACGATGCTCTGATGGCCGACGTCGTGCGGTTCGTCGAGACCTTCGACACCGTCATCGCTCCACGGCTGGTCGACAAGATAACGCTGGCCGAAACCGTTGCGGTGTTGGATCGGGCCCAGCAGCTGATCGCGCGCCCGGTCATGCCGGAACCTCGATCGAGCAGACCGATACCGTGGCCCGCCTTCTGAACGGGCTCGGATAGGCTCGGCTGCATGCATTCTTGGTCCAGCCCGGAGATCCCGACAATCCCAGGACAGGGTCCAGCGCTTCGGTTGTTCGATACCGCAGATCGCCAGGTCCGTCCGGTCACCCCCGGTTCGACCGCTCGCATGTACGTCTGCGGAATCACCCCGTACGACGCCACCCACCTGGGACATGCGGCAACGTATCTGACGTTCGATCTGATCAACCGCTTGTGGCGTGATGCGGGTATCGACGTGCACTACGTGCAGAACGTCACCGATGTCGACGATCCGCTGTTCGAGCGCGCGAATCGTGACGGTGAGGATTGGCGCGATCTCGGTGCGCGCGAGATCGAGCTGTTTCGCGCCGACATGGAGGCTCTGCGGGTCGTGCCTCCGCACGACTACATCGGTGCCGTCGAGTCGGTGGAGGAGGTCGTCGAACTGGTGGAGAAGCTGGTGGCGTCCGGCGCTGCCTACGTCGTCGACGACGCGGAGTACCCCGACGTGTACTTCCGTGCCGACGCAACCGAGCAGTTCGGCTACGAATCCGGCTACGACCGTCCCACCATGGACACGTTCTTCGCCGAACGCGGCGGAGATCCCGATCGTGCGGGCAAGCGCGATTCACTCGATGCGCTGCTGTGGCGCTCGGTACGTCCCGGCGAACCGTCGTGGCCGTCGCCGTGGGGCCCCGGCCGACCGGGCTGGCACATCGAATGCGCTGCCATTGCATTGAACCGCATCGGAACCGGTTTCGACATCCAGGGCGGCGGAAGCGATCTCATCTTCCCGCACCACGAGTTCTCGGCAGCACACGCCGAGGCGGCAACCGGTGACCCTCGGTTCGCCCGGCACTACGTGCACACGGGAATGATCGGTCTCGACGGCGAGAAGATGTCGAAGAGCCGCGGCAACCTGGTGTTCGTCTCGAAGCTCCGCGCAGAGAACGTCGATCCGGCCGCGGTGCGGCTGGGCCTGCTCGCGGGCCACTACCGGCAGGATCGGCCGTGGTCCGACGAGGTCCTCGAGCGAGCCCACACCCGCCTCGCGCTGTGGCGTCGAGCAGCGGCGCTCGAGTCCGCAGCGTCGGCCGACGACGTCGTCAACCGCCTGCGTCAGCATCTGGCCGATGACCTCGACACGCCCAAGGCTCTCGACGCCCTCGACGCGTGGGCGAGTTTCGCAGTCGAGCGCGGTGGATCGGATGCGACCGCACCCGGCACTTTCGCCGATGCGGTCGATGCGCTGCTCGGAGTTCCGCTGCGTTAGTCCGCGGGCCCCAGGCGTAGATCCGCCAGCAGATCCGGGATCAGGCGTTCTTCCATGACCGCTCGTCCCGAATCCCGCAGTGCAGCAGCCAGTTCCGGGTCCCACGGAGTGTCCGTGGGATGCCCCTTCAGTGGTTCCGAGTTGCGCGCGTCCAGTGCGCGGCGGTACGAGTCGACGTCCATTCGCCACGGCACCGCGTCGTACCGGGTGAGTGCGCGGGTCACCATGTGCATTCCGGCCCAGTCGAAGTCGGCACGCCATTCGATCGTGGTGCCGGGGGCGCGCGCAGCCAGCAGCCGATGCACGGCGGCCGAGGGCTGACCGTCGGTGCAGATCAAGCTGGCACAGTTCGAGCCGAGAGAGCGGGCTGCGGCCGCGAGCACAGCGACGTTCTCGCACACGAACACGGTCGACGAGCTGTTGGTGAGAGGGCCGCGCGCGAGCATGTCCACGGTGACGGGAAAGGGCACGCCCTCGTCGGCTGCTTCGTTGAGCCAGCGAGCCACCGTGTGGGTCTCTACGACGCGGTAGCCGAGAACCAGTACCCGGCTCGACACGGCGTCGACCGACACCCCGGCCGTTTCCCACAGCGCTCTGATCCCCACTGGATCGACGGGTCGAGGCACGTTCTCGCGCAACGACAATGCATCGAGGACGAGTTTCGCGGCACCGCCGCCCGTGAGGGCCTTGGTATCACCGGTGGCCAGTTCCGCCAGCTCGGTGAGCGACATCCCGTCCACCGGGAGCAGCGCCAGGACTTGCGTTGCGACCCCGAGCGCGTCGACGGCGACGCGGCCACCGAGGGTGCCGTCCTGATTGAGCAACGACGCGATCCAGTGCTCGATCCACTCGCGATCGGTACCACCGCCGAGCGCCTCACGCGCCCGATCGAGCGCATCGGCGCGCACCTGAGCCTTGTCGGCCGCAATGCGCTTCTTGTCCTGCAGTGGTGCCTGACCGGCAAGGGTGTCGATCAGACCGATACCGCCGTTGAGCGGATGGCTCAACCACGCGTCGAACCGCTCGAGATCGAGCCGGGTGCTCCGTGCCCGAGAGTGCAGGCTGGAGTTGGACTTCGAGATGGCACTGCACAGACGCCACAGTTCCGGCGCATCACTCAGGTCGACGGTGATGTTGCCGCCGACACGAAGCCAGTTGGACTCCAACTTCTTTCGCGCAGCGTCCAACAGCGCCGCCAATTCGACGCTGCCTCGCCACTCACTGTTACCGGCCAAACTCCAGCCCACCTTCGGTTCGGGTCGGCACCCGGCGGGTCAACGGTGATCCGAGGGCGGCTGCGAGGTCGGTGCCGTCGTGTTCGGCGAACAATTCACCGTTCTCCCACACCAGAAGTGCTGCGCTGACGGTGTTCTCGGCGGTCGAGTGCGCCAAATCGTAGTGTGCGCAACCGGGGACGTCCGCGTAGGTGATCCACAGGTCGTAACCGGTCATGAACAGATCCAGGTCGAATTGCACACTCAGTCCGAGCAATTCGCTACGACCGTTGTCGTCGACACCGGCGAACGCCTCGTCCAGCGCCAGCAGCCGCGGTGAATGCGGATCGGCGGACGAGAGCATCACGTGCGCCGCGGCGAACAGCGGCAAATGCAGCGACACCGATTGCTCACCGCCCGAGAGTGCACTGTGACGAGCGACGGTCAGACGATCCTCGTTGCCTTCGCCGCTGATGAGCGTGAACGCGAACACCCGCCAGCGGCGATAGTCCAGTGTCGCGGACAGGATCTCGGGATACGACCGTTCCGGATGTGCCGCACGAGCGATCCTGATCTCCGATGCGAAGTGTGCGCGCATCGCGGCCAGATCGTCCTGGCTCAGCGCCGAGGCATCGCGGTCGAGCAGCTTGGACACTGCCCGCGCCCCGTCGTCGAGGTTGTCCGCGAGCACCCAGTGCACGCCGATCGTGTTGCCCGAGGACATACGGCGTTGCTTCATCTCGGCGGACATCTGGGCGATCAGCTCGCGTGCGTCGACGGTGCGCTCGTGAATCTGCTGCGCCAACCCGGTCAGCAGCGCGTCTTCGAGAATTCGGCGTTCCTGCTCGGTCAAGAGCAGTTCCTGGTCGGCCCTGGCGGCACCGATGCGGTCGGCGAAGTCTCCGACCGAGGAATAGCCCTGCTCGTCCTGCACGCGTACCACCGTCAACCCGTCCGGTGCGTCCCACTGCAGGCGGTAGTCCTGACCGGAAGCGGCCAGTTGCGAGTCGAACTCCTGCAGTGCGCTCGTCAGCGCCGTTCGTGTCGACTTCCGGCTCGAGTCGCTCACTTTCACCGACGCCGTCGCCGTGTCGAGAGCCGAATACAGCGCGAGCACCACCGGTGGAAGTACCGGGACGTCGTCGTCGGGGCCGGCGGCCTGCTGAACCCGATACAGGATCTGTTCGACCGTCAGCCACGCCGAGTCGCTGGCCGGCCACGTGTACGTCTCGTGCACGCCGAGGATATGCAGCAGATCCTTGCGGGCGTACGGTGCCAGTCGGACGGCATCACCCAGGGTCTCGGTCACGGCAGCGCGCAGGCTCTCGAGCGCCGTGTTGCATGCACCCTCGGCCTTGCCGATCGCCTCGCCGGCTTCCTTGTCCGCCTTTCGGGCTGCTCGCTGCTCGGCTCGGCACTTCTCGATGCGATCGCGCGCGTTGTCGAGATCGGTGTTGATCTGTTCGGCCGTGGCACCGAGTTTCTCGCTCAGCAATTCCAGACGCTGCAGCTGTTGCCGATAGCTCTCGTCGGCTATCGCGGCTTCCTCGGCGAGTTCCTCGGCCAGTCCGGTGGCCTCCTCGAGGCGGTTGGTGGCCTCGCGCGCCCGCTCGGTCTCGCGTGCGTGGTCGCTGCGTTTACGGATGACCGCTGCGCCCTGATGCTCGAAATGGCGAATCGCTGCGGCGAGGGCATCGACATCGCGGCCCAGGTATGGGGTGCGATGGGCCACGGCGACGGAGCGCAGTTGTTTCTCTTTCGCGGACAGGTCGGCGATCGCCTGGTCGAATTCTCTGTCTGCCGCTGCAGACGCATCTTTCGAGGTGCGCAGCGCGCCTGCGGCTGCCGTGACGGCACGTTGCGCCTTCACGATGGCCGAGACTCGGGGGAGCTGCTTGGCGGCCGCGTTCAACGCCTGCACCAGCTCGCGTGCCGCCAGCTCGGCGGCGGTCGCGGTCGCGAGTTCGGCTGTCGCGGAATCGATCGCAGCACCGAGCTCGGCGATGCGCTGCTCTCGCCGACGCGCCCGCGCCGTGGCACCGATGTACTCGGCATCCGGTTTTGCGTGGCGACCCTGCTGCACTCCCTGCCAGTACCGACCGTCGACGCCTATCGAGACAGAACTGTCCGAGAGGTCGTTTCGATCCTGCTGCAATGCAATCGAATTCAGTACATCGAGGATTCGCGATTCCTGGACGGCAGTACCGGGCTCGGGTTCCAGCACGGACGCGAGCGTCGAACCGGTCGGCCTCGCGGCCACCGGTAGCGGCGACAGATATTGCTCCGACGTCGCGTCGACGGGGGAGTCTGCGGTCGGATGAATCCACCCGTCGAGCAGGTTCGCGGCCTGCAGTGCGGATTCGATCCCCGCCGCGTCGGCAGAGGAGACCGCATCGGCAAACCGAACCAGTTGCCACAGTGGTGCGCCCGAGAGATCGGCACGGCTGTCGGTGCGCGCTGCGAACGGTGGTGGGGCATCGTCGTGTTCGGCTCGCACCAGGGACAGTTCGCCCCGCAGCGCCTTCACCTCGGCCTCGCGCGCGGCCACGTCGACGCGTGCCTGTGCCTGCCGGGCGCGAATCGCGTCGATACCGTCCGAGGTCTGCTCGGCGAGCACGGATTCCAGGCTCGGGGCGTCGTCGTCGCCGATGCCTGCCAGGGCTGCGTCGAGGGCCTCGAACACAGCGGAGGTGATGCCTGCGGAGGAGTAGAGCGAAGAGTTGCTCGACCACCAGGCCCGCAGACCCGAAGCGAACTGCGCCTTCTCCAGGTCCACCGTCGCCTCGGCCTCGGTGACGGCAGCCGCGGCTGCTTCGAGCAACTCGCGCGCCTTCGTTGCGGCCTTCTCCGCGCGAGCGCGTTCCGTCGACGCCTTCTCGACGGTAGTCAGCGCCTCACGCACTGCACGTACGTCGCCGTCCCGTTCCTCGGCGTGCCCACGAAGCGCGGTACTGATCTGATCACTGCGCGCCGTCCCGGGCAGCGGTGTCCACACGATGCCCGCGTCCTCGGCCGCAGTCTGCAGCTCGTCCTCTGCGCGAGTCACTCCGGCAACGGAGTCCCGGAGTGCCGAATCCGCCCGGGCCGCCTCGGCCGTGCGCTGCTCCAGTTCTGCTTGCGCTTTGCGTGCGCGATCGGCCTGCTGCGCCGTCGAGACCTCCAGCTTCGCAGCGGATTCGGCGAGATCGTCCAGTTGCTGCTTGCCCTCGTACGCGCTCGAGCGCTGCAGGGTTTCTCGGTCTGCGACGGCCTGATCGAGCGCACGCTCGGCCTCGTCGAACCGCGTCTCTGCGGCCGCCCGTTCCAGCAGACGCCGGTCCTTCAGGGCGGCGGCGGCGAAGTGCGCGGTGGTCGCGTGCGTCACGGCTTCGAGCCGACGCGAGACTTGCTCGACATCCGAACGGGTCTGTACGCGAAGGTATTTGGAGTAGACCGACACGAAGTTCCTGGCCGCCTGATCGGCTTGGGCCAGTCCCTCCAGCGCGCGTCCGACTTCCTCCATGTCGCTGAAGGAACGTGCTGCCTCGAGCACCAGTTGCTCGTCGAGGGGACGCAGACCGTCGGTCAGCGCCTGGGACAACCCTTTCGGATCGAGATTCTTGGCCAACTGCGGACGGCGAAGTGTCAGAATCAAATTGATCAACTGGTCGTACCGTTGCGCGCCGAGCCCGAACATCCGGGCGTCGATCGCGGCGCGGTAGTCGACCGGACGATCGGTCAGGGCATCGCTGCCGAGTTGTTCGGCCAATTGTTTCTTCGTCAGCGGCCGGTCGTCGGAGCCCAACAACGAGAAGTCTACTCCCACTCGGCCGTCGGCCACGAAGTACCAGCGGGTCACCTTGTCGTTGTGGCGGCTCGCCCGCATACCGATTCCGACGGTCACCGATTCGGGGTCCTCGCGCGAGCCGCGGCCGAATTCCATCCACACGTACGAATGTGCGCTTTCCTGCCCTCGGTAGAGCAGGTTGGACTTCATCGTTCGCTCTTCACCGGCGAACGGGTTGAGTCGGCGCGGCTCGATCCGGCCGTCGAGGACGAAGGGAAACAGCACTTCGAGCGCTTTGGTCTTGCCGGATCCGTTGGGACCACGCAGCACCAACCGACCGTCGGCGAAGGAGAACTCCTGATCCCGGTAGTCCCACAGGTTGACGATTCCGGCGCGCGTGGGCCTAAAGCGATTCGAGTGTGCGGTCATCTACTCAGGCCTCTACTTCGGATGGATCGGTACTGGGGGCTTGTTCGGTGCCGAAGAGCGAGTCCTGCGGGGCTCGGTCACGCACGCTGACCATCACGTCTCGGTACCGAGCGATCACCGGTAGCACCAACACGCCGCCGGATACGCTGTGTATCAAGCGAAGTCGATGCAACAGCGCAATCGCACGGATGCGTAGACCGTACCGGTCGGTCTGCCACTGCGCCGCGAACGTGCGACCGAATCGGTCCACGAGATCGTCGACGACCGAGACCAGCCAACTGTCCTCGATCAGCGGGTACTGTGTGCGCTCCGCCGAGTTCTCGACCGTCGTCGGATCGGCGGGAAATCCGAAATCGGCCAGGTCGCCGAAGATTCCGCCGCCGGGGATCGCGTCGTCCAGCTGTTCGACGAGTAGGTCGCTCGCAGGTAGCGGATGCGTTGTGAGCGCCGGAGCGTCGGGATCCACGACCCGATCGGAAATTTCTCCCGCGATGAGCAACGCCACCTGAGCGATCGTTCCGGTGCTGGGAAAGCGGTGGTCGGACAACCGTCCCGAGGTGTCGATGAGGGCCACGCCCTCGGCGCGACGCTCGGCAACGAGACCGGTGAGCAACTCGACGTCGGCGACGGTGCGCGAGGCGGTCAGGGCGGTGCGTGCGTCTCCGTCGAGATCGTCGAGATAGACGACGGGGTGTTCGACCAACGCTCGGCGTACCGCACGCAGCGTTTCCTTCGGGTCTGCCTCACGCCCGGACTCGATGTGTCCGAGATCGGAATCCTCGGGATCGATCGGGGCATCCGAGCCGGCCAGCAGGCCACGAATCGAACGCAGGTGCTGCACGGCACGCGGCGGCCGAAACATCGCGACGACCACCGATCGGTCGATGTCGTACAGGGCCTCACCGGCCGTCGGATTGTTCGCCCAGCCCGTGGCGTCGCCGTCGGCCAGCGAGATCGCACCACGCGTGGCCAGCCATCCGATCGCGTCGACGAATGCGTCTCGGTCGCTCGCGCGGTCGGTCGTGAGTTCGACGCCGTCCACCTGACTCGACTCCGTCGCCACGTGATCGGCGAGTTCGGACAGAGTGATCTGGTTTCCGGCCCGACCGAGCGCGGCAAGCGCCAGCGCCAGATACGCGTACCTGCGGCGGTCGAACACCCGCTCGGAAGGCGTTCGCGCGGGTTGACTGTCGTCGAGACGATCGATCACGGGGAACAGACGCGCGGTCGTCTCGGTGACCTCGAAGCGGTAGCCGAACAGCTCCAGGAGATCCTCACGCAGTTCGGTTGCCCACCTGCGCAGCAGCGGTAACGCGATTCGATCGGGGTACGTCGCGGTGACCAGGTGATTGGACAATGCGACTCGGGCAGCCCGCTGGTAGGAATCCAGAGCGAGCGAGGAGATTTCACGTGCTCTCACCGGCGCGCCACCTCACTGACGTCGAGGGCGAGGCGGTCCAGATGCAATCGGCCACGGCTGGTGCGCACGATCGTCGAACGATCGCTGTCGCTCAGCGTCAGGCGCACGCCACTGTCCGATCCGGACGAGTCCGAGGTGCGTCCGCTCACGCGTACCCGGGCAGTCAACGCGGCGTTGAGCAGGCTCAGCAACACGTCGGTTTCCTGCTCGTTCAGAATGCGGTCGTGGATTCCGGCCGAGGCGAGCGACTGCGCGGCGGCACTGCGCGATCGCTGCGACTCGAGTTGCTGCTCGCGCAGTCGTCTGATGCCGCCGTCGTTGCGCTGTACCCGCCCTGGAACGCCGGGGGTCGGAGTACGTCCTGTCTCGGCCAGCGTGCGCGAGATCTCGACCGGCGGTGCCTCCCACCATGATCGGGACATGGGGATGATGTCGGCGTCGGGATGGACCATCGACAGGTGCCGGGTCCGGCCGAGGCCGAACACGGCGTGAAACAGAGCATGTGCGCTGTCCTCGGTGGGGGCAGCAGCGAACCAGCCGGCCAGGTGACGCAGTTGGCTTTCGCGACTCACACCACCCTTACGAGTTTCGGTGACGCGCCGCAGCAGTGACAGCACAGCAGCGATCGCGCTCATGGTGCCCTCGCGGAGGCGCTCGGATTCGCTGAGCTCGGATTCGGCCGCGACGAACCAGTGCGACAACCCGGCCCATCGGTCGGTCCAGTCCGCTCGCCGCTCGTCGACGGAGAGAAAGACTCGTTCGTCGCTGATCGCGGCACGGTCGACGAGTTCCTCGATGCCGGTGCTCTCGACGAGTGCGATCGCTTCCGCCAACTTGGGGGCATAGCGGGTGAGATCGGAGCTGAACTCACGCATGTGCGTGAGCAGTGCATCCTTGTGCGCCAAGAACGATTCGGGCGTGATCTCGGTGGTGCGCACCAGGTCGCCCAGCACCAGATAGAAGTGGGCGGCGCGGGTCGCCATCTCCGACAACGTCGAATCGAGTCTGCTGAGCTTGCGGTAGATGCGGTCGCCGTCGGCCTGACGGTTCGCCTCGGCCAGCTCGTGCATGTCGGCCAGCAGCTCGGGCAACACCAGCCGGGACAGCGAGGCGTCGTCCAGGCGCGCACCGAGCACGTCCTCGACCGCGCGGTAGGCCTTGTAGCCGGCCTGACCGAACTGGTAGACGAAGTGCCGGTTGCGGTATTCGGCGAGGGTCGCGGCGCGGGTGCCGTCGTAGCTGCGTTCGAGCAGACCCCAGGCGTGGAGTTGATCGAGCAGGGGTGCGATGTCCAGTGTGGTCAGCGCGTCGTGACGCCCGGGGCTACGAGCGATGAGGTCGGCGACGTCGCCCGAGTGCAGCAACACCACGTAGTTCGCGCGAGCGGTGTCGAACGCCCGCAGTACTGCCAGGTATTCGGATCTTTTCTCGGCGACGGCGAACGAGAAGAGACCGAGACGGTCTTCCTCCACGAACGCATTCGCGGCACCCAGCCGTGCGTCCTCGCCTGATTCGGTCACTGGAACAGGGTAGGGGGTAGGAGTGGAGCCTGCGGAATGACCCTGGTGGGAGGAGTGGAGCCTGCGGAATGACCCTGGTGGGAGGAGTGGAGCCTGCGGAATGACCCTGGTGGGAGGAGTGGAGCCTGCGGAATGACCCTGGGGGTAGGAGTGCCAATTGTTCGACCGTGCCGGTTACAGCTCCACGGTCACTTTTCCGTCCACCACGGCCGCGGGGTAGGTGCGCACCGGGTCGATGCCGCTCGGGCAGGTGCCGTCGTCGAGAGAGAAGGCGTATTGATGAAGTGGGCAGACGACTACGGACCCGTCGATCTGGCCGTCGGCCAGTGGTCCGCCCCGGTGCGGACAGACGGCGTCCATCGCCCGCACCGAGCCGTCACTTAGCAGGAACACCGCGACCTGTTTGCCATCCACGACGTAGGCCCGTCCCTCGCCGGGAGTCAGGTCTTCCAACGCTCCCACCGGGACGCTCATCGGACCGGCACCTGTGGCAGCGGGAGCAGTGGCAGCGAGGGTGCGAACTGCGCAGGCGATTTGGGTGCCGTGCGGTCCTGCCATGGGTCCACGTAGCCGTCGACCGATGTTTGCAGTCGCTCGTCGAGTCCGGCGACGATGCCGTCACGGTCGTCGATCAGAACGCTCTGCAGTTCCTCCAAGCCGACGCGCGGAACCCAGGCGTACGTCCGTTCGAGCCACTGCGCGTTCTCCCGATAGTGCTGGATGAATCTGCCTGCCACTGTCATCACCTCCTCGGCTCCCGTCACGGTGGCCAACAGATCTCCCTTGCGGATGTGAGCCCCGGCCGCGCCGCCGACGTAGATCTCCCACCTGTCCTCGCCGACCGAGACCACGCCGAAGTCCTTGCACAGCGCCTCCGAGCAGTTGCGCGGGCAGCCGGCGACCGCGAGTTTGAGTTTCGCGGGAGTCTCCAAGCCTTGGAACCGCTCTTCGAGCGCGATGCCGAGAGCCGTCGAGTCGCCGAGACCGAAGCGGCAGAAGTCGCTGCCCACACAGGTTTTCACCGTGCGCATGCTCTTGCCGTAGGCGAAGCCGGAGGGCATGTCCAGATCGCCCCACACCTTGGGTAGGTCTTCCTTCTTGATCCCGAGGAGGTCGATGCGCTGTCCGCCGGTGACCTTGACCAGCGGCACGTTGTACTTGTCGGCGACGTCGGCGATCTTGCGCAGTTGATCCGGGGTAGTGACGCCACCCTTCATCTGCGGTACCACCGAGAACGTGCCGTCCCGCTGAATGTTGGCGTGCACCCGGTCGTTGATGAACAGTGCGCCGCGCTCGTCCACCCAATCCGGACCCCAGACGGTGCGCAGCAGTGACGCCAGCGGCATCTTGGCGGCGGCGTCCTCGACGCCGTCGGTCGCAAGCGCCGTGAACACCTGCGAGACTGCCCGGAGGTCCCGCGATCTGATTGCTTCGATCAGTTCCGGCTTCGTCATCGGGATACACGGCACGTACCGGTCTGCGGTGGGGTCCGCTTCGACCGCGCCACCGGATGCGCACGCGATGATGTCTTTCACCAACCCCTTGCAGGACCCACATCCCTTGCCTGCTCGGGTCTTCGCGGTCACATCGCTCAGATTCTTGGCACCGGCGTGCACGCAGGCCACGATGGCGCCCTTGGTGACGCCGTTGCAGTTGCACACCTGAACGTCGTCTGCCAGTTCGGCGGCTCCTGTTGCCGCAGAGGGCGTTCCCATGTCGAAGAGCATGCTGATGCGCTCCTCGGGCAGCGGCACCCTCTCGTCGAACGCCTGGGTGAGAAAGTTGGCCTTGGAGATGTCGCCCAGCAGAGTGGCACCGACGAGCTTGTTGTTCCGCACGATGACCGATTTGTACGTGCCACTGCGTGGTTCGTAGAACTGAACGAATTCGTCGTCGTCGCGCTCGGGCGCGGTGATCCCCATCGACGCGACGTCGACGCCGGCCACCTTGAGCTTGGTCGTCAAACGCGAACCGTGATATGCGGCAGCGGGATCGGCACCGGTGAGTACATCGGCCAGGACAGCGGCCTGCTCCCAGAGGGGCGCGACGAGGCCGTACACCTCACCGCGGTGCTGACAGCATTCGCCGACGGCATAGATGGAACCTTCGTCCTCGCAGCGCAATTGGTCGTCGACGACGATTCCGCGTTCGATGACCAGGCCGCCGGCGCGGGCGAAATCGACACTGGGCCGAATTCCGGCGGTCACGACGACCATGTCGGCGTCCAGCGAGGTGCCGTCGTTGAAACCGACGCCGATGACGGTACCGTCGTCCGACCGCAACACCGAGGTGGTCCTCTTCGAGGTGTGGACACCGACGCCCAGCGACTCGATCTTGTTGCGCAACACTCGTCCACCGCGCTCGTCGAGCTGCTGGTTCATCAGGTGCCCGGGGGAGTGCACCACGTTCACGTCCAGCCCCTGCGTCCGCAGTCCGTACGCTGCTTCGAGACCGAGCAGTCCGCCGCCGATCACCACCGCCGACACGTCGTCGCCTGACTGCGCCATCTGCAACATGCCGTTGGTGTCGGCGATCGTGCGGAATCCGAACACCCCACGTGCCAGCCTGCCGTCGGACTCGCGCAGACCGTCCATGTTCGGGAAGAACGTGTTGCTACCGGTGGCAATGATCAGTACGTCGTAGTCGACGGACCGACCGCTTTCGCAGACAACCGTTTTGGAGAACCGGTCGAGCGACACCGCTCGATCGCCCACGTGCAACGTCACGCCGTTCTCGCTGTACCAACTCATGGGGTTGAGAACGAGATCCTCGTCGTCGACGGTGGCCTCACCGGACAGCACGTGGGAGAGCATGATGCGGTTGTAATTGCCGTACGGTTCGTCGCCGATCATCGTGATGTCGAACAGCGAGCTGCCGTCTCGCTCGAGGATCTGCTCGACCGTCCGGGCACCGGCCATTCCGTTGCCGATCACCAGCAATCGCTGTTTTCCCGCAGGCATCAGACCAGCACCAGACCGAAGTCGACGACGACCTCTCCGTTGGTTCCGGCGGGGGCCGCGATCACCAGCTCGAGCACGGTATCGGGATCGACGTCCTCGACGACCCGCAACGGAATGTTGACGCCGCTCTTGGCCCCCATCGGGAACATACGCATCGGGCTGCCGTCGCGCAGCAAGGTCACGACCACCAGTTCATCGCTCGAATTACCGCCCCGGAAGTACAGCGGCTGAGCCGTCACCCCCTCGGGGACGACGAAACTCAGGCTGGGATCGATCAACTCGGGCTTGTCCAGACCGTTGCCGGTGAAGGAGAAGACGCCTTGCAGAAATCGCGGTGTGCTGGCCATACCCACGAGGCTCCGGTGTCGGGGTGACGCCACCGCTGCGGTGACGTTACGTCGGCATCAGAAAGACCTCACCGGCTCCCGGCTCCTCGTGTGCGTTCGGGTCAGAGCCCGAAGTTGCCCGGGCCGCGTCGCCGGAGGTACTTCTCGAACTCGGCGGCGATGGCGTCACCGTCGATCTTGGCGATCGCATCGGACATGTCCACCTCGGCGTCACCACGCTCCTCGAGGCTGCGCACGTACTCGCTGATCTCCTCGTCCTCTTTGGTCATCTCGTTGACCGCCTCCTCCCACTCCTCGGCCTGCGTGGGCAGCTCGCCGAGCGGCACCTCGATGTCGAGTACGTCTTCGACCCGCTGCAGCAACGCCACGGTGGCCTTCGGGTTCGGTGGCTGCGACACGTAATGGGGGACGGCAGCCCAGAACGACACGGCCGGCACCCCGGCCTTGACGCATTCGTCCTGCAGAACGCCGGTGATGCCGGTGGGCCCCTCGTAGCGGGTCTGCTCGAGGTTGAACTGTTCGGCCGACTCGGTGCTGTACGCGGTCCCGGTCACCGGGACGGGGCGTGTATGCGGCGTGTCAGCCAGCAGCGCGCCGAGAATGACGACGGTCTCGACGCCCAGCTGCTCGACGAACTCGAGCAGGTCGTCGCAGAAGCTTCGCCACCGCATGTTGGGCTCGATACCACGCAACAAGACCACGTCACGGTCGCTACCGGGCGGTGAACACACCGACAATCGGGTCGACGGCCACTCGATCTCGCGGGTGACCCCGTCGACCTGGCGAACGGTCGGCCTATTGACCTGGTAGTCGTAGTAGTCCTCGGAGTCCAGCTCGGCCAGCGGGCTGGCATCCCAGATGAGCTCCAGATGTTCGACCGCGCCGCTCGCCGCGTCGCCTGCGTCGTTCCAGCCCTCGAAAGCGGCGACCAGTACCGGGGAACGCAGCTCGGGAATGTCGTCGTTCAGATCGTCCTCGTCGTAGTCGGCGTCGACGTCTGTGGCGTTCGCCACAGCATCCTGCACGGCCTCGATCAGCGCGGCGTCCAAGGGGATGTCCGCGTCGGCACCTGATTTGTCCATTTTGTCGGTACCGTCGTCGGGCGGGGACTGATCATCGAGGTTTCGGGGACTCACCACGACAGCCTACGACTCGAGGTATCCGTGGTGCCCACTACTCTGTAGTGATGCCCGATCAACACAAGCCCGGTCTGCTCGATGCGATTTCACGTCGCGTTGTCATCGGCGACGGAGCAATGGGCACGATGCTCCAGGACGCCGACCTCACTCTCGACGACTTCCTCGGCCTCGAGGGATGCAACGAGATTCTGAACCACACCAGGCCCGACGTGCTGCGCGAGATTCACCGCGAGTACTTCGCGGCCGGCGCAGACGCCGTGGAAACGAACACGTTCGGTTGCAACCTGCCCAACCTGGCCGATTACGACATCGAGGATCGAATCCGCGAGTTGGCCGAGAAAGGCACCCGGCTCGCCCGGGAGACTGCGGACGAAATGGGACCCGGCCGCGACGGGATGGATCGGTACGTCCTGGGTTCCATGGGACCCGGAACCAAGCTCCCCACACTCGGCCACGCCCCGTTCGCACGGCTGCGCGACGCGTACACCGAAGCCGCTCTGGGAATGATCGACGGCGGTGCCGACGCCATTCTGGTCGAGACGTGCCAGGACCTGCTGCAGGTCAAAGCCGCGATCATCGGTAGCCAGCACGCCATGGACAAGCTCGGTGTCCGAATCCCGATCATCACCCACGTGACGGTCGAGACGACGGGCGCAATGCTGGTCGGCAGCGAGATCGGTGCAGCCCTCACTGCGCTCGAACCGCTGGGTATCGACATGATCGGGCTCAACTGCGCCACCGGCCCCGCCGAGATGAGCGAACACTTGCGCCACCTGTCCAAGCATTCGCGACTGCCGGTGTCGGTGATGCCCAATGCCGGACTGCCCACGTTGGGCGCGAAGGGTGCCGAATACCCGCTGACCGCCCCCGAATTGGCCGACGCTCTGAGCGGTTTCGTCCGCGAGTACGGGCTGGCACTCGTCGGCGGATGCTGCGGCACCACCCCCGAACACATTCGTCAGGTTGCCGACATGGTGCACGGGGCGACGAAGCTGGAACGGAAGCCGGCACCGGAGCCAGGCGTCTCCTCGCTCTACACCGCCGTGCCGTTCGAGCAGGACGCCAGCATCCTGATGATCGGTGAGCGCACGAACTCCAACGGCTCCAAGGCATTTCGTGACGCGATGCTCGCCGAGGACTACGAGAAGTGCCTCGACATCGCCAAGGATCAGACGCGCGACGGCGCGCACATGTTGGACCTCAACGTGGACTACGTCGGCCGCGACGGTGCCGCCGACATGGCGGCACTGGCAAGCAGATTGGCGACTGCGTCGACGCTGCCGATCATGCTCGACTCCACCGAACCGGCCGTGCTCGAGGCCGGCCTCGAGCACCTCGGTGGACGCAGCGCCGTCAACTCCGTCAATTACGAGGACGGCGACGGACCCGACTCGCGGTTCCAGAAGATCATGCGTCTGGTGAAGGAACACGGTGCCGCCGTCGTCGCTCTCACCATCGACGAGGAGGGGCAGGCGCGTACTGCCGAGTGGAAGGTGCGTGTCGCAGATCGCCTGATCACCGACATCACCGAGAACTGGGGCCTGCGCCACGAGGACATCATCGTCGACACCCTCACCTTCCCGATCTCGACTGGCCAGGAAGAGGTGCGACGCGACGGCATCGAGACCATCGAGGCCATCCGCCAGCTCAAGGAGAAGTACCCCAAGGTGCACACCACCCTGGGGTTGTCGAACATCTCGTTCGGCCTCAATCCTGCTGCGAGGCAGGTGCTGAACTCGGTCTTCCTGCACGAATGCACCCAGGCCGGTCTCGACACCGCCATCGTGCATGCCTCGAAGATCTTGCCTATGAACAAGATTCCCGACGAGCAACGCGAGACCGCTCTGGATCTGGTCTACGACCGCCGCCGCGAAGGCTACGACCCGCTGCAGAAGCTCATGCAGCTCTTCGAAGGCGTGTCCGCGGCATCGGCCAGAGAGTCGCGTGCCGAGGAACTGGGTCGGCTGCCGTTGTTCGAGCGACTCGAACGGCGCATCGTGGACGGCGAGCGTAACGGTCTCGACGCGGACCTCGACTCCGCGATGGCCGAGAAGCCACCTCTCGAGATCATCAACGAGACGCTGTTGTCGGGCATGAAGACCGTCGGCGAGCTGTTCGGTTCCGGCCAGATGCAGTTGCCGTTCGTGCTCGCGTCCGCCGAGGTGATGAAAGCTGCCGTGGCCTATCTCGAGCCACACATGGAGGCCACCGACGACGACGGCAAGGGCCGCATCGTGCTCGGCACCGTCAAGGGCGACGTGCACGACATCGGCAAGAACCTCGTCGACATCATCCTGAGCAACAACGGTTACGAAGTTGTCAATCTCGGTATCAAGCAACCGATTTCGACCATTCTCGAAGCCGCGTTGGACAAACGAGCCGACGTCATCGGAATGTCCGGTCTGCTGGTGAAGTCGACGGTCGTCATGAAGGACAACCTGATCGAGCTCAACTCCCGCGGCGTGGCCGAGAAATTCCCGGTGCTCCTCGGCGGCGCTGCGTTGACGCGGTCGTACGTCGAGAACGATCTGCAGGATGTGTACGAAGGCGACGTTCACTACGCGCGGGACGCGTTCGAAGGCCTGCGTCTGATGGATACCATCATGACCACCAAACGCGGTGGCGGCCCGGCTCCCGACAGTCCCGAGGCACTCGCCGCGAAGGCGAAGGCAGCCGAACGCAAGGAACGCCACGAACGGTCCAAGCGCATCGCCGAGAAGCGCAAGGCCGCCGAGGCTCCGGTCGTGGTACCCGAGCGATCCGACGTCGCTGCGGACATCGACATTCCCGTACCACCGTTCTGGGGAACCCGCATCGTCCGAGGCGTGTCCCTGGCCGATTACTCGGGTCTGCTCGACGAACGTGCACTGTTCCTGGGTCAGTGGGGCCTACGAGGAGCCCGCAAGGGTGAGGGTGCCACCTACGAGGATCTGGTGGAATCGGAAGGCAAACCGCGCCTTCGGTATTGGCTGGACCGCCTGAGCACGGACGGCATTCTCGCGCACGCCGCCCTGGTGTACGGATATTTCCCGGCCGTTTCGGAGGGCGACGACGTCATCGTACTTACCGAGCCCGAACCCGATGCGCCCGAACGCTTTCGGTTCACGTTCCCGCGTCAGCACCGCGACCGCTTCCTCTGCATCGCCGACTTCGTCCGATCACGCACTGCGGCAAAGGAATCCGGGCAAGTCGACGTGCTGCCGATGAACCTGGTGACGATGGGGCAGCCCATCGCGGACTTCGCGAACGAATTGTTCGCAGCCGATGCCTACCGCGACTATCTCGAGGTACACGGAATCGGAGTGCAACTCACCGAGGCTCTCGCCGAGTACTGGCATCGCCGAGTACGCGAGGAACTGAAGCTGTCCGACGGCAACTCGGTCGCCGCGGACGATCCCACCGAGGCCGAGGGGTACTTCAAACTCGAATATCGCGGTGCGCGTTATTCGTTCGGCTACGGGGCATGCCCCGACCTCGAGGACCGCATCAAACTCGCCGCACTGCTCGAACCCGAACGAATCGGCGTCAAGCTCTCCGAGGAATTGCAGCTGCACCCCGAACAGTCGACCGATGCGTTCGTTCTTCACCACCCGGAGGCCAAGTACTTCAATGTCTAGAACCCGCCTGCACGGTGTCCTGTGGGACATGGACGGCACACTGCTCGACTCGGAGAAGATCTGGGACGTCGCCATCGGTGAGTACTCCCGCACGTTGGGAACCGAACTCGGTGCGGAGGTCCGCGAGAGCACCCTCGGCAACTCGATGCACGACGCGTTGCGCAAAGTGCTCGCCAACGCCTCGGTTGCTGTCACCGACGACAACCTGGCCGAAGGCCGTGAATGGCTGACCACGCGCGTCGGCGACATGTTCGCCGACGGTATTCCGTGGCGGCCCGGTGCCAAGGATGCTCTTGCCCTCGTACGCGACATGGGTCTGGCGACCGGGTTGGTCACCAACACCGAACGTGGACTGGTCGAGCGTGCACTGGAGACTCTCGGCCGCGAGTACTTCGACATCACCGTCAGCGGCGACGAGGTCGAGTTCGGGAAGCCGCACCCGGCGCCGTACCTGCGGGGTGCCGCGCTGCTCGGCGTGGACGTCGGTGCCTGCCTTGCAGTGGAGGATTCTCCGACAGGCTCACTGTCGGCACATACAGCCGGCTGCCCGGTGCTGGTCGTCCCGTCGGAGGTGGCGGTTCCGGCAGCGCCGGGTTACACCATCCGCGACGGTCTGGTCGGACTCACCGCCGACGACGTCCAGCGGGCCTGGGCAGCCTGACTCCTCGAATCTCGACCGAATTGATTCCGCTGGACACCGACGTGAAAGAATACGAATCCGTGAAGACTTTCGATTCCCTGTTCGCCGAGCTCACCGACCGCGCGAAGACCCGCCCCGAGGGCTCGGGCACTGTCGCTGCGTTGGACGCAGGAGTTCATTTCCAGGGTAAGAAGGTCCTCGAAGAGGCCGGCGAGGTGTGGATCGCTGCCGAACACGAGAGCGACGCTGCACTCGCCGAAGAAATTTCGCAGCTGCTGTACTGGGTTCAGGTCATGATGGTGGGTAGGGGAATCGAGCTCGAGGACGTCTACCGACATCTGTGAGGTAGGGCCCGAACGTCTCCTGTGAACTCACCGATGAAGGAAAACTCCATGCTGCGTGTAGCCGTACCCAACAAGGGCGCGTTGTCCGAATCCGCCGCCGAGATCCTCAGCGAGGCCGGCTACCGGCGTCGGAGCGACTCCAAGGATCTGACCGTCCTCGACCCGGCCAACGGGGTCGAATTCTTCTTTCTCCGTCCCAAGGACATTGCCATCTACGTCGGGTCGGGCCAGCTCGATCTGGGCATCACCGGACGAGACCTGGCTCTCGATTCCGGGGCAGCGGTCGAAGAGCGCCTGGCGCTCGGATTCGGCCGGTCGACGTTCCGCTACGCGGCACCCGCGGGCAAGGAATGGGCACCCGAGGACTTGGGCGGACTGCGCATCGCCACCTCGTACCCCAATCTCGTGCGTAAGGACCTGGCCGAGCGCGGCTTGGAGGCCACGGTGATCCGTCTCGACGGGGCCGTGGAGATTTCCATTCAACTCGGTGTCGCCGACGCCATCGCGGACGTGGTCGAGTCGGGTCGCTCACTGCGTCAGAACAATCTCGTCGCGTTCGGCGAATCTTTGTGCGATTCCGAGGGTGTTCTCATCGAGCGCGCAGGCACGCCGGGCACCGACTCCGCACGCAAGCAGTTGATCGCTCGCGTACAGGGCGTCGTCTTCGCCCAGCAGTACCTGATGCTCGATTACGACTGCCCCAAGTCGATCCTCGACGAAGCCGTCAAGATCACCCCCGGCATCGAATCACCTACGCTCGCACCGATGGTCGACGACAACTGGGTTGCCGTGCGCGCCATGGTCTCTCGCAAGGTCCACAACAACGTGATGGACGAGCTCGCGGAACTGGGCGCGAAAGCCATTCTCGCCTCCGACATCAGGTCCTGCCGAGCGTTCTGAGTGCGTGGCGGAACGCCCGTCGTTCCGCCACGATCACGCGCGTCGGCGAACCAGCACTGTTTGCGCGATGCGCCCGACCGGCCCCAGTTCGTCACTGAGGGTGCCTGCGCACATGGCGATGCCGTCCGGACCCGTCGACGTCTCGGCCGACACTCCGATCCAGTCACCCTGGGGTTCGCGGAAGACGTGCACCGTCAGATCGGTGTTCAGGAACGTCCACTGCTCGATCGGCAATTTCGCACCCACACCGTTGGCGATGTCGGCAATCGAGAACAGCCGTTCCAGTGGCGTCATCGACTCACCCTGCACCAGAACGGGAGTCGGCTTCGCCCACACTTCACCGGGCCCCGCTGCGCCGAGCTCGGTGAGAAACTTGAACTCGACCGCGTCGAGGTATCCGGAGGTCCAGAGTCCGCCGAAGGTGCTGTCGACGCCGGCGCTCACCGGTCGCATCACCGAATCTCCCACGTGCACGACGTCGTCGGTGGGCTCGGTACGCATACGCCATGCGCTGCCCCGCGCCACCGCTCGCGCCGGCCCCGCTGATCCTCGAGCCCACAGTTCGGCGACGACGAGTTCGACATTAGCGCCCGGCCGCGCCGTCCATGCGCGAATCGTGATGTCCGACACCGGAACAGGTCCGAGAATGTCGACGACCACCCGGCTGATTCGAGTATCGGGTCTGGCATCGACCCGCTCGAGTGCGCGGACCAACAACGCGGACGGCGGAGCGCCGTGCTGCATCGTCGGTGCCCACAGGCTGACGGTGTGCTCGGTCGCGGTGACGATCTCGTAACCGTCGTCGTCGACACCGGCAGGAACGAAGAAGGCGTCAGGACTCGTCACAGCTCCGTCTCCTCCTGCTCCGCAGCCGCCTGCGGCCAACCGGGGTACGGCGGGGGAGTGCCGCCGAACTCGGGGCACAGTGCCCGGTGATCGCACCACTTGCACAGTGCGCCTTTCTTGGCGCGGAAGTCGCCGGTCTCACCGGCCGCCAGAATCGCCTTCCAGATGGCCGAGAGCATGCGCTCGAAGCGCAGCAGCTCACCCTCGTCCGGTGCGTATGTCAGCTCCTGCTTGTCGGCGAGGTACATCAACTTCAGTTGCGCGGGAACGACTCCGCGCATGCGCATGATCATCAGCGCATAGAATTTCATCTGGAACAGAGCCTTGGATTCGGTGAACTCACGCGGCGCACGTCCGGTCTTGTAATCGACGACGCGAATCATTCCGTTGGGTGCGACGTCGATCCGGTCGATGAATCCGCGCAGCGGCGTTCCGTCGTCCAACGCGATCTCGACGCGCTGTTCGCAGGACTCGGGATCGAAGTGCGTGGGATCTTCGAGTTCGTAGTACCCGTCCACCAGGGCACGAGCCCGGTCGAGAAACGCCGGACGGTCGTCCGCCGGAACCAGCGACGCGATGTCGGGTGACTCGGCCACGACCCGATCCCAGGCCGGGTCCACCAGGTCGCGCGCAGTGGTGGGCACTCGATCGCGGGCAGGGAGTGCGTACAGGGCCTCGAGTGCGGCATGCACCACAGTTCCCTTCACCTGTGCCTCGGTGGAGACCTCGGGAAGCCGGTCCACGGCACGGAAGCGATACAACAGTGGGCACTGCTTGAAATCACCTGCGCGAGAAGGAGACAGAGCCGGGGTACTGCGGTTGCCGGACCTCGAACGCGGTACGCCGGCGCTGTCACCGACATCGAGAAGAGGTAAGTCGATGGGGCTCGACACGGAAATACTCACGACTGCGAGACTATGCCGCTGGTCCGACATCTTCGGTGAAGGCCGTAGTCTGGCACGTCGAGTCGTCCCCCGACGCCTGCCGATCGAGGCCGAGCGTCACATCGCAACGAAAGCAGGTCCGCTGTGTCCTCCGGTGATTCCACATCCGCGTCGACCGACGGATTCGAGGCCGACGCCGCGTTCGACGCCACGGTCGACGCATCGCTGCCCAGTGCGGACGACGTGGTCACTGCCACGACCGACGAGATCGAACTCGACCCGAATGTCACGTCCGGCGCGGAGGTCGCTCCAGCTGCCGACGCCACAGCTGCCGACGCACCGGCGGAGACCGGCCCCGCCCGCAGCGGGCCATTTCGAGTGGGCGATCGAGTTCAGCTCACCGACGGCAAGGGTCGTCACTACACGGTGGTACTGGAAGCCGGTAAGGAGTTCCATACTCACCGCGGCGGCATCACTCACGACAAACTGCTCGGTGCCGACGAGGGCAGCGTCGTCACCTCCGTCAACGGCACCCCCTACCTCGCGCTGCGGCCGCTGCTGACCGACTACGTGCTCTCGATGCCCCGCGGCGCCCAGGTGATCTACCCCAAGGACGCGGCGCAGATCGTGCACGAGGGTGACATGTTCCCCGGCGCACGGGTGCTCGAAGCCGGTGCAGGATCCGGCGCTCTGACGTGCTCACTGCTGCGTGCAGTCGGTACAGAAGGAACGGTCATCTCCTACGAGATCCGGCAGGACCACGCCGACTATGCCGTGAAGAACGTCGAGACGTTCTTCGGCGAGCGCCCGTCGAACTGGCACCTGACCGTGGCAGACGTCGACCAGTTCGGTGTCGATCGTCCGGGTGAGCAGGTCGATCGGGTGGTCCTGGACATGCTCGCGCCGTGGGACGCGTTGCCCGCGGTGTCCAAGGCCCTCGTCCCCGGTGGGGTGCTGCTGGTCTACGTGGCCACGGTGACGCAGCTGTCCAAGGTCGTCGAGGCGCTGCGCGCACAGGAGTGCTGGACCGAACCTCGATCGTGGGAGTCGATGGTTCGCGGCTGGCACGTGGTGGGTCTCGCAGTTCGCCCCGAGCACCGCATGCAGGGTCACACGGCATTCCTCGTCAGCGTTCGACGCCTCGCCGAGGGCACCGTGACCCCGAAACCGCAGCGTCGTTCCGGTAAGGGCTGACGCTGCAGGCTCGGCTGCCGACTCAGACGCAGGGTGCCTGGCCCATGGCCAGGATCTGGCACGTGCTGGCGTCCGACAGCTTCCAGGTGCCATCGATCAGCACCCAGGTCTGCGGTGCCGGAGCCGCGGTCCCGCGTGGAGTGGCGATGGCGACGTCCGCGGTGGACGTCTCACCGGCGACGGTCGGTTCCGACACCTCGAAGGTGATCGCTCCGTAGTTCGCCAGTGCGGCGGTCATCGTCTCCAGGTTCGTCAGGCGCGCCTGACCGTTCTCCACTGCCGCAGCCTTGGTCGCTGCGTCCACGTCCGGTGCGACCAGCTGCTGCAGCGAGGTCTGCAACTCGGCGACGGTAGGTGCTGTGACAGCCGGCCCGGCGGTGGTCGTCGGCATGGAGTCGCTGGTCGACGCGGAATTGTGATCGGCGTGATCGGATTCATCGCTCGAACTGCATCCTGTACCCACCAGAGCCACCGCGGCTACTGCGACGCTTGCCGAGAGAATACGCATTTTCACTGGTGAGGCCCCTGATTCCGTCGTCTGTCGATCGTTTGGTCAGGTGAGGCTAACATGAACTGGGATGGCCTTTCGGGGCCGCCGAGCAGAGTGGATGCCGACCCCGTTCGAGGTGTCGGTCCGCATCTCCGCGCCGCTGCCGGTAGCGTTGATAGATCGTCACTGGGAGGAGTCGCTCATGAGCTCAACAGACAATCCGGATGTGGCCGCGGCCAGAGCCGAACTGGACGCCGTGCGAGCCGAAGTCGCGTCGCTACGGCGCCAACTGGGGGAGTCCCCCGAGCAGGTACGCGAGCTCGAGGGCCGGGTCGATTCCTTGTCGCTGCGCAACACGAAGTTGCTCGACACTCTCAAGGAGGCCCGACAACAGCTCATCGCGCTGCGCGAGGAGGTGGACCGTCTCGGTCAGCCGCCGAGCGGATACGGCGTCCTGCTGAGCGTGTTCGAGGACGGCACAGTCGACGTGTTCACGTCCGGTCGGAAGATGCGACTGACGTGCTCACCCAACATCGAGGCCGACACGCTCGCTCCGGGACAGACCGTGCGGTTGAACGAGGCGTTGACCATCGTCGAGGCGTGCACCTTCGATCAGGTCGGCGAGATCAGCACTCTCCGAGAGCTTCTGGGGGATGGATCGCGCGCTCTCGTCGTCGGACATGCCGACGAGGAACGGGTGGTCTGGCTGGCCAAACCGTTGATCGACATGGTCAACGACGACGGACCGGTCGACCCGGACGAGCCGTCACGGAAGCTCCGTCCCGGGGATTCGCTGCTGGTCGACACCAAGGCCGGCTACGCGTTCGAGCGCGTTCCCAAGGCCGAGGTGGAGGATCTCGTTCTCGAGGAGGTTCCGGACGTCGGATACGAGGACATCGGCGGTCTCGGTCGACAGATCGAGCAGATTCGGGACGCCGTAGAGCTGCCGTTCCTGCACAAGGATCTGTTCCGAGAGTACTCACTGCGTCCGCCGAAGGGCGTGCTGCTGTACGGCCCTCCCGGGTGTGGAAAGACGTTGATCGCCAAGGCCGTTGCCAACTCGCTGGCCAAGAAGATCGCCGAGGCACGTGGCCAGGATGCGCGGGAGGCGAAGTCGTTCTTCCTCAACATCAAGGGCCCCGAGCTGCTCAACAAGTTCGTCGGTGAGACCGAGCGTCACATCCGCATGATCTTTCAGCGGGCACGAGAGAAGGCGTCCGAGGGCACCCCGGTCATCGTGTTCTTCGACGAGATGGACTCGATCTTCCGTACCCGCGGCTCCGGCGTCTCGTCCGACGTGGAGACGACGGTCGTTCCGCAGCTGCTCGCCGAGATCGACGGTGTCGAAGGCCTCGAGAACGTCATCGTGATCGGTGCGTCCAATCGCGAGGACATGATCGACCCGGCGATCCTGCGACCCGGCCGACTCGACGTGAAGATCAAGATCGAGCGTCCCGACGCCGAATCGGCACAGGACATCTTCTCGAAGTACCTGACCGATTCGCTTCCGGTCAACGCCGACGACGTCGCCGAGTTCGGCGGCGATCGCGCGGCGTGCATCCGGGGCATGATCGATCGCGTCGTCGAGCGCATGTACGCCGAGAGTGACGACAATCGGTTCCTCGAGGTCACCTACGCCAACGGGGACAAGGAAGTTCTGTATTTCAAGGACTTCAACTCCGGGGCCATGATCCAGAACATCGTCGACCGGGCGAAGAAGTACGCCATCAAGTCGGTTCTCGAAACCGGAAACGCCGGACTGCGGATTCAGCACCTTTTCGATTCCATCGTCGACGAGTTCGCGGAGAACGAAGATCTGCCGAACACCACGAATCCGGACGACTGGGCTCGGATCTCGGGCAAGAAGGGCGAGCGAATCGTCTACATTCGCACGTTGGTCACCGGCAAGAACGCCAGCGCGAGCCGGGCGATCGACACCGAGGCCAATACCGGTCAGTACCTGTAGATCCACCGCTGGGCAGTTTTCGGGGCGCGTCCGCACAGGGCGCGCCCCGAACTGCATCCGTCGGCCGTCTAGGCTCGACTTATGCAGCGCATCATCGGTATCGAGGTCGAGTACGGCATTTCTTCACCGACCGAACCCACCGCCAACCCGATCCTGACGTCCACCCAGGCGGTGTTGGCGTACGCGGCAGCCGCAGGAGTGCCCCGCGCCAAGCGCACCCGCTGGGACTACGAGGTGGAATCACCGCTGCGCGATGCACGAGGCTTCGATCTCGGACGGTTCAGCGGACCGGCTCCGGTCATCGATGCCGACGAGATCGGTGCGGCGAACATGATTCTCACCAACGGTGCCCGCCTGTACGTCGATCACGCGCACCCCGAGTACTCGGCCCCGGAGGTGCGGGACCCACTGGACGCGGTGATCTGGGACAAGGCAGGCGAACGCGTCATGGAAGCGGCCGCACGGCACGCGTCGAGCGTCCCAGGGGCTCCGCGCCTGCAGCTGTACAAGAACAACGTCGACGGCAAGGGCGCGTCGTACGGCACGCACGAGAACTATCTGATGTCGCGTGAGACACCGTTCTCGGCGGTGATCGCGGGGCTCTCGCCGTTCTTCGCCTCCAGGCAAGTCATCACCGGCTCCGGGCGAGTCGGTATCGGCCAGTCGGGCGACGAGGCCGGGTTCCAGCTCTCGCAGCGAGCGGACTACATCGAGGTGGAGGTCGGACTGGAGACCACCCTCAAGCGCGGCATCATCAACACCCGGGACGAACCGCACGCAGACGCAGACAAGTACCGACGTCTGCACTGCATCATCGGCGACGCCAACCTGGCGGAGATGTCGACCTACCTCAAGGTGGGAACCACGGCCCTCGTGCTCGACCTCATCGAGGCGGGCGTCGACCTGTCGGATCTGCAGCTGGCCAGGCCGGTCACGGCTGTCCATCAGATCAGCCACGATCCCACCCTGCGCAAGGCCGTGGCACTCGCCGACGGCCGCGAACTGACGGGCCTTGCGCTGCAGCGGATCTACCACCAGCGGGCGGCGAAGTTCGTGGCTGCCGAGGGCAGCGACGACGCACGAGCACTGGACGTGCTCGACAAGTGGGCGATGGTGCTGGACCTGCTCGAGCGCGATCCCATGGAGTGCGCGCATCTGCTGGACTGGCCGGCGAAATTGCGACTGCTCGAAGGGTTCCGACAGCGTGAGGGCCTCGGCTGGTCCGCTCCGCGGCTGCACCTGGTGGACCTGCAGTATTCCGATGTTCGCCTCGACAAGGGGCTCTACAACAGGTTGGTCGCCCGCGGTTCGATGGATCGTCTCGTCACCGAGCAGCAAGTTCTCGATGCGGTCGGCACACCGCCCGACGACACGAGGGCCTACTTCCGCGGCGAATGCCTGCGCAAATTCGGTGCCGACATCGCCGCGGCGAGCTGGGACTCGGTCATCTTCGATCTCGGTGGCGATTCGTTGGTACGGATTCCGACGCTCGAGCCGTTGCGGGGAACGAAATCCCACGTCGGTGCCCTGCTGGAGTCCGTGGACAGTGCAGCGGAACTGGTCGACCAGCTCACCACCTGATCGTCCATGGCATTCGAATGGGTCGTTCGGCGGTGTCTTGCCAACCGGCGAGGTCGGACTGTCGGTAGGGTAAAGGTCCGTGCACTTTCGGCGGAACGTTCGGTAGCACTTGCACATCCACGCCGGTGCGCCTCGGATGACCCGGCGACCGTGCAGTAGATCTGTTTTCTCGATACACAGAGGAGGTCGGCGACTATGGCTCAGGAGCAGACACGGCGCTCGGGCGGCGGCGGCGACGACGAGGTCCCAGGCGACACGGGGGCCGGTGGCCAGGAACGGCGCGAGAAGTTGGCCGAGGAGACCGACGATCTTCTCGACGAGATCGACGACGTACTCGAGGAGAATGCCGAGGACTTCGTCCGCGCCTACGTTCAGAAGGGCGGCCAGTGACGGTGGATCGTTCGGACCCACGGTCGGCAGGCGACGGACCGGCGATTCCGCTGGGGTCCAGTAGCTCGTCCTTCTCCGACTACCTCCGTCAGCACGCCCCGCACCTGCTGCCGGAGAGCGGCCTCGCCGCGGACCTGGCGTCCCACGCCGCCAACGGCACCACCGACAAGTCCGGCATCGCTCCGCACGGTACGACGATCGTCGCCCTCACCTACGCGGGCGGGGTGCTGATCGCCGGTGATCGGCGCGCCACTCAGGGCAATCTGATCGCCAACCGTGACATGCAGAAGGTCTACGTCACCGACGAGTACTCCGCTGCGGGCATTGCCGGAACTGCGGGTATCGCAATCGAATTGGTTCGTCTGTTCGCTGTCGAACTCGAGCACTACGAGAAGATCGAGGGCGTGCCGCTCACCTTCAACGGCAAGGCCAACAAGTTGTCGTCGATGGTTCGGAGCAATCTGGGTGCGGCGATGCAGGGACTGGCTGCGGTGCCGTTGCTGGTCGGATTCGACATCGACATCTCCGATCCCGACAGAGCCGGACGCATCGTGTCGTACGACGTGGTCGGCGGGCGTTACGAGGAGCGGTCGGGCTATCACGCAGTGGGTTCGGGCTCGTTGTTCGCCAAATCCGCGCTCAAGAAGTTGTACCGCCCCGGAATGTCCGAGGACGAGGCGCTTCGGGCTGCAGTCGAGTCGCTGTACGACGCCGCCGACGACGACTCGGCCACCGGTGGTCCCGATGTCACCCGCGGCATCTACCCGACGGCAGTTGCCATCACGAGCGTCGGTGCGGACGACGTCGCGCACGATCGCATATCGGCTGCGGCCCGATCGGTTCTGGCAGAACGAACCGAGAGCGCAGCACACACCGGCGGCACGGACCACCACACCCGAGCAGGCCAGGAAGTCAGCGAAGGGGGTAGCGCGCTATGACGATGCCGTATTACGCATCTGCCGAACAGATCATGCGCGATCGTTCGGAATTGGCGCGCAAGGGAATCGGCCGCGGCCGCAGCGTCATCGTGCTGGCGTATGCCGACGGGGTCCTGTTCGTCGCCGAGAATCGCTCGACCGCGCTGCACAAGGTCAGTGAGCTCTACGACCGCATCGGTTTCGCTGCCGTCGGCAAGTACAACGAGTTCGAGAACCTACGCAAGGCCGGCATCCAGCACGCAGACATCAAGGGATACACCTACGATCGACGCGATGTCACCGGCCGGTCGTTGGCGAAGACCTACGCCCAGGCACTGGGCACCATCTTCACCGAGCAGCTCAAGCCGTACGAGGTCGAGATCTGCGTCGCCGAGGTGTCCCATCAGGACGAGCCGATGGCCACGCAGCTGTACCGCATCACGTACGACGGCTCCATCGTCGACGAACAGGATTTCGTCGTCATGGGCGGTACCACCGAGCCCATCGTGGCCGCGCTGAAGGATACGTACCGGTCCGGCCTCGGGTTGGCGGACGCAGTTCGTATCGCCGTCGACGCGCTCACCGCCGGTCCGACGTCGCCTGCGACTGCCGGTGCCGAGCCCGAGAAGAAGGTTCTCGAGGTGTCGGCCCTGGAGGTGGCCGTCCTGGATCAGGGGCGACCGCGTCGAGCGTTCCGGCGTATCGCCGGAGCTGCTCTGGCGGATATGTTGCCCGCATCGGCACCGTCCGCGACCGGCGACGGCTCCTCGGAGCCGGAGACTCCGCAGTAGTCCCCACACTTCGGATCGAGGTCGACGGCCTCGTGCTCTATCGCTTCCGGTAGAGCACGAGGCCGTTCTTGTCGCTGCTGAACTGGAATGTCGTGCCGTCTCCGACGACCTCGCCGTCAGCCGCGAGGGCAACCGGGGCACCGTCCACCTCGACGGTCAAGCGTTGCGCCACACTGCGCACGTAGGCAGGCGACGAGCCGAGCGTTCCTGTGATCGTCGCCCACAGCAGTCGTGTTCTCGATGCCTTGGGTTCCGACGGGAGAAAGCGAACATCGAGGGTGCCGGTATGAATGCTGCTGCGCGACATGGGAACTTGATCGATCGGATCGTAGGTACCGTTGCCGACGAAGAGCATCCACACCGAGTGCGGCACCCCGTCGAGTCGAATGTTCAGTGGCTCTGCAGCCGCGAGCACTCGTGTCATCGCAACCGCAGCGGCCGGCCACTTACCGATTCGCTTCTGCAGCTTCTGCCGTAACCGCACCGAGTCGGGGTAACCCCCGAACGTCGCGGTGTTGACGAACGACACACTGCGGCCGTCGACGTCCACCTCGGCGATGTCGACCAGTTCGGCGGTGCCCGCCTCGACGGCGGCGGCGGTGTCCTCGACTGCGGTCAGACCGGTGTCGCGAGCGAAGTGGTTGAGAGTGCCACCCGGAAACGCGGCGAGTGGCAGGCCGTTACGGGCGGCCGAGGCGGCGACGCTGACGACCGTGCCGTCGCCTCCACACACTCCGAGAGCACGCGGCGTCGTGTTCCGAATTCTCTCTTCCAGTTGCTCGTTGAAGTCCCTCTCGGGATCGGGTACGAAGAGGTCGGCGTCGGGGAGCTCGCGACGGATGGCGTCCGGTACCGCCTCCGAACCGTCACCGGATCCGGGATTGACCAGCACCAACAGTCCCCGTCCGCCCGGCAGTGCCTCGACCTCGACCGGCGAGCCGAGATCGGCGGGCTTCGCCGAACGCACGGCCCACCAGCGGCGGGTCGACAGCGCGACCGCCGAACCGAGCGCCGCTCCGGCGACGACATCGGTGGGCCAGTGGACGCCGACGTGAACCCGGGAATAGCAGACTGCTGCGGCGACCGGAGCCAACAGCAATCCTGCCTTCGGTGATTCGATGGCGACCGCGGTGACGAAGGCGGCCGCGGACGCCGAGTGACCGGAGGGAAACGACGAGGACACCGGCGGGGCGAGCACCCGGCGCAGTACGGGAACCAGCTCGGTATCCGGCCTCGACCTCGGGAACACCGGCTTGAGCAGACCGTTCGCCACGGCGCTCGCACCCGCCACGGCGATCAGCCCCCGCACGCCGCCGCGTCGGGCCGAGCCACCGGCCGCGCCGAGAAGTGCGGCAGCTCCGAGCCACAGGCGACTGTGATCGGCGGCCGTGCTCAACGCGCGGAGCCCTGCATCCGCCCTGCTCGAGCGCAATGCCGCGCTTCGTGAAACCAGGGACAGGTCCCACGCGTGAACCGAGGCCGCAACAGACGTTGGCGTGGAAGTCATAGGGCCCAGCCTAGGCATGGACGCCATCGAGGCGCTCCGACACATCCATCGGTGGCTTGCGTTGTAGTGTCGAAGTGTGCAGCGACGAATTATGGGCATCGAGACCGAGTTCGGTGTCACATGTACCTTTCACGGACACCGACGCCTGAGTCCGGACGAGGTGGCCCGCTACCTCTTCCGTCGCGTGGTCTCGTGGGGCCGCAGCTCGAATGTGTTCCTCCGCAACGGCGCTCGCCTCTATCTCGACGTCGGTTCGCATCCCGAGTACGCCACTGCCGAATGCGACAGCCTGCTGCAATTGGTCACCCATGATCGCGCAGGCGAGCGAGTACTCGAGGATTTGCTGATCGACGCCGAGCAGCGTCTCGCCGAGGAGGGCATCGGCGGAGACATATACCTGTTCAAGAACAACACCGATTCGGCGGGCAACTCCTACGGTTGCCACGAGAATTTCCTCGTCCAGCGAGCGGGCGAATTCTCGCGCATCTCGGATGTACTCCTACCGTTCCTGGTCACCCGCCAATTGATCTGTGGCGCAGGCAAGGTGCTGCAGACACCCAAGGCCGCGACGTTCTGCCTCTCGCAGCGCGCCGAGCACATCTGGGAAGGCGTGTCGTCGGCCACCACTCGTTCGCGGCCGATCATCAACACCCGCGACGAACCGCACGCCGATGCCGAGAAGTATCGCCGGCTCCACGTCATCGTCGGCGATTCCAACATGGCCGAGACCTCGACCATGCTCAAGGTGGGGACGGCCGCACTCGTACTCGAGATGATCGAGGCAGGCGTCTCGTTCCGAGACTTCGCGCTGGACAATCCGATTCGAGCCATTCGCGAGGTCAGCCACGATCTGACCGGTCGCAGGCCGGTCCGCCTCGCCGGTGGCCGCCAGGCCAGTGCACTCGAAATCCAGCGTGAGTACTACTCCCGGGCCGTCGAGCATCTCCAGACGCGGGAGCCCAATGCTCAGGTGACCCAGGTGGTGGACCTGTGGGGACGCACACTCGATGCCATCGAGTCGCAGGACTTCGCCAAGGTGGACACCGAAATCGACTGGGTCATCAAACGCAAGCTGTTCGAGCGGTATCAGGACCGCTACTCGATGGAACTTTCCGATCCCAAGATCGCTCAGCTCGATCTTGCGTACCACGACATCAAGCGTGGACGGGGAGTGTTCGACGTGCTGCAGCGCAAGGGTCTGGTCAAGCGAGTCACCGAGGACGAGCAGATCGACGAAGCGGTGAATCTGCCGCCGCAGACGACACGCGCGAAGCTGCGCGGTGAGTTCATCACCGCGGCCCAGGAAGCCGGACGCGACTTCACCGTCGACTGGGTACACCTGAAACTCAACGATCAGGCGCAGCGAACGGTGTTGTGCAAGGACCCGTTCCGTTCGGTCGACGAGCGCGTCGAGCGACTCATCGCATCGATGTAGTCCGGACGCGACTCGGCTGGAGGTCGGGTAGCGATCCAGGCAACTCGGGTCGCTACAGCTCCGGCGGGCGGTGAACAACTAGGCTCGACTGTCGTGGCCACCACCAAAGTCGAACGCCTGATGAACCTGGTCATCTGTCTGTTGTCGACGCGTCAGTTCCTGACCGCGGAGTGGATCCGCGAGAGCGTTGCCGGGTACGACGACTCGACGAGCCTCGAAGCGTTCAGCAGGATGTTCGAGCGTGACAAGAACGAACTGCGCGATCTCGGGGTGCCCCTCGAGACCGGCATCGCCACGCGGTTCGGTGGTGTCGAGGGTTATCGCATCAACCGAGATGCCTACGAGCTGCCGGACATCGATCTCACCAGCGAGGAATCGGCTGCGGTCGCGGTGGCCGTCAAATTGTGGGAATCGCCGGAACTGACGTCTGCGGCCCAGAGTGCGCTGCTGAAGCTCCGCGCCGCAGGTATTCAGGTCGACCAGAACGAGTCGGCCGCTGCCGTCACGGCCGTTCCGGCGCGAACCCGAGGGTCCGAGCCCGCACTGGGTGCCCTGCTCGCGGCGATCGACGAGGGTAAGTCGGTGCGGTTCGAGCATCGACCCTCGTTGACCGAGCCGTTCGTCACCCGAACCGTCCAGCCGTGGGGCGTTGTGACGTTCCGGGGACGGTGGTACCTCGTGGGACACGACGTGGACCGAGACGACACCCGAACCTTCCGACTGTCCCGGATCGGCGACGACGTCAAAGCCTTCGGATCACCTCAGAGTGTCCGCAAGCCCGACGGTATCGATCTTCAGGACATCGTCCGCCGCGTCGCGGGCACGTCCTCGGTATCGGGTACCGCGCGAGTGTGGCTCCAGGACGGTCGGGCGACGGAGCTGCGGAGGATGGGCACCGTGGTGGGGGAGCAGACGGTGGGCTCGCGTACCGGAACGGTCGTCGAGGTTCCGGTACGGTCCTGGGATTGGATTTCGCGGCTCATCGCCGGTCACGGTCCCGACGCGATGGTGTTGGCCCCGGCAGAGCTGCGGGCCGATGTCATCTCGACATTGCAGACTGCTGCCGAACTGGAGAACGAACGATGAGCGCGCGTCTGTCGGTGCGGTTGGCCCGCCTGCTCAACATGGTGCCCTTCTTCATGGCCAATCCGGGCTTGAGCGCCGAGGAGGCCGCTCGGGAACTGGGCGTGACCACCGCGACGCTGATGGCCGATCTCAATCAGCTCTGGATGTGCGGTCTGCCCGGGTACGGACCGGGTGACCTCATCGATCTGTCGTTCTCCGAGGAGAGCATCGACGTCACCTTCTCCGCCGGGATCGACCGGCCGCTGCGGTTGACGTCCACCGAGGCCACCGCACTGTTGGTCGCACTTCGGTCGTTGACCTCGATGCCGGGGATGGTCGATCCGTCGGCCGCTCAGCGAGCGATCGCGAAGATCGAGACCGCGGCCGGGTCGGCGGCGGCGAATGTGCCGCTCTCGTCCGACCACGACACGGCCGACGCGGAGGAGGGTCCGGTGTCGAGCACCGTACGGTCTGCGCTCCGAGCCCGGCACGCACTCGAACTCACCTACTATTCGGCGTCGCGAGACGTGCTCACCGAGCGCATCGTCGATCCGATCAGGACCGTGGTGGTCGACGACAACAGCTATCTGCAGGCATGGTGTCGCGGCGCCGAGGGCGTTCGGCTGTTCAGATTCGATCGCATCGATTCGGCCACCGAACTCGACGAACCGTCGTCTCCGCCGGAGTCGGTGCAGGACGAGGACGCGTTCGAAATATTCAACGACGACCCCTCTCTGTCCCAAGCGCGGTTACGCGTCTCACCTGCGTTCACCTGGATCCTGGACTACTACCCGATGACGCAGGTAGCCGCCGATTCGGACGGGTCCATCGAGGTGACCATGCGTTTCGCGACGCTGCAGTGGATGACCCGGCTGACCCTCGGGTTCGGCGGTGGCGTCACCGTACTGGGACCTGAATCCTTGGTGAATTCCGTCCGCGATCGTGCGCGGTCCGCCCTGAATGCCTACGCGGAGCTCGACGCCACCGACACCGATGGCGGCCTCGCAACATGAACGTGAGGTGAAGCGGTGCGCTCCGTTGCCGAGCGCACCGCCCGCCGTCGGGTACGCTCGATTCATCTGATCTCAGGAGGTTCACATGGGATTCACCAGTCCCTGGCACTGGGCCATCGTTGCGGTGGTCGTCATCATTCTGTTCGGTTCCAAGAAGCTGCCCGAGGCTGCGCGTGGACTCGGACGCTCGTTGCGCATCTTCAAGAGCGAGGTCAAGGAGATGCAGAACGACGGCAAATCCGACACCGATACCGCGACTGCACAGCAGCCGGCCGCACCCGCTCAGCTGCCATCGCCGGCACCCGTGGCGCAGACCGAGACCACACCCCAGCACGACGCGAAGTCTGCCTGAGCGACGCCGCTCAGCACACCTTCGGTGCCGCGTCGGCACCGAAGGTTCACTGCTGTCGGTGACGGCCTCGTGCCGCCTGCCGACCGAAGAAGGCTGACCGTAGAACACCATGCGCATTCCGTTCGATCCACGGCGCAGTAAGCGTCGAGTCAATCCCGACGGCACGATGTCGTTGGTCGATCACCTGTACGAGCTGCGAACCCGGCTGCTCTGGTCGCTGCTGGCCATCGCGGTGACCACTGCATTCGGATTCTTCTGGTACTCACACACGATCTTCGGCGTTGAAAGCCTCGGCGATCTGCTCCGAGGCCCGTACTGCACCCTGGACCCGAGCCTGCGTGCGGATCTGAGCAACGACGATCAGTGCCGCCTGCTCGCCACCGGCCCGTTCGACCAGTTCCTGCTGCGGTTCAAGGTGGCGTTCACCGCAGGCGTCGTGCTCGCCTGCCCCATCTGGCTGTACCAGATCTGGGCGTTCATCACTCCCGGCCTGTACGCCAACGAACGCCGTTACGCAGTCTCCTTCGTCACCGGTGCCGCTGCGCTGTTCGTGACCGGAGCGATTCTGGCGTACTTCGTCGTCGCCAAGGGCTTGCACTTTCTGCTGTCGATCGGTGACAACGTCCAGATCACGGCACTGAGCGGCGATCAGTACTTCGGTTTTCTGATCAATCTTCTGATCATCTTCGGTGTCAGCTTCGAAATACCGCTGCTGGTCGTCGGGTTGAACTTCGTCGGTGTTCTCACCTACGAACGCCTGAAGGCGTGGCGTCGCGGGTTGATCTTCGGACTGTTCGTGTTCGCGGCGATCGCAACGCCCGGACAGGATCCCTTCTCGATGCTGGCCTTGGCGTTGGCTCTGACGGTGCTCTTCGAGATGGCAGTGCAGATTGCGCGGATTCACGACAAGCGTAAGTTGCGCAAGAGAAGAGACGAATGGGGTGATGTGTCAGATGACGAAGCAACACGCATCGAAGGCGCAAGTTCTATCCAGGCCCCACACGCTGTCGCACCGACACCGCCGGTGGGCGGTATCGGCACTGCGACCCGAACACAGGCACAGTACGACGACACGATCTGATGTGAGTCCCAGCGACGGGGAGCGACCATGAGCGAGGCTGTTGTCGACACCCGGTCCAGGCCAGAACCCACGGAACTGCAACGGTTTTCCGCGGAGTTGAGTTTTCCGTTGGACCGCTTCCAAGTGGATGCGTGCACTGCATTGGAGAACGGTCACGGGGTGTTGGTCTGCGCCCCGACCGGCGCGGGCAAGACGGTGATCGGCGAGTTCGCGGTGCACCTGGCCCTCGCTGCCGGTCGCAAATGCTTCTACACCACCCCCATCAAGGCGCTCAGCAACCAGAAGTTCGCCGAGTTGACTGCGCGATACGGACGCGAGACGGTCGGTCTGTTGACCGGTGATTCGTCCATCAATCCGGATGCACCCATCGTCATCATGACGACCGAGGTGCTCCGCAACATGCTCTACGCATCCTCCGACGCACTGCGCGGGCTCTCGCACGTGGTGATGGACGAGGTGCACTACCTGGCGGATCGGTTCCGAGGTGCGGTGTGGGAAGAAGTAATCCTGCACCTGTCCGACGACGTGCGTCTGGTGAGCCTGTCCGCAACGGTCAGCAACGCCGAGGAGTTCGGCGCGTGGATGAGTACCGTTCGCGGCGACACCTCGGTCGTCGTGGACGAGAACCGTCCCGTTCCGCTCTCGCAGCACATCATGGTGGGCCGTCGGTTGTTCGATCTCTTCGACACCCGAGCACAGTCACCGGACGGCCACCAGAAGGTCGTCGTGGACCGAGACCTGGTGCGGCACGTCAAGCAGCGTCAGTCGCTGGACTCCATGGATCGGTGGCACGCACCGCACAGTCGAGGACGCGGAGGTCGAAGCGGGGGCGGCGGACGCGGCGGCCACCAGGGAGGCGGAGGTGCCAACCGTCCGCTGGCTCGTCCCGACGTGATCGCCAAGCTGGACGAGGAAGGTCTGCTCCCGGCCATCACGTTCATCTTCAGTCGTGCAGGCTGTGACGGGGCCCTGACTCAGTGCATGCGTTCGCGGCTGGTTCTGACGACGCCTGAGCAGGCCGAGGAGATCAGGTACATCGTCGAGAAGCACACCTCCGAACTCCCGCGCGAGGATCTGGAAGTGCTCGGCTTCTGGGAATGGCGAGATGCGCTCGAACGCGGGTTCGCCGCGCACCACGCCGGAATGCTGCCGGTCTTCCGCCACACCGTCGAGGAGCTGTTCGTCAAGGGATTGGTCAGAGCGGTGTTCGCCACCGAAACTCTGGCTCTCGGAATCAATATGCCTGCCCGAACCGTGGTGCTCGAAAAGCTGGTCAAGTTCAACGGTGAGACGCACGCGGAGCTGACACCGGGGGAGTACACCCAGCTGACCGGCCGGGCCGGGCGACGCGGCATCGACGTCGAGGGTCACGCGGTTGTGCTGTGGCAGCCCGGTACCGAACCGACCGAGGTGGCCGGACTCGCGTCGACGCGAACGTTTCCCCTCCGGAGCTCTTTCGCGCCCGCCTACAACATGTCGATCAATCTGATCGAACAGTTCGGGGCAGCGGATTCACGGCAGTTGCTCGAGCGGTCCTTCGCTCAGTTCCAGGCCGACCGGTCCGTCGTCGGCATGGTCCGCGGTATCGAGAAGAACATGAAGACGTTGGAGGCGCTCGGCGCAACGCTCGGTGGCCCCGACGGGGAGTACTTCGAGTACGCGCGACTGCGCGAGCGTCTGAAGGATCGAGAGAAGACCCTCGAGCGTCAGAACAGGTCCGATCGGCGGGACAAAGCCGTCGACTCGTTGCGTGCGTTGCGCCGCGGCGACGTGATCTCGGTGCCGTCCGGACGGCGCAGCGGACTGGCAGTGGTACTCGAACCGGACGACGATCGCGGCGATCCGCGGCCGCTCGTGCTGACCGAGGACAAATGGGCCGGCCGTCTGTCCGCTGCCGATTTCCCAACGCCGGCAACGCCTCTCGGCTCCATGCGATTGCCACGGTTCGTCGATCACCGCACCGCCAAGACCCGTCGGGATCTGGCGGCGGCATTGGTCACCCGCGGCATATCCCAGCCCTCCGATCGAGTGGGACGAAAGTCGACCGCCGCCGACGACAAGGAGTTGGCAACCCTGCGGCGGGCCATCCGCTCGCATCCGGTGCACAGCCGGCCGGATCGCGAGGAACTCTCTCGAACCGGCGAACGCTACAACCGGCTGGCCCGGGAGACCGAGTCGATGCGGCAGAAGGTGTCGGCCACGACGAACTCGTTGGCCCGAACGTTCGACCGCATTCTGGCTTTGCTGGCGGACCGCGGTTACGTGACCCCGGGCAAGGATCCCAAGGTGACCGACGACGGTGCGCGATTGAGCCGGATCTATTCCGAATCCGATCTTCTGGTCGCGGAATGCCTCCGCGGCGGACTGTGGCAGGGCTTGTCGGCCGCAGAGTTGGCCGCAGTGGTCTCGGCCGTGGTCTACGAGTCCCGCTCCGAGGGAGACATCACCCCACACGGCCCGACCGGACCCATCAGGCACGCGTTGACGGAGACCGTGCGGGTGTGGCACGAGCTGCGGGCCGACGAGGTTCGGCACAAACTGCCACCGACCAGAGAGCCGGACATGGGCTTCGTCAAAGCGATCTACAAGTGGGCTTCCGACCATTCGCTCGTCGACGCACTGGTCGCGGCAGGCGACAACGGCAAGGCGCTGTCCGGTGGCGACTTCGTCCGTTGGTGTCGGCAGGTCATCGACCTGCTCGACCAGGTCCGGCTCGCCGCTCCCGAACCCGAGCTGTCGCGAACCGCCGCCCGTGCCGTCGCCGCGCTGCGACAAGGAGTGGTGGCCGTCGATGCCGCGTGACAGATGCTGCGTGACGGGCGCTGCGTGACGGGCCGAAACCGGACTGCCGGGTCGGTACAGCGGACGCAGCGACAAGCGGGATACTGTACCCCCGACGGATTCGAGATTTCAGTGGAGGCGAGATGAGCGGCCCATACGGTCCGACCGACCCCGACAACAGTTGGTCACGAACGCCGGACCAGGACGGTGCCGCAAAGGACGGGCAGGAAGCTTCCACCGGCGAAGCTGCGGCGACATCCGAATCGCAGACTCCGACTCCGTCGGCGTGGGGACAGTACGCGCCGCCCACCGGCACCCCGACCACGCAGTACGGCGAACCTTCCGGAGGCGCATACGGCCAGTCTCCGCAGGGGCAAACTCCGCAGGGGCACTACCCACAGGGCGGGTATCCCCAGGGGCAATACCCCCAGGGCGCGTATCCGGCCGGGCCCTACCCGCAGCAGGGTCAGAATCCCCAGGTTCAGGGTCCGCAGGGGCAGTACCCGCAGGGCTACAACCCGCAGAATCCCACCGCACAGAACCCCACCGCACAGAACCCGACCGCGCAATACCCGGCGGGACAGCCGTACGGGGCACCGTATCCGGGGACCGGACAGCAGCCTGCCGGTGACGCCGCCTACCAAAACCCCTACGCACCACAACAATTCGGTGGCAGTGGGCAGTACGGTGCCGGCCAGTACGGTCAGCAGCCTCCCTTCGCGGGCGGGCAGAATCCGAATCAGCAGTATCCCGGTCAGCACTATCCCGGACAGCAGTATCCGGGCCAGTACCCCGGGCAGTACCCGGGCCAGCAGCCAGGTCCCGGTCGCAGTGGCGCGCAGTCCAAGAAGCCGCTGATCATCGCGGGCTCCGTCATCGCCGTCGTGGCCGTGGTCGCGGCAGTGCTGTACTTCGCGTTCGGGCGCACGACCACCCTCGATACGACGGCCGCTCAGGACGGTATTCGCACGGTGTTGACCGAGTCCTACGGTGCCACGAACGTCTCGGGGGTGTCGTGCCCGCAGAACATCGAAGTCAAGGCCGGCACCAGCGTCGATTGCACGCTGACGGTCGACGGGGCGTTCAAGAAGGTGACGTTGACGTTCCTCAACGACGACGCCGACTACGAGGTCTCACTCCCGAAATAGCCCCGGTCAATTCTGCGACGCCGTGGCCGCCATCGCCGAGACGAGGCGGTCCACGGCGTTTCTGATTCCCAGGGTCTCCGCGAGCTTGTCGAGTGCCTCGAGATCTGCCGGTTCCGCCGGAATCTCGTCCGACCTCGACAGAACGACGTCGGCATCGGTGACGACCCGCACCACCGGCAGTGCCGCATCGAGGTAGTCGCTGGCGTTGGCCAGCTTCGCCCGAATTCCCTTGGCCATGTCCGACTCCGGATCTAGTGCCGCTGCACGCAGGGCCGCGACGGACTCGTACTGCAGCATGAGTGTGGAGGCCGTCTTCTCGCCGACACCCTTGACACCCGGTAGCCCGTCCGACGCGTCACCGCGCAGAAGCGCCAATTCCGCGTAGGCCGCTCCCGCGCGGTGCAACGGGACGCCGTACCGCTCGGCCACTTCGACCGGGCCGAAGAGTTCGGCCTTGGCCAAGCCTCGACCCACGTACAGCACCCGTACCTCGTTCGGTTCGTCCGCCGCCACCTGCAACAGATCTCGGTCGCCGCTGACCACGACGACGGGATCGCGTCGTTCCTGTGCAGCCAAGGTTCCGAGCACGTCGTCGGCCTCGAGGCCGTCGGCCCCCGCGGTGGCAATTCCCAACGCCGCCAGAACGTCCATGATCATGTCCACCTGTGGCGTCAGGGTCTCGGGAACCTCTTCGCTCTCGGCCACATCCGGCGCGGCGTCGGCAACCCGGTGAGCCTTGTACGAGGGAACGAGGTCCACTCGGAACTGTGGACGCCAGTCGAGGTCGAGGCATACAGCCAATCGGCTCGGTTCGGTTCGCGTGATCAGGGCCGAGATCATGTCGAGGAAACCTCGCACGGCATTGACGGGACGGCCGTCGGGCGCCGTAATCGACTCGGGCAGAGCGTAGTAGGCCCTGAACCACAGGCTCGCGCCGTCGAGGAGCAGCAACGGCGACTTTCCGGGGGTGGTCATGGGGCTCATCTTGCCGTACGGCACTAGCCTGGAGGTATGAGTGTCGATTCTTCTCGTTTTCCCAGCGATGTCTACGCCTCCAGACTCGCGCGCGCGGCCCGCCTGACGTCGGACGCAGGCTTGGACGCCCTGCTGATCACTCCGGGCCCGGATCTGCAGTATCTGATCGGGTCCACGGCCAGCTCGTTCGAGCGTCTCATCGCGTTGGTGGTGCCGGCCGACGGCAGCACTCCCAGCATCGTCGTGCCGCGGCTCGAACTCGCCGCGCTGGGTGCCTCCGCCGCCGAGGACCTGTCACTGACGCTCGTCGATTGGGTGGACGGCGTCGATCCGTACGCGCTCGTGGCTGCGGCCGTGCCGGCCGGCAGCAAGACCGCTGTCGCCGACGTAATGCCCGCCCTGCACTTCGTGCCGCTGGCGATGATTTTCGGGACCGTGCCGGTACTGGCGACAGACGTTCTGCGCCAGCTGCGGATGATCAAGGACGACGCCGAGATCGATGCTCTGCGTCGAGCCGGTCATGCCATCGACCGGGTTCACGCCCGGATGGGCGAGTGGCTCCGAGTGGGCCGAACCGAAGCCCAGATCGCGGCAGACATCGCGACGGCGATCGTCGAGGAAGGCCATACCGCACCGGAATTCATCATCGTCGGCTCCGGTCCGCACGGTGCCGATCCGCACCACGAGGTCTCCGATCGTGTCGTCGAGGCCGGCGACGTGGTCGTCGTCGACATCGGTGGACCCGTTGCGCCGGGATACAACTCGGACTCCACTCGCACCTACAGTCTCGGCGAGCCTTCGGCCGAGGTCGCTACCCGGTACGCGGTACTGGAGCGAGCTCAGCAGGCAGCAGTCGACGCTGTGTCGCCGGGAGTCAGCGCGGAGTCCATCGACGCAGCCGCACGCGAGGTGTTGGTCGAAGCAGGTCTGGGAGAGGCGTTCCTGCACCGCACCGGACACGGTATCGGCCTGTCGGTGCACGAGGAGCCGTACATCGTGGCGGGCAACGACATCACTCTCACCGAGGGAATGGCGTTCAGCATCGAACCGGGCATCTATTTCCGTGGGCAGTGGGGTGCCAGGATCGAGGACATCGTCGTCGTGACGGCGGACGGGTGCGAATCGGTCAACCTCCGCCCCCACGGTCTCGCCGTGCTGCCGGTGTGACCGACGGCCGCCGAGCCGAGTTCGTCTCCGTCGTCAGGACGAATCCGATTGTGGCCGAGGTACTTCGGCGTGCGCCGCAGCTCGGGCTTTCGAATTGGTACCTGACGGCGGGCGGTCTGTTCCAAACCGTGTGGAATCACCTCGCCGACCGAGATCTCGGGGCCGGAATTCGCGACTACGACTTCTTCTACTTCGACGACACGGATCTGTCGTACGCCGCCGAGAACGACGTGATCGAGACCGCGGCCGACGTGTTCGCCGACCTCGGGGTCGATGTCGAAGTGCGTAATCAAGCGCGTGTACACCTGTGGTACGAGCAGCATTTCGGAGCGACGTTGGCTCCGTACCGAAGCTCCGAGGATGCCATCGACCACTTCGTGTCGACCACGTGCTGTTTCGGGATCGCCGTGGACTCCCACGGTATGGACCGCGTCTATGCCCCACACGGCTTCGACGACCTGTTCGCCGGGATCGTCCGGCCGAATCCGCGATTGCCGATGCGGCACGTCTACGAGGCGAAGGCCGCGCGGTGGACCACCGAATGGCCGAACCTGACCGTTCTACCCTGGCCGACGGACGACTAGCGTCGCAGCAGCGAGCGGCTGCCCAGTACCCGCCGCACCGCTATCTCGACGACGACGCGGGTCGGATTCTCCCGCGGCACGCGATAGCGTCGGGCATAGCGGTTCTCCGCATCGGCGACCGACTCGTGGTCGTCACGAACGGTGGCCGGACCCTCCAACGTCAGCCAGCGGGCACCGTCGATCTGGGTGACGGCGGCGTAGGCACCGCGGCCGGCGTTGATCGCCTTCTGCGACACGTTGTTGGTGATGACACGGGCGACGTGCGCGTCCGCGTCGTAGGTGAACCCGACGGCGACGACATGGGGCGTGCCGTCCGGACGCAACGTTGTCAGCGTGGCGAGGTGCCGTTCGGTGAGGAATTCGATCGCCTCGTCGGTGAGGGCAGTCGCGTCAGCGGGGGTAGCGGCCATGACTCGACTGTAGTGACGTGCCCCGACTGCCACGAGCGGGGCTCGATCGGAGAGACTGTTCGGCGTGAGCAGACGATCTGAACCCGCCTCGGGAACGTTGTTGTTGCTCGGCGGCCGAAGCGAGATCGGTCTCGAGGTCGCCACTCGGCTGGCACCGGGACGAACCGTCGTACTGGCCGCTCGGCGCAGTTCCGACCTGGCGACGCAACGGTCACGTGTGCTGCAGGCAGGCGCGACGACCGTCGATGCGGTCGAGTTTGACGCGAACGCCATGGCCACCCACGAGGAAATCCTGCGCTCCGTCGTGGAACGGCACGGGCCCATCGGGATCGTGGTGTTGGCGTTCGGGATTCTGGGGGATCAGACGCGCGCCGAGGACGACGCCGGGCATGCGCTGGAGGTGATCACGACCGACTTCCTGGCCCAGGCTTCCGTCCTCACCCACGCCGCGAAGGTACTGCGGGCGCAGAAGAGCGGCGATCTGGTGGTCTTCTCGTCCGTCGCGGGTGTCCGGGTGAGGCGGGCCAACTACGTCTACGGCTCGGCCAAAGCGGGTCTGGACGGCTTCGCCAGCGGACTGAGCGATTCCCTGCACGGCACCGGCGTCCATCTGTTGCTCGCGCGCCCAGGGTTCGTCATCGGTTCGATGACCGAGGGCATGGACCCGGCACCGATGTCCAGCACACCCGATCAGGTGGCCGCCGCGGTGGTGGCTGCGCTGCGCAGCCGGAAGTCGACGGTGTGGATCCCCGGCACTCTTCGCCCGGTGTTCTTCGCGATGCGACTGCTTCCGCAATGGCTGTGGCGCAGGATGCCGCGCTGATGGCGGAGCCCGACCCTCACCCCATCGCAGTGGTGGGAATCGGCGCAGACGGTTGGGACGGACTGTCTGCTGTCGCACGTGTCGTGGTCGAGCAGGCAGATGTCGTCTTCGGGTCGGCGAGGCAGCTTGCCGGCGTGGTGGACAGGTGCGCCGACGCTCGGGCGTGGCCCAGTCCGTTGCTACCGAGCCTGCGGCCGATGATCGACTCCTGTGACGGCCGGACCGTGTGTGTGCTGGCCAGTGGCGACCCGATGTTTCACGGTATCGGTGTGAGCCTGGCTCGCGAATTCGGCGCCGAACGTCTGAGGGTGTATCCCGCACCGTCGTCGGTCTCGCTCGCCTGTGCGCGTCTGGGCTGGTCGCTCGCGCACACCACGACGGTGTCGCTGGTGAACAGCCCGGTCGAGACCGTCCTCCCGGAACTGGGCCACGGTCGTCGACTTCTCGTACTGAGCCGAGGCAGCTCGACACCGGGTGACGTGTGTGCGCTCCTGCGTGACAACGGTTTCGGTGCCAGCACGGTGAGTGTGCTCGAACAACTCGGCGGCCCGGCCGAACGAGTCACCCGGGGGACGGCGACGGAATCGACGTTCGCCGACGCCGACCCGCTCAACGTCGTCGCGCTCGAATGCGTTCGAGATCGAGGCGCCACCAGACTCACTCGCGTTCCGGGCCTGCCCGATTCGCAGTACACCGGCGACGGTCAGATGACCAAGCAGGAAGTGCGCGCACTGACGCTGTGTGCGTTGGCGCCCGGACCCGGCGAGGTCCTGTGGGACGTCGGCGGGGGCTCGGGGACGATCGCCATCGAATGGATGCGCACCGATCCATCGTGTCGTGCAGTGACATTCGAGTCGTCTGCGGATCGTCGACACCAGATCACAACCAACGCACAACGGCTCGGGGTGCCCGGGTTGGCCGTGCTCGGCACTGCGCCCGGAGCTTTCGACGAGGTCCCCGGCAGTGCAGGCGTTCCGGACGCGGTGTTCGTCGGCGGCGGGGCGACCGAGCCGGACATGATCGAGCGGTGCTGGGCGGCCGTGCGTCCGGGTGGCCGATTGGTCGCCAATTCGGTGACCGCAGAATCGGATTCACTGCTGCTCTCGGCAGCTGCACGATACGGCGGCAGGCTGCGCCGGTTCCAGATCTACCGGGGTGAGCCGTTGGGCTCCTTCACCACCTGGCGACCACAACTGCCGGTCACCCAGTGGTGCGTGACGAAACCCTGGGGTGCGCCCGACGGGGCGGATGCGGACGAGCAGTGAAGGTCCTACTCCTGGGCGGCACGTCCGAATCCAGGCAACTCGCGGCCGCCGTGGCCGGCGTGCCCGGGATCGAGTTGATCACCTCGCTGGCCGGGCGCGTCGCCGAGCCGGCGCCGGTGTCGGGCCATACCAGGATCGGCGGTTTCGGCGGTGCCGACGCATTGGCACAGTGGATTCGAGACAACGCCGTCGACGCACTGGTCGACGCGACGCATCCGTTTGCCGCCACCATCACCGCGCATGCCGACTACGCTGCTCGGACAACCGGTGTCGCTCATCTCGTGCTGACCCGGCCACCGTGGATCGCGTCGACGGACGACCAGTGGACCACCGTGGCATCCCTACCCCAGGCGGCCGCATCGATAGAACCGGGTAGTCGGGTGTTCCTCACCATCGGCAGGCAAGGCGTTCACCATTTCGCCGGAGTCGCCGATGCGTGGTTCCTGATTCGTTCGATAGATCCACCGACCGGTGCCGTCCCCCCTCACGCCACCCTCGAGCTCGGCCGCGGGCCGTTCGACCTCGCGCACGAGTCGGCAATGCTCGCGGACAACCGAATAGACCTGCTGGTCACCAAGAACAGCGGCGGCACGATGACCCGCGCCAAGCTCGACGCGGCGCGATCGGCCTCGATTCCCGTTCTGATGATCTCGCGACCCACCGTCGACATCTCGGCATCGACGGTCGACGAGGTCGATGCCGCCGCTCGGTGGTTGATCGAACGCCTACGCGTCACTCACTGACGGGTAGCGCCGCGACGTGAACACTTTGGGACCGCTTCCGGTCTCCACCACCGTCGTCATCGAGGAGCCGATGATGAGCAGGCACCGCATGTCGATCGACTCGGGATCGAGTTCCCCGAGGGTCACGGTGCGCACCGATTCCTGCGCACTGCCTACCGCGCGCCCGATCACCACCGGCGTCGCCGGTGAACGATGTTCGAGCAGAACATCTTTCATGGCCGCGACCTGCCAGGTGCGAGTCTTGGACGCCGGGTTGTAGATCGCGATCGCCATGTCGGCTTCGGCCACTGCCGAGAGCCGTCGGGCCACCACGTCCCAGGGCTTGAGTCGATCGGAAAGGGAGATGACGGCGTAGTCGTGTCCGAGCGGCGCGCCGACGCGGCTGGCAACAGCATTGGCTGCCGTCATTCCCGGGACCACCCGTACCGGTACCGAATTCCACTGCTGTTCTGCTGCAACCTCGATGACCGCTGTCGCCATCGCGAACACGCCCGGATCACCCGAGGACACCACAGCGACGCGGCGACCCTGTTTGGCGAGGTCGAGGGCGAATGCCGCGCGCTCGGATTCGACCTTGTTGTCGCTCGCATGCCGAATCTGGCCGGGTCGCTGAGGAACTCGATCGATGTAGGTGATGTATCCGACCAGATCGGTCGCTGCTGCGAGTTCGGCTCGCACTTCGTCCGTCGTCCACACGTCGTCGCCCGGACCGAGACCGACCACGACCACTTCGCCCGTACTGGTGGGAAGTTCGGTTCGATTCGACGGACTCGGCACGACGATCATCGAGAAGTACGGCACGTTGTCCGCGTCGGCGGCATCGAGGACGCGTTGCTCGGCTGTACTGGCCCGCTCGACGTACCGCGCTTCGTCGAGCCTGCCGGATCGTTCCAGTGCATCGAGCACGGTCGGATAGGTTCGACCGAGTTTCATGATGACCGCGGCGTCGGTGCCGCGGAGTCGGCGAGTGAGTTCGTTCACCGGCAAGGTGCCGGGGAGGACGGTGAACACCTCGTCGCGCTCCACCAGTGGAGTCGCCAGCGCGGCCGATGCAGCACTCACCGAGGTCACGCCGGGAACCACCTCGACCTCGAACCGGTGTGCCAGGCGTTTGTGCATGTGCATGTACGAGCTGTAGAACAGCGGATCGCCCTCGGCCAGAAGCACAACCGATCGGCCGGCGTCGAGATGAGCGGCGAGCCGTGCGGCAGCGGACTCGTAGAACTCGTCGATGGCACCCTGGTACCCACCGGGATGAGCCGTCGCCTCGGTGGTCACCGGATACACCAGGTGTTCTTCGATCTGCCCGTCGCGCATGTAACCGGCCGCGAGGGCACGCGAGATGCTGCGACCGTGCCGAGCACTGTGGAACGCGACGACATCGGCCTCGCCGATCACGCGAGCGGCCTTGACGGTCAACAACTCCGGGTCGCCCGGGCCGACGCCCACTCCCCACAACTTTCCGCTGGAGCTCATTCTTGTTCGCTCGCAATGGCATTTACCGCGGCGACGGTGATGGGGCTGCCACCGCGTCTGCCCCGGACGACCAGATATTCCACGCCGAGGTCGGCGGCTATCAGATCTTCCTTCGACTCCGCCGCGCCGATGAATCCGACCGGGCCGCCGACGATGGCTGCGGGCTTCGGAGCTCCGGCCGCGAGCATTTCCATCAGGTGGAACAGGGCGGTCGGCGCGTTTCCGATCGCGACGACGGCACCGCCCAGCTTGTCACCCCACAACTCCAGCGCGGCAGCGGTTCTCGTGGTGCCCATACTCCGAGCCAAATCCGGCACCCGAGGATCGGACAGGGTGCACAGCACCTCGTTGTCGGCCGGCAGACGGCGACGAGTGATACCGGCGGCAACCATGTTGGCGTCGCACAACACGGGTGCCCCTGCGCGCAGGGCAGTTCGGGCGGACTCCACCACGTCGGGCGTGAAGCCGATCGTCTCGGTCAGGTCGATCTCACCGACAGCGTGAATCATGCGCACGACGACCTGGGCGACGTCCGGGGTGAACCGAGACAGATCCGCTTCGGCGCGGATGGTTGCGAAAGACTGGCGGTAGATCTCCGCGCCGTCACGGATGTAGTCGTGCATGCGTGTCACGATAGGGGAGAGGGACCCCTCAGCCGGAAGCCGGTCTCCAGGTGCTCAGGACACCTGGTAGCCGATTCCCGTCGCAATGACGTCGGTCACCTCGCCTTTGGGTCGGCCGCATCGACGCTCGCAACCGGACCAATGCTGCCGCTCGTCCCGTGGCGTCATCCGCGCATCGACCGCGGCCGCGAGGTCGGCTCGGACGTCGGCGAGGGACTTCTCGCAACCGGGCGATCCGGTGCAGGCACTGACTCGGATCCACGGTGACGCGGCGTCGAAGATCAGGCCCATGGGTGCGAGAACTCGAACGACCTGTTCGGCCGGTTCCTCGTCCAGATCACCCACGATCAGCGATCGCCACGGCGTCACGATCAGCGGACGATCGACGGCAGCGAGGAATTCGGCCAACCGCGCGCCGAGGACGCCGTTGGCCAGACCTGCGCCGAGCGCAACGTGGCCGTCGTCCTGATCGAGCCAGCCGATCGGTGGCACCTCGACCGGCGCGGGCATGGCCAGTACCGGTCCGGCCTGCAACCCGAGCACGTCGACGATGCGCGCGGCACCGCCGTCCAGTTCCGCCAGTCGCCATTCCTTGTGGCGCAACCGGACGAAGGCATCCGCGCAGTCGAGCAGAGTCGAGACCACGTGCTCGCGGTCGACGCGTACACCGCTGTCGCGTCCTGCCAACAGCACTGCAAACGACCCGTCGGCCTGGGCGTACACCCCGAAGTCGGGTTCGAGTCCGCACAGATCCCCACGGCCGTCGTCCAGGGCGAACAATGTTCGGCCGGGTAGTTCGGCGAGCTCGGGGCGAGCGCACACGGCAGCGTCGAGCTCGCCGACGAGACTGCGGACGTCGGTGAGTCCGCCGACCCGGCCCGACAGCGGCGAGGCGAGGATGTTGCGCACGCGCTCGTGCGTCGGAGACGGCAGCAACCCGGCCGCGGCCAACCTGTTCGCGAGCTCGTCCGGGTCCGAGACCGCACGAACCTGGATGTTGCCCCTCGACGTGAGTTCGAGCGAGCCGTCACCGAGCTCGGCCGCGGCCTCGGCCAGGACCTGCATCTGCTCCGGCAGCACGAGGCCGCCCGGGAGCCGGATTCTGGCCAACGGACCGTCCGCCGCTCGGTGCGTCGACAGAGCTCCGGGGCAGCCGTCGGGCACGGACCTACTGGGCGAACTCATGTTCACCAGGCTACAAGTGCCACGGGTGGCCCGATCTCGTCCCGGCACCGGTAGCATTCGATGTTCACGGCTCCGGCCGAGAGGAAACCGGTGAAATCCCGGTACGGTCGCGCCACCGTGACCGCCCTGTAGTTCGTCGAGAGCAGCCCGTCGGGAATGGTTCATGGGACCTGTTCTCGAGGATCGTGCCTTCGGGACGGGGCGGGAGTCGGACCCTCTCACCGACGAGCTCGGACGATTCACCGATCCAGGGGCGCGAAACCCCGAGGAGGGCGTTACCCGTGTTTCTGTTGCTGTCCACATCGGACACCGATCTGCTCAGTGCCCGCGCCAGTGGGGCCGATTTCACGTGGGGCAACCCGTCCCGCCTGCTGGCGGAAGACATCCCGTCGATGGCCGAATCGGCCGAGCTGATCATCGTCCGCATTCTCGGATCGCGTCGCTCGTGGGAGTCGGGAATCGAGGCCGTCCTGGCCACCGGTTTGCCCGTGGTCGTGCTGGGCGGCGAGCAGGCCCCGGATGCGGATCTGATGGAGATCTCCACGGTGCCCGCCAACGTCGCCGCCCAAGCGCACAACTATCTGGCCGAGGGCGGCTCGGGCAATCTGCGGCAGCTGTACAACTTTCTGTCCGACACAGTGCTGCTCACCGGTCACGGTTTCGACGCACCTCGACACCTGCCGACGTGGGGCCACCTCGAGCGGAACTCCGCCCAGCACTCCGACGGCCCGACCGTGGCGATTCTGTACTACCGCGCTCAGCATCTCGCCGGAAATACCACCTACATCGATGCCCTCGCCGCCGCAGTCGAGAACGCCGGGGCGAACGCACTGCCGATCTACTGTGCGTCACTGCGCACGGCGGAAGCCGACTTGCTGGAAACGCTGAAGTCGGCGGATGCCTTGATCGTGACCGTGCTGGCTGCAGGCGGCACCAAACCCGCCGGTGCTTCGGCAGGCGGCGACGACGAAGCCTGGGATGTCGCCGAACTCGCCGCCCTCGACGTTCCGATCCTGCAGGGTCTGTGCCTGACGAGTTCCCGCGCGACGTGGTCCGAGAACGACGACGGACTCTCCCCACTCGACGTGGCCACGCAGGTCGCGGTCCCGGAATTCGACGGCCGCCTCATCACGGTTCCGTTCTCGTTCAAGGAGATCGACGACGACGGCCTGACCACCTACGTTCCGGACCACGAGCGAGCAGCACGCGTTGCCGGCATCGCCGTCCGCCATGCGCGGCTCCGACACATCCCGGCCGCCGACCGCCGAATCGCCCTGATGTTCTCGGCGTATCCCACCAAACATGCCCGCATCGGCAATGCCGTCGGCCTCGACACTCCCGCCAGCGCGATCGCGTTGATGTCGGACATGCGTGAGGCAGGCTACGACCTCGGACCGCTCGAGGGCCCGGATTCGGTGCCCGGTCTGGCGGCCCGAGACGGCGACGCACTGATCCACGCCCTGATCGCCCGTGGCGGTCAGGACCCCAACTGGCTCACCGACGCCCAGCTCGAGGGCAATCCCATTCGTATTTCGGCGGCCCGGTATCGAACCTGGTTCGAGCAGCTTCCCGACGACCTTCGCGAGGGTGTGATCGAACATTGGGGACCGGCACCGGGTGATCTCTACGTCGATCGTTCCGCTGATCCCGACGGTGAGATCGTCATCGCAGCAATGCAATTCGGCAATGTGGTCATCATGGTTCAGCCGCCGCGCGGATTCGGTGAGAAGCCCGTTGCGATCTATCACGACCCGGATCTGCCGCCGAGCCATCACTATTTGGCCGCCTACCGGTGGATCTCCGCAGCCCGCGAGGACGGCGGCTTCGGGGCCGACGCGATGGTTCATCTCGGTAAGCACGGAAACCTGGAATGGCTCCCCGGCAAGACCCTCGGCATGTCCGCCTCCTGCGGCACCGACGCTGCATTGGGCGACTTGCCGCTGATCTATCCCTTCCTGGTCAACGATCCGGGGGAGGGCACACAGGCCAAGCGGCGAGCCCACGCCACTCTCGTCGATCACCTCATCCCGCCGATGGCGCGAGCGGAGAGCTACGGAGACATCTCTCGGCTCGAACAGCTGCTGGACGAACACGCGAACATTTCGGCTCTCGATCCGGCCAAGCTACCGGCCATTCGCCAGCAGATCTGGACACTGATGACCGCGGCACAGATGCACAAGGACCTCGGACTCGACGAGCGTCCCGACGAGGAAGTGTTCGACGACATGCTGCTGCACGTCGACGGATGGCTGTGCGAGATCAAGGACGTGCAGATCCGCGACGGGCTGCACATCCTGGGCCAGGAGCCCGTCGGCGATGCCGAGGTCGAGTTGGTGCTGGCGATGCTGCGCGCTCGGCAGATGTGGGGCGGCGAGCAGACGGTGCCCGGTCTACGCGAAGCTCTCGGGCTCAGCGAGGACGGCGACGAGGAACGCACGCGCGTCGACAGCATCGAGGCCGTCGCGCACGGACTGGTCGCGGCAATGCAAGCGACGCAGTGGAAACCGGCCGAGGCCGAGCGGGTTGCGGGCGAACACGGTGACGTGGTCGCAGAGATTCTGAGGTTCGCCGCCGCCGAGGTGGTACCGCGTCTACGCGGAACTTCCCGCGAGATCGAGCAGGTGTTGCATGCTCTCGACGGCGGGTTCATCGCGGCGGGTCCGAGCGGTTCACCGCTGCGCGGCCTGATCAACGTGCTTCCTACCGGCCGCAATTTCTACTCGGTCGACCCGAAGGCCGTGCCGTCGAAATTGGCGTGGGAGACCGGTCAGGCGATGGCAGAATCCCTGCTCGCTCGCTACCGCCAGGATCACGGAGAGTGGCCGAAGTCGGTCGGTCTCTCGGTGTGGGGCACCTCGGCCATGCGGACCTCGGGCGACGACATCGCCGAGGTGTTCGCTCTGCTCGGAGTCTCCCCGGTGTGGGACGAGGCCTCGCGCCGGGTGACGCGCCTCGAGGTGATCGACCTGGACGAGCTCGGCCGCCCTCGCATCGATGTGACGGTTCGGATCAGTGGATTTTTCCGTGACGCGTTTCCGCACGTGCTCGCCCTTCTCGACGACGCGGTTCGGATGGTGGCTGCGTTGGACGAGGAGCCCGAGCAGAACTACGTCCGTGCACACGCGCAGGCCGATCTGGCCGAACACGGTGACGAACGACGTTCTACGACACGCATTTTCGGGTCGAAGCCAGGAACGTACGGTGCCGGGTTGCTTCAGCTGATCGACAGCAAGACGTGGCGCAGCGACGACGACCTCGCTCAGGTGTACACCACCTGGGGCGGCTTCGCCTACGGCCGCGGACTCGACGGAGTACCCGCGTCGGACGACATGCGCACTGCGTACAAGCGTATTACCGTGGCCGCCAAGAACACCGATACACGTGAGCACGACATCGCCGATTCCGACGACTACTTCCAGTACCACGGAGGCATGGTCGCGACGGTGCGCGCGCTGACCGGAAAGTCGCCCGAGGCATACATCGGTGACAGCACGCGGCCGGAATCGGTTCGCACGCGCACACTCTCGGAAGAAACCGCCCGCGTCTTCCGCGCTCGGGTCGTCAACCCTCGGTGGCTCGAAGCCATGCGCAGGCACGGCTACAAGGGTGCGTTCGAGATGGCGGCGACCGTGGACTACCTGTTCGGTTACGACGCCACCACCGATGTGGTGCAGGACTGGATGTACGAGAAGTTGGCCGAGACCTATGTGCTCGACGAGCAGAACCAGAAGTTCATGCAACAGTCCAATCCCTGGGCACTGCACGGTATTGCCGAACGACTGCTCGAGGCCGCGGAGCGCAAGATGTGGGCCGAGCCGGACAAGCAGGTTCTCGACGGCTTGCGCCAGGTGTACCTGGAAACCGAAGGTGAGCTCGAGGGGGAGTAGCGACGTACCCTTCTCGGTATGACTGCCACCTTCGAGGACATTGCCAAGGGCAAGTACGTACTGCTGACGACGTTCAAGAAGGACGGCACCGCCGTACCGACCCCGCTCTGGGGTGCGCTCGACGGTGATCGTCTGCTCGTGTGGACGGTGTCGGATTCGTGGAAGGTCAAGCGCATTCGCCGTAACTCGAAGGTTCTGCTCGCACCGTGCGACATGCGCGGCAAACCCCAGGGCGACGCAGTCGACGCGACAGCCGAGATCCTCGATGCAGCCGGCACCGAGAAAGCGCGCGCGGCGATAGTGTCGAAGTACGGCATCCTGGGCTGGCTCACCGTGAAGGGCAGCGTTCTTCGAAGGGGCAAGAGCGGCTCGGTCGGGCTCGCGATCACTCCCGCGTAACCGGTCTGCACGACGACACCATCGTTGGTATGCGCAGTTCCGAATGCTTCATGAGGCGGCTTCCCCTGCTGCCGGAACGGAGCACCACGTGCCTATTGCAGTGACCGATTACAACCATGTCCGACTCACCGTCAGTGACATCGACCGATCCCGATCGTTCTACGACTCGGTGTTCGGCTTCGAGGTGGCCTACGCCTGGGATCCCGACGCGGACGAGGAGACCAAACAAGCCCTGTGGTTCCTCTTCGGCGGCGTGATCTACAAGTTCGGCGGGGGTTTGCTCGGTCTGCGCCCGGTCGCGCCGAGCGACGACACCTTCGCCGAAGATCGTTGTGGGCTGGACCACCTCAGCTTCACCGTCGATACCCGTGCCGCGCTCGAGGATGCAGTCAAGACGCTCGATGAGCTCGGCATCGCGCACGAGGGCATCAAGGACGCAGGGCCCGGACTGTCCATCGTGGAGTTCCGCGACCCCGACAACATTGCTCTCGAGTTGTCCGGACCCGACAAGTAACGGTCGGACGCAGGGCCTGCGGGAACGACCCCGCAGACCCTATTGCGCGGCGCTGACCGAGGACATGTGAAAGTCCGGAATGCGCAGCGGCGGCATTGCCGTGCGAGTGAACCAGTCCTTCCACTCGCGCGGCAGTGTCGCCTCGGTCCGTCCGGCCTCGGTGACACGTCGCAACAGATCCAGAGGACTCTCGTTGAAGCGGAAGTTGTTGACGGCTCCGATGATCCGGCCGTCCTCGATGGCGTAGACGCCGTCGCGGGTCAGACCCGTGAGCAGCAACGAGGTCGGATCGACCTCTCGGATGTACCACAGTGTCGTCAGTAACAGCCCGCGCTCGGTCGACGCGACCATCGCGTCGATCCCGGTGTCGCTGCCGCCGGTGAGGATCAGATTCTCCCCGGGGACGGCAACGGGTTCGTCGAACTTCCGAGCTCCGGCGCGGGTATAGGCCAGTGCTGCGATCGCGCCGTCCCGGATCCAATCGACCCGGTCGATGCCGAGACCGTTGTCGAACACCGACACCGCATCACTGGAGGAGCCCGCCGCAACGAACGGCGCGTACCCGAGACCAGGCTCGCGCGGGTCAGAGTGCAGCGTCAGCGGCAGCTCGGTGAGCTTCTCACCGACTCGGGTGCCACCGGCCCGCGAGAGTGCGGTGCGCCCCTCCTGGGCCCCGCGCCCCTCCATGGTCCACATCAGGTAGATCATCAGATCGGCCACGGCGGAGGGCGGCAACACCGTGTCGTACCGACCGGCGGGACGCTCCACGGTGTTCTGCGCCCAGCCCAGCCTGGTGGACAATTCTCCGAGCATCGATGCCACCGACACGTCGCGGAAATCGGCCGTACCTTTTCCCACCCAGGCACTCGCCCCGGACCGCTTTCCGTTGATCTCGATCGACCCGGTCGGCTGTGTGAACGTGCGTCGCACTCCGGTCGAGGTTCCGAGCCACACGTTGTCGACGCGATGCTCGGCGAATCCGTACAACGTGTCTCGGCCGTCGAATCCGACGTTCAGTTCCGTTGCCAGCGAACCGAACACGTCGATGGACGTGGCCTGCGCGTGTCGATCCCAGCCGTCCGGCTCGGAATCGGGGGTCAGCAGCGGCATCGCGTCGTCCGCAGGCTCGGCGGCGCGGGCCGCTGCTTCACTGGCACGCACGACGTCCGCGATCTCGTTCGGATCGACACTGGTGGACGACACCGAGCCCACCCGCGCCACGTCCCCGTTCCGGACGATGGACACCACCACCCACTGCCTCGAAGTGGAGACGCCGTTCGTGGTCATCGAATTGCCCGCCCACCGAAGCGTCGCGTCGCTGGAGTCGGTGACGAGGACGACGGTGTCGTCGACGCTCGCACACGCCAACGCACGTTCGATCACCTGCTGCGGCTCGATCATCGACCTGCCTCCGATCGGGTGTTGAGGACGTTGACCCCGCGGAACAGTGCGACCGGGCAACCGTGACTGACCGCGGCGACCTGACCGGGTTGGGCCTTGCCGCAGTTGAATGCCCCACCGAGTTTCCAGGTGGAGCGACCTCCGAGCAGTTCCATCGAACCCCAGAAATCCGTCGTCGTCGCTTGATAGGCGACGTCGCGCACCTGGCCGTCGAGCACACCGTCTCGAATCCGGTAGAAGCGTTGTCCGGTGAACTGGAAGTTGTACCGCTGCATATCGATCGACCACGATTTGTCGCCGACCACGTAAATACCGTCCTCGACCGCGGCGATGACCTCCTCGGTCGACCGGTCGGTGTCGGGATCGGGCTGCAACGACACGTTCGCCATGCGTTGGATCGGAACGTGATGTGCGGAGTCGGCGTAGGAGCATCCGTTGGACCGTTCCAGTCCGAGCCTCGGGGCGAAGACCCGATCGAGTTGGTAGCCGACGAGTGTTCCGTCGCGAACCAGATCCCACTTCTGCGCGGCCACGCCGTCGTCGTCGTAGCCGATACTGGCGAGACCGTTCACCTCGGTCCGGTCTGCGGTGACGTGCATGATGGGTGAGCCGTAACGCAAGGTTCCGAGCTGATCGGGTGTGGCGAAGGACGTCCCGGCGTAGGCGGCCTCGTACCCGATCGCTCGGTCGTATTCCGTTGCGTGTCCGATGGATTCGTGGATGGTGAGCCACAGGTTGGTGGGATCGATGACGAGATCCGTCGGGCCTGCCACCACCGAAGGGGCCTTGACCTTCTCGGCCAGCCACTCCGGGATGCGCGCGAGTTCGTCCGCCCAGTCCCACGTGCTGTGTTCACCGAGGTATTCCCAGCCGCGTCCGACGGGCGGTGCCAATGTCCGCATCGAATCGAACGCACCGGCCGCTCGGTCCACGGCAGTGGCCTCGAACTGCGGGTGTAGTCGTACCCGTTGCTGAGTGATCGAGCTGCCCGCCGAATCGGCATAGAACGACTGTTCCTTGACCTGCAGCACCGACGCCGTGACGTGGTCGACGCCGTCGGAGGCGGACAACCTGGCCGAGTACTCGGCCAGCAGCGCCACTTTGTCGGTGGTGGGAACGTCGAACGGGTCGATCTCGTACTGCGAGACCCAGACCGCGTCCGAGTACACCGGTTCGGGCGCGAGTTCGACCCGTTCGCGGTTGAGAACGCGTAACGCCGTCGCCACCTCGGCCGCACGCCGCGCCGTGGTGGCAGCCGCGTCGGTACTCAGCTCGGCGTGAGAGGCGAAACCCCAGGTGCCGTCGACGACCACCCGCACCGCCAACCCGATTTCCCCGGCGTCGACGGCGGATTGCACCGAGCCGTCGCGCAGTGAAATCGACTGGGTCGTCAGCCGCTGCACCCGGAAGTCCGCATGCGAGGCTCCGGCCGTGCGCGCCGCGCTCAGGGCCGCGGCGGCCAGTTCTCGCAGGGGGAGGGCGAGGAAGTCGGCGTCGACCGACCGGTCCGATGGTGTCGTCACGACTGTGACGCTAGCCGAATTGTTGCCAGCCGAGGCGTAGGACCATGCCGATCACGACGACGAGCAACACGATCCTGACGAAGCCTGCGCCCCTGGCGACCGCCGTCCTCGAACCGAGTACCGCACCGACGACATTGCAGGCGGCCATCGCAGCACCGAGTTGCCAGTACACACTGCCGGTGAATGCGAAGTAGGTCAGCGCACCGACATTGGAGCCGACGTTGATCACCTTTGCCATCGCGGCGCTGCGGACGAATTCGGTGCCCAGCATCGTCGCGAAGACGATGATGAGGAAGGTGCCGGTGCCGGGTCCGAGAATGCCGTCGTAGAACCCGATGCCGGCTGCGGCGAGGCCGATCACGATCAGAACTTTGCGGTGGGTCGGGGGCGACGGTGCCGCGGTACGACCGATGGTCGGTCGGCAGGTCACCAGTACCGCAACGCCGACCAGCACGACCATGATGATCGGCACGAAGAGGTCGCGGTCGATCAACGACACCGCGGCAGCGCCCGCCGCCGAGGTCGTCGCCGCGATCGCGCCGGCAGGAACGAGCACCTTCCAGTCGAGCGAGACCTTGCGGGCGAACGTGACGACGGCGGCGACTGTTCCGAAGACTGCGGTCGCCTTGTTGGTCGCGAGGGCTGCCTGCTGTGTCAGTTGCGGTGCCACGAGCAAGATCGCCGGCAACAGAATGAGACCGCCGCCGCCGACCACGGCGTCGACCCATCCTGCTGCCGTCGCGGCGGCCATCAACAATCCCCAGTCCGCGACAGTCATACGGCAAACTCAATCACATGCGTCGATTCAGCCTGTGGCTCCGTGGCCAACCGTTCGTGGCCGACGCACTGCTCGCCGGTGGGCTTTTCGTCATCGAGATTCTCGTTTTCGTGAGTTCGGCCGACGGCCTGAACGGGCCGTTGTTTCTGGCCTTCTCGGTGGTCCTGACCGTTCCCGTCGCGTGGCGGCGTCGGTTCCCCAGGTCCGTGGCGGCCGTGGCGCTCGTGTCGACGTTCGTCGCCGACGTGTGGGGAGCCATGGTCGGGGATACCTCCAACGGCCATCCGGCCGCACTGGCGTTGCCGATCATGCTCTACACCCTGGTGGCCTACGTCGGCCGCGCGCAGGGGGCCGTCTACGCCGCCGGTGTGGCGGCCTACTCGGTGTCGTCGTTGTTGCTCTTCCACCAGCCGTTGTTCACGACGCTGCTGTTCAGCGCTCTGCTGTACGCACTGTCGTGGGTCGCTGCCGAATTCCTCGGTGCCCGACGCGCATACGACGAGGCGATGGAAGCCCGACTGATCGTGGCCGAGTACGACCGGGATCGCCGCGCCGAGGAGGCCGTGCTCATGGAAAGAACACGTATCGCGCGCGAGCTGCACGATGTCGTCGCCCACGGGGTGAGCGTGATGGTGGTCCAGGCCGACGGGGCGTCGTATGCCATCCGGCGCAACCCCGAACGTGCCGAGCAGGCGGTGGCCAACATCTCGGCGACGGGCCGACAGGCGCTGGCCGAACTGCGTAGGACGGTCGCGCTGCTGCGGACGACCCCCGACGCGGACGACATGCCCGAGTACGGCACGGCCGGTCTGGCCCGCGTCGTGGAAATGATGAGTCGAGCGGGCCTGAACGTCGAGTTGGAACAGACGGGCAATCTCGACGACATCAGCCCGGCGATCAGTCTCGGCGTACACCGACTCGTCCAGGAATCGCTGACGAACGTTCTTCGGCACGCCGGCCATGCCCCGCGAGCCGTCGTACGGGTCGCACGCGAAGCAGACACCGTCACCGTCGAAATTTCCGACAACGGCACCGGCAGTGCGGCGCCACCGACCGGTGGCGGAGGACACGGACTGGTGGGGATGCGGGAACGAGTCGCGGTGTTGCAGGGCACGTTGCAGGTCGGTCGTACAGCCCAGGGCTCCTGGCTCGTGCGGGCGAGACTGCCGATCGAGTAGGCGTTAGGTTGTGTCGGTGCCGATCACCATTGTCGTCGTGGACGACCAGGAACTGATGCGAATGGGCCTGAACATGGTGCTCGAAGCCCAGGACGACATCGAGGTGATCGGCGAAGCGTCCGACGGCTCCGGTGCCATCGAAGCCGTGGCACGGTTGACGCCCGCTGTGGTCTTGATGGACGTCCGCATGCCCGGGATCGACGGGGTCTCCGCCACTCGAGCGATCACCGAATCGGGATCGGACACCAGGGTTCTGGTCATGACGACGTTCGATCTCGACGAGCACGTACTCGGTGCGCTCAGGGCAGGAGCCAGTGGATTTCTGCTCAAGGACACACCGCCCGAGGATCTGGTATCCGCGATTCGGAGCGTGGCTGCGGGTGACGCCGTCGTATCACCGAAAGTCACCAAGAGGCTGCTGTCGCGGTTCGTCGAGCGCACCGAGCCGGCCGTCGACCCATCGGTACTGGACGGCCTGACCGGGCGTGAGCGAGAGGTCATGGCGCACCTGGCAACCGGGCTGTCCAATGCCGAGATCGCGACGGTGTTGCACCTGTCCGAGGCGACCATCAAGACCCACATCGGCCGAATACTGACCAAGCTGGGAGTACGTGACCGAGTGCAAGCCGTCGTACTCGCCTACGAATCCGGCCTCGTCAGACCTGGATCCTGAGAATCTCCCGGCAAACAGGACGCATCGGGAGAAAAACGACTGTGCCGGACGTTGTACGGACCAAGCGAAGAAAGGACCGTCATGCTCGCTCTGTTCGTGCTCTACGTCGTGGTCGAGGTCACAGCCCTGGTCGCTGTGGGCAGTGCACTCGGTGTGCTGTGGACCGTGGTGCTGCTCATCGCCGGATCGTTGGTCGGTTCGTTGCTGGTCCGTTCGCAAGGCCGGCGGGTACTGGACGGCCTGCGACGCGCATCGCAGGGTGAACGCTCGGCCGAGGGAGCCGTGGCCGACGGCGCACTCTTCGCTGCAGGGTCGGTGGCCATGTTCGTGCCCGGCCTGGTGACCACGGTGGTAGGCCTGTTGCTGTTGATCCCACCGACTCGCTGGCTGCTCCGGCCTGCCGTGCTGTGGGCGGCCGCGCGGTGGCTGCCCCGAGTCGCGGCGTCCACTCGGCGCATGCGCCCCACGGTCATCGACGGAGAGGTACTCGACGACCGTACGGCCGGTGAGAATCGCGGACCACGAACCACCGGACCGTCGCTCGTTCTCGAGGGTGAGGTGATCGACCCGGGCCGCGTCGATCCCGCTGCCGGGGATTTCCCCAAGTCCCACCGGTAGGGGCAGACTGGTCGCTCGTGACCACCGAATTGTTCTGCGGCGGACGGATCTACAGTCCTTCGGCTCCCGATGCCACCGCCATGGCCGTGACCGACGGAATCATCAGCTGGATCGGTGAGGATCGCACCGGACGAGCCTTGCATCCCGGCGTTCCCGTCATCGATCTGGCCGGTTCTTTCGTCGCTCCGGCCTTCGTGGACACGCACGTTCACGTGACCGACCTCGGACTGTCGTTGATCGGCCTGGACCTGAGCCGGTCCACGTCGGTCGAGGACTGCGTACGCATGGTGCGAGAACATGCGGCATCCTCGGAAGACGACCTGATCTGGGGTCACGGTTGGGACGAGTCCACCTGGTCCGAACAACGTCCTCCCACCACCGCCGAACTCGATGCGGCTGCTCCCGGACGAGCGGTGTACCTCACCCGAGTCGACTCGCACTCGGCCGCCGTATCCACCCGATTGCGGTTCGCCGCGTCCGCTGCCGACGCCACCTCCGGCTACTCCGAACAGTCTCCACTGACCGCAGACGCGCACCATCGTGCTCGGCAGACCGCTCGCTCGCTGCTCACCGCCGACACCCGACGCCGAGCAAGGGCTGCTGCGCTGGACGACGCCGCGGCGCACGGAATCGTCGCGGTCCACGAATGTGCAGGACCGGTGGTGTCGGGCATCGTCGATTTCCGCGAACTCATGAACACCGAGCACGGCGTCGAAGTACGCGGCTACTGGGGCGAGCTGGCAGATACCGCCGAACGCGCCCGCGAATTGCTCGAAGAGACCGGTGCCCACGGATTGGCAGGCGATATCTTCGTCGACGGATCCCTCGGGTCGCACACCGCATGGTTGAGCTCGCCGTACGCCGATGGTCCCGGAACCGGGGTGTCGTACGCAGATGTCGACGCGATAGCTGCACACATCGCCGCCTGCACGACGGCCGGAACTCAGGCCGGCTTCCACGTCATCGGCGACGCCGCGGTGTCGGCCGCCGTCACTGCATTCGGCCGGGTGGTCGCCGATCTGGGCACACCCGCCGTCGCGTCGTGCGGACACCGGCTCGAGCACGTGGCGATGGTGTCCGCGCAGCAAGCCGACCTGTTGGCGTCGTGGGGCGTCATCGCCAGCATGCAGCCGGCGTTCGACGCGGCGTGGGGCGGAGCCGACGGCCTCTACGCCGCGCGTCTGGGTGCCGAGCGCGCTGCCGAACTCCACCCGTTCGCGCGCCTGGCGTCTGCGGGAGTCTCGCTGGCGTTCGGCTCCGATGCGCCGGTGACGTCCCTCGATCCGTGGGCGACGGTCCGGGCTGCGGCGAACCACCGCACTCCGGGGAGCTCGGTGTCGCCGCGTGCGGCGTTCTCGGCTGCGACGCGCGGTGCATGGCGGGCGGGGGGAGTGCGCGACGGTTTGGCCGGAACACTGGTGCCGGGCGCCCCCGCGTCCTTTGCGGTGTGGGACGTGGACGAGCTCGTCGTGCGAGCACCGAAGGACAGCGTTCAACGGTGGTCGACCGACCCCCGTGCGGGCGTGGCACCGCTGCCCAGCCTCGAGGCGTCGTCCGTCGGTCCCCGCTGCTCGATGACGGTGCACCGTGGACGGGTCGTTCATGAGCAGTGAGAACCCCTCGACCGCGCGACTGACCCGGCTGTACGGACCCGTGCTGTCGACCGTCCTGGCTGCCGTTGCCGGCGCGCTCGTCTTCGCCAGTTTTCCGCCGCGAACGCTCTGGTTTCTGGCACCCATCGGCATCGCAGTACTGGCACTGGTTCTGACGGGGTTCGGCGGTCGCCGATCGGTGTCGCTGAAAGGCGGATTCGGATACGGCTACGTGGCCGGCCTCGCCTTCTTCGTTCCTCTGCTCCCGTGGATCGGCGTCTACGTCGGCCCGGTGCCGTGGCTCGCGCTGGCCGCAGCCGAATCGGTATTCCTCGGTCTGTTCGGTTTGACGGCCGTGCTGGTTGCGCGGAGCGCGTGGTGGCCGCTGTCGATGGCCCTGATGTGGAGCGCCGCCGAGTGGCTTCGGTCGAGCGTTCCTTTCGGAGGGTTTCCATGGGGCCGGCTGGCGTTCGGACAACCCGAGGGCTGGTTGCTTCCGTTGGCGAGCATCGGAGGCGCACCGCTGCTCAGTTTCGGGGTCGCGCTCACCGGTACCGGACTGGCCGCGCTGGTGCTGACACTCACGCGTCGCGTCACCGCCCGATCGCTCGTCGGACCGGTCGTGACCACGGCGATCGCATCGATCACTGCGGTGTCGCTGATCCCGACTCTGCACACGAACGAGACCGGGGACGGCGATCGCACGGCGACGATCGCTGCCATTCAGGGCAGTGTTCCTCGCCTGGGGCTGGACTTCAACGCGCAGCGACGCGCGGTACTGGACAACCACGTGCGCGAGACGATGGCGCTGGCCGCCGATGTCGACGCGGGCAGGCAACCCGCGCCGGATCTCGTCGTGTGGCCGGAGAACGCATCGGATATCGACCCGCTGCGCAACTCCGACGCTGCGACGCTCATCACGCAGGCGTCGGTTGCCGTCGGTGCGCCGATCCTCGTGGGCACCGTCCTGGTCAACGCGAACAACACGAACACCAATTCCGTCATCGCGTGGAACGGTGCCGACGGACCAGGGGAGCGGCACGACAAGAAGATCATTCAGCCCTTCGGTGAATACTTGCCGTACCGAAGTTTTTTTCGACTGTTTTCGGAATACGCCGATCGAGCGGGTTATTTCGTTCCTGGAAATGGAAACGGTGTCGTACACGCTGCAGGAATAGCGGCCGGAATAGCCACGTGCTACGAAGTCGCATTCGATCGAGCCCTCGACGAGTCCGTTCGTTCGGGTGCGCAATTCATCGCGATCCCTACCAACAACGCCACGTTCGGCGATACCGAAATGACGTATCAACAGCTGGCGATGTCGCGGGTGCGAGCCGTCGAACACGGACGTACCGTCGTGGTTGCCGCGACGAGCGGCGTCAGTGCCGTAGTCGGACCCGAGGGGAACGTCCTGCAGCAAACCCCGCTGTTCGAGCCGGATGTACTGGTATCGACGGTCGAACTGCGGAGCTCGCTCACACCGGCGACACGCATCGGTTTCGGCGCGGAGCTGGCGCTGATTCTGGCCGCGGCAGTGGGGTTGATCGCGACGCTCGTCGGCGTCCGACGTCGACAGCTTCGGGAATGAAACAGTCGTCAAGTTCGTTCGGGTCGGTATTCGGCGCATCGACGGTCCGAATCACTATCATTCGTTCGATGTAAAAACGGCGGTCGGGTGGCGCACACAAGCGAACTTGTAACAAGCTTCCCCGAACAATCGATGCCCACTAGGACTACCGCACAAAAGAACTTCGCCGATGTTGTATCTTTGTAAGCCGCTGGAGGTGTTGGAGGTCCAGGATGCGGCCGCCGTCGTACCCCCGAACGCCGCCTCGGTCACGATGTCAGGGGAGCGAACAATCGGCATCGATGCCGCGTCCGGATCGAGCGCCTGACAGGGAGGGGGAACCGTGTTCCTGAGTTCACGGACACCGTCGATCGGCTCTACTTTGCGTGAGGTTCCCGCGATGCAGCCCGCCCGGTGAAAACGGGGTTCTTCCCTGTTTCAATCCGACAAGCTCCAGGCGACGAATCCAAACAGCCCCACAACCGCCATCGAGTGTGTGTGGACCGATACGAACGCAGACCAGAACGGACGCCAGAATTGCTCAATCGCGCGCAGACGCCGCCGCGGCCGGAGATCTCTCACCAGGCCGAAGGCTCCGATTCCACGGGTTCGACGTCGGCTTTTGCCGGTGCCTCCGTCCCGCCGAAAGGCAAGTGAATGCGCGCAGTGACCACCGGTGGCTCTCAGGTCCCGCCGACCGGAACAGGGTTCGACAATTCCTTCCCGCTGTCCTCGGCGCAGCGCGGAATGTGGTTTGCGCAACAACTCGCGCCTGACGTCGCTGTCTGTATCGCCCAATACGTCGATCTGCGCGGACCACTCGACATAGCGGTTCTCCAGGAGGCGTCGGCCCGCGCCGGGCACGAGTTCCAGTCGGCCTACCTACGCCTGGCCCAGATCGACGGGGAGCCGGTTCAGACGGTCGACCACGGCATAGATCAGTCGGTGCACTACCTGGATCTTCGCGGCGAAGACGATCCGATGGCGTCGGCGCTGGCGTGGATAGACGAGAACTACGTCAAGCCGGTCGACATGGAGAACGATCCGCTCGTCGACAGCTGGATTCTTCAGGTCGAGGACGAGCGCAACCTCTGGTACAGCAAGATCCACCACGTCGCCCTCGACGGCTACGGTGCCATGACACTGGTCCAGCGCACCGCTGCGCTCTATACCGCAGCGGTCGAGAATGTCGAACCCGAGCCGAACAAGGCAGCCGAACTTCGGCGACTGTACGACCTCGATCAGGAGTACCGGACGTCCACTCGTTTCGAGACGGACAAGGAGTACTGGACATCGAGGGCCGCGGGCATCCACGACGGTGCCACGCTGTCCAACACACCCGGTCGTACCATCGCGGCCAGCAAGCTGCGCAGTGTCGCACTGCCCGATGACGTCGTCACCGAACTCGAAGCGTCGGACTCGACGAAGGGTGGGACGGCCGCCGCGGTGTTCATCGCTGCATTCGGCTGTTACCTCTCGCGCATGACCGGGCGAGAAGACGTCCTGGTCAACATCCCCGTGTCCGCGCGCACCACGGCCCTCCTCCGTCGATCCGGCGGAATGTTGGTCAACGTCGCACCCATTCCGATGCGCGTCTCCGAGAAGGCCACCGTCGGTGAACTCGTACAGCAGGTACAGCTCGAGCTGATGGGTGCGTTGCGGCACCAGAGGTTCAGCATCGAAGATATCCGGCGCGAGTTGGCAGCAACGGGAAGCGACAAACAACTCGCCGGCCCGATGGTCAACATGATGCTGTTCCATCAGCAGATTCAGCTCGGCTCGATCGTCGGCGAATTCAACATCGTCACGTCCGGCCCGGTCGAGGACCTCCTCGTCAACGTTTACCAGAGTGGTACTCCCGCAAGAACATTCGTCGATTTCCGGGCAAACCCCAACCGCTACGACGACAACGACCTGACGACGCATCACTCCAGTTTCGTCGACATGGTCACCGAATTCATCGCCTCCGGGCCGGACGTACCCGTCCTGCAAGTTCATCCGGACAGCGCCCTCGAAGGTCGCCGCCGCCGTCGCGCTGCGGCGCACGTAGCCCACTGGGTCGATCGACTGGCCGATGCACCGGACCTGCTCGCGCTGCCGACCGACCGCCCCCGGCCTTCGCGCATCGGGCATGTTCGCGCGTCGCACGAGGTCGCCCTGGGGTCCGCAGCGTGGGATGCCGTGAGCCGACTCGCCGACGACAGCTCGACCACCCCGTTCGTCGTGCTCGAATCCGCTGTGGCCGTTCTTCTTTCGCGTCTCGCATCCACGGACGACGTCTCGATCGCAGTGCCCTCCGGCCGCGGCGAGACGGTTGTTCTGCGCACCCGCCCCGACGGCCGTCAGTCGTTCTCGGACTTCGTCGGCACCACCGCGGCAGAGTTCGTCGATGCGTCGGCCCACGCCGATGCCACCTTCGCCGAGATAGCCCGAGCACTCGGCTCGGCCGAAACCGGCTCGCACAACCCCCTCGCCCAGGTCGCGCTCCGCTTCGGGGAGTCTCCGCTTCCGCGCGACGGAATAGATTTCGATCTCGTCGTCACGGTTCACGAGTCCGAATCTCCGCATGTCGTCATCGATTACGCCACAGAACTGTTCGATGCCGGCAGTGTTGCTCAGATCGGTCGTCGTCTGGTGCGCATCGTCGACGCACTGACGAATGACCCACAGCGTGCCGTCGGTGACGTGGAGTTGCTCTCCGCCGCCGAACGTGCGCGTCTCGCTCCGGTTCGTGGTCCGCGTTCTGTTGCGGGTGTGGTGTTGCCGGAGTTGTTGGCTGGTGCGGTCGGTGTTGCTGGTGTCGGTGGTGTTGCGGTGGTGTCGGGTTCGCGGGTGCTCTCGTATGGGGAGTTGGATGCGGCGTCGTCGCGTGTGGCGCGGGTGTTGATGTCGTGTGGTGTGGGTCCGGGGTCGTTCGTGGCGTTGGCGTTGTCGCGGTCGGTGGAGTCCGTGGTGGCGGTGTGGGCGGTGGCGAAGGCCGGTGGTGCGTTCTTGCCGGTGGATCCGAATTATCCGGTGGATCGGATCGAGCACATGTTGGTCGATTCCGGTGCTGTGGTGGGTGTGACGTTGGGTGCGCATCTGGATGCGGTTGCGGGTGTGGGTGGGGTGTCGTGGGTGGTGCTCGACGATGCCGATGTGGTGGCGGATCTGGCGTTCGCTTCGCCTGCTCCGGTGTTGGATGCCGAGCGTTCGGGTGTGTTGCGTCTCGATGATGCGGCGTATCTGATCTATACCTCGGGGTCCACGGGTGTGCCCAAGGGTGTGGTGGTCACTCATCGTGGTGTGGGGAACTTGGCTGCCGAGGAGCGGGTTCGGTTCGGTGTGGGGCCGTCGTCTCGGGTGTTGGCGTTCGCGTCGCCGAGTTTCGATGCGTCGATTCTCGAGTTCGTGTTGGCGTTCTCGGGTGGGGCGACGATGGTGATTGCGCCGGCGATGGTGTTCGGTGGGGTGGAGTTGGCGTCGTTGCTCGCCGAGGAGCGGGTCACGCATGCGTTCGTGACTCCGGCGGCGTTGGCGTCGGTGGATCCGGTGGGGTTGGATTCGGTGGAGGTCGTGGTCACCGGTGGTGATGTGTGTGCGCCGGAGTTGGTGGCGCGGTGGGCGCCGGGTCGGCGGATGTTCAATGCGTACGGTCCGACGGAGGCGACGATCTTCTCGTCGATTTCGTCGGCGTTGGTGGTGGGGGAGTCGGTCGATATCGGTTCGCCGACGATCGGTTTCGCGGAGGTGGTGTTGGATGCGCGGTTGAATCCGGTGCCCGTGGGTGTGGTGGGTGAGTTGTATCTGGCGGGTCCGGCGTTGGCTCGTGGGTATCACGCGCGGTCGGGGTTGTCGGCGGAGCGGTTCGTGGCCAATCCGTTCGGTGGTGCGGGTTCGCGGATGTATCGCACCGGTGATGTGGTGCGGTGGAATGCCTCGGGTGCGTTGGAGTATGTGGGGCGCAGCGATTTTCAGGTGAAGGTGCGTGGTTTCCGCATCGAGTTGGGTGAGATCGATTCGGTGTTGGCGGCTGTGTCGGGTGTCGATTTCGTGGTCACTGTCGGGCGTGAGTCCGCGGCGGGGTCGACGGTGTTGGTGTCGTATGTGTTGCCGGTGGCCGGTGCGTCGTTCGATGCCGGTGTGCTGCGGGATCATGCGGCGTCGGTGCTGCCTGCGCACATGGTGCCCTCGGCGTTCGTGATGTTGGAGTCGATCCCGTTGACTCCGGCCGGCAAACTCGACCGCAAAGCCCTCCCCGAACCCGAGCTCGGTTCGCAGAGCACCACGGAGTCGCCGGAAACCGAGTACGAGGCGGCTGTGGCTGCCGTGTTCTGCGACGTACTGGAGCTCGATCGTGTCGGCGTCACCGACAGCTTCTTCGATCTCGGCGGAAACTCCCTTGTCGCAACACGTTTGATTGCGCGCGTCAACGCAGCTCTGGGTACGGATCTGCGGGTTCTCGATCTGTTCGAGGCATCGACGGTTCGCACCCTCGCCGACCGTGCGGAGTCGACGGGCGCATCGCTGCACCGTCGCCCGGCACTGGTTCCCGCCGATCGGCCGGAGTCCGTTCCGCTGTCGCTGGCGCAACAACGCATGTGGTTCATCAATCAGTTCGATGCATCGTCGCCTGCGTACAACATTCCTCTACTCGTTCGCCTGTCGGGCCGGCTGGACGTCGATGCGATGTCCGCTGCCGTCGGCGACGTGCTGACTCGACACGAGTCGCTGCGCACGGTGTTCCCCACAGTGGGCGACCTGCCGAATCAGGTGATACTTCCGCCCGAGAACGTCACCGGACCGAACCTTCCGCTCCGCGTCGTCGACGTGGCTGCCGATGCCGTCGACGCGCTCGTACGTAGCTCCGCCACAACGGGATTCGACGTCACCGTCGATCTCCCTTTCCGGGCGGTTCTGTACCGCACCGGCCCGGAGAGCTTCGTGCTCTCGATCGTGGTCCATCACATCGCTGCCGACGGTGCCTCGATGGCACCGCTCGCCCGCGACGTCATGGTCGCCTACAGTGCTCGATCCGCGGGTTCGCAGCCGGCGTGGACGCCACTGCCGGTGCAGTACGCAGACTTCGCGCTGTGGCAGCACGACGTGCTCGGCGACGAGAACGACCCCACGTCCGTGGCAGCACGCCAGATCGAATTCTGGAAGTCCGCGCTGACCGACCTTCCCGACGTACTACCGATGCCGCTCGACCGACCACGCCCCACCCGTCAATCGATGCGCGGCAGCGTCACACCGTTCACCATTCCGGCCGATGTCGCAGCTCGCCTGTCTTCGGTTGCTGCCGAACACGAGTCGACTCTGTTCATGGTGGTGCACTCCGCTCTGGCCGTGCTCCTCGCGCGCCTGAGCGGTACCCAGGACATCGCCATCGGCACCCCGATCGCCGGCCGAGGGGACGCAGCACTCGACGATCTCGTCGGAATGTTCGTCGGAACCCTCGTTCTTCGCACGCAGGTCGAGCCACAGGCCAGCTTCGCCGAACTGCTCGCCGGCGCTCGTAGCTCCGACCTCGCGGCCTTCGACAACACCGACATTCCGTTCGAGCGGCTCGTGGACGTACTCGATCCCGCCAGGTCGACCGATCATTCACCCCTGTTCCAGGTGCTCCTCGAATTCCAGAACAACGCCACCGCAGTGCTCGAGCTACCCGAACTCGTCGTCGAGTTCGAGGAAATCGGTACCGACACTGCGAAATTCGACCTGCAGCTTCGCGTCGACCAGGAACCGGTCGACGAGTCCGGCGCCCTGTCGGCGTCGTTCACGTACGCAACGGATCTGTTCGATCCCGAGACCATCGACCGTTTCGTCGACCGGTTCCTGAGGATCGTCGCGACCATCGGCAGCTCGACGGACATTCGTACCGGCGACATCGACATTCTGTCCCCGGCCGAACGAGAACTCGTACTGTTCGAGTGGAACGACACCGCACGTCTCATCGAGGATCCGGTCCACCGGCAGCTCCACACCGGGGCCGTCGACATGACTCTGAGCAGTCTGTTCGACCGTCAGGTGCTGCGCAGTCCGTACTCGACCGCCCTCGTCTTCGAGGACGAGCACATCACCTACCTGGAGCTGGACGAGCGCGCCAATCAGCTTGCACGGCATCTCATTTCACTGGGCGTGGGGCCCGAGTCCCACGTCGGGCTCGCGATCCGACGTTCGATCGATCTGCTAGTGGGCATGTATGCGATCGTCAAGGCCGGCGGTGCCTATGTACCGATCGACCCCGATCACCCGGTCGAGCGATCGTCCTACGTGCTGTCGAGCGCTCAGCCGGTGTGCATTCTCACCACGAGCCGCGATTGGATCGACATCGCGGTCGCCACTCCCGTTCTCGCGGTGGATCTTCTCGACGTCTCCGATCGCGACCGCTCCTCGATCACCGACCAGGACCGCCTCGGAAGCCTGCACGGAGCCAACACCGCCTACGTGATCTACACCTCCGGCTCCACCGGCCGACCCAAGGGCGTCGCCGTCACGCACTCGGCCATCGTGAACCGACTGCTGTGGATGCAGGACGAGTACCACCTCGCGCCCGCCGACACGGTGTTGCAGAAGACCCCGGCCACGTTCGACGTATCGGTGTGGGAGTTCTTCTGGCCCCTACAGGTCGGTGCCAAGCTCGTCGTGGCGGAGCCCGACGGCCATCGCGACCCGGTGTACCTGTCGAAGATCATCGCGGCCGAACACATCACCACCGCGCACTTCGTGCCGTCGATGCTCGCGGTGTTCGCAGCCGGAGCTCGGGCTGCGGACTGTGTGTCACTACGGCTCGTCTTCTGCAGTGGCGAAGCACTTCCGCCCGCCACCGCCGCGCAGTTCGCGCAGTTCTCCCAGGCCGAGCTGCACAACCTCTACGGTCCTACCGAGGCCGCCGTCGACGTCAGCTACTACCACGTCACCGGCCACGACGGCGTGTCCATTCCCATCGGTTCGCCGGTCTGGAACACCCGTCTGTACGTGCTCGACGCGTCGCTTCGACCGGCCCCGATCGGTGCTCCCGGCGAGCTGTACCTGGCCGGAGTTCAGCTCGCTCGCGGCTACGTCGGCCGCGGCGATCTCACCGCCGATCGCTTCGTCGCCGATCCGTTCGGCGAGCCGGGTGAACGTCTCTACCGCACCGGCGACCTGGTTCGTTGGCGCGCCGACGGCGAACTCGAGTACATCGGCCGTACCGACTTCCAGGTGAAGCTGCGTGGTCTGCGTATCGAGCTTCCCGAGATCGAAGCGGTGCTGCTGCGCTCGGAGTCCGTCGCCCAGGCAATCGCTCTGGTGCACAAGGATCCGAACACCGGCGAGACGTTGGTGGCCTACGTGGTCTCCGCATCCGGTCACGCGGTCGACTCGGCCGAGGTAATCGCCGAAGCCGGACGTCGGCTGCCGGGGTACATGGTGCCCTCGCATGTGGTCGTACTCGACTCACTTCCTCTCAATGCCAGCGGCAAGCTCGACCGAAAGGCACTGCCGGCCCCCGAGTTCACCGTTGCTGCGTCCGAATTCGTCGGACCGGAGAATCCGGTCGAAGAGATCGTCGCGGGCGTCTTCGCGGATCTGCTCGGCGTTGCACAGGTCAGCGCGACCTCGAGCTTCTTCGAGATCGGCGGCAACTCGCTGATCGCGATGCGCCTCGTCGCACGCGTCAATGCCGCCCTCGGAACCGACATCGGCATCCGAGATCTGTTCGATTCACCGACTGTTCGATCGCTGTCCGCGGGCATCGACGTCAGCGCACAGGACTCCGCACCGACGCCTCGGTTGGTGCCTCAGGAACGACCCGCGGTGGTGCCGCTGTCGCTGGCACAGCAGCGGATGTGGTTCATCAATCAGTACGACACCGAGTCGGCTGCCTACAACGTCGCGTTCGCGATGCGCCTGAGCGGCCTCCTCGACGTCGACGCGATGCGCTCGGCCATAGCGGACGTGCTCACACGCCACGAGTCTCTTCGAACGATGTTCCCGCTCACCGACGACGGCCCCGTGCAGTCCGTCCTCGACGTGGCATCGGCCGTTCCGGACCTGACTCCGGTTCCCGCAGAGGACGACCGGCAGGTCGCCGAGCTCATCGGCGCCGTCGCCGGTGCCGGATTCGACGTCGTGGCCGATGTTCCGTTGCGCGTCCGCCTGATCCGTCAGGACGAGAACGAACACGTACTCGTCATGGTGGTCCATCACATCTCGTCCGACGGCTTCTCCAGCGCGCCGCTCGCCCGCGACCTGATGGTGGCGTACAGCGCCCGAGCTGCAGGTCATGCGCCGAGCCAGGAACCGTTGCCGGTGCAGTACGCCGACTACGCGCTGTGGCAGCGCCGTTTCCTCGGCGAGGAATCCGATCCCGACTCCCTGATGGCGAAGCAGGTGACGTACTGGGTCGACGCGTTGGCGGGCAGCCCGGAAGTGCTGCCGTTGCCGACCGATCGCCCGCGTCCGGCAGTGGCGTCCTTGCGCGGCGACACCGTCTCGTTCGCGATCGATCCCGCAGTACATGCTCGGCTCGTGGCCGTTGCCGCGCAGCACAATTCGAGCTCGTTCATGATCGTGCACGCCGCTCTGGCCGTGCTGCTGGCACGGCTGTCCGGTACCGAGGACATTTCGGTCGGCACACCGATCTCCGGTCGAGGCGATGCCGCACTCGACGAGCTCGTCGGCATGTTCGTCAACACGCTCGTCCTCCGCACGCAGGTGCCCGGGTCGACTCCGTTCGAGGATCTGTTGGCGGATGTGCGCACCGTCGACCTGGCGGCCTTCACCCACGCGGACGTTCCGTTCGAGCGGGTCGTCGACGCCGTCGACCCCGCCAGGTCCACCGCTCACGCCCCGTTGTTCCAGGTGATGCTCGAGTTCCAGCACACCGATCGCCCGACGGTGACCTTGCCCGGGCTGTCGATCGAGGGCATCGAACTGCCCAACGACATCTCCAACTTCGACCTGCAGCTCACGGTCTCCGAGGAGTTCGACGCTTCCGGGAACCCGGTCGGCATCGAAGCCAGCTTCCGTTACGCCACAGAACTGTTCGATGCCGACACCGTGCGTGTCATGTCCGATCGTCTGGTGCGGATCCTCGACGCTGTGACGGCCACGCCGTCCGTTCGCGTCGGCGACATCGACATCCTCTCGACCGACGAGTACTCCGCGTTGGCTCCGGTTCGTGGTCCGCGTTCTGTTGCGGGTGTGGTGTTGCCGGAGTTGTTGGCTGGTGCGGTCGGTGTTGCTGGTGTCGGTGGTGTTGCGGTGGTGTCGGGTTCGCGGGTGCTCTCGTATGGGGAGTTGGATGCGGCGTCGTCGCGTGTGGCGCGGGTGTTGATGTCGTGTGGTGTGGGTCCGGGGTCGTTCGTGGCGTTGGCGTTGTCGCGGTCGGTGGAGTCTGTGGTGGCGGTGTGGGCGGTGGCGAAGGCCGGTGGTGCGTTCTTGCCGGTGGATCCGAATTATCCGGTGGATCGGATCGAGCACATGTTGGTCGATTCCGGTGCTGTGGTGGGTGTGACGTTGGGTGCGCATCTGGATGCGGTTGCGGGTGTGGGTGGGGTGTCGTGGGTGGTGCTCGACGATGCCGATGTGGTGGCGGATCTGGCGTTCGCTTCGCCTGCTCCGGTGTTGGATGCCGAGCGTTCGGGTGTGTTGCGTCTCGATGATGCGGCGTATCTGATCTATACCTCGGGGTCCACTGGTGTGCCCAAGGGTGTGGTGGTCACTCATCGTGGTGTGGGGAACTTGGCTGCCGAGGAGCGGGTTCGGTTCGGTGTGGGGCCGTCGTCTCGGGTGTTGGCGTTCGCGTCGCCGAGTTTCGATGCTTCGATTCTCGAGTTCGTGTTGGCGTTCTCGGGTGGGGCGACGATGGTGATTGCGCCGGCGATGGTGTTCGGTGGGGTGGAGTTGGCGTCGTTGCTCGCCGAGGAGCGGGTCACGCATGCGTTCGTGACTCCTGCGGCGTTGGCGTCGGTGGATCCGGTGGGGTTGGATTCGGTGGAGGTCGTGGTCACCGGTGGTGATGTGTGTGCTCCGGAGTTGGTGGCGCGGTGGGCGCCGGGTCGGCGGATGTTCAATGCGTACGGTCCGACGGAGGCGACGATCTTCTCGTCGATTTCGTCGGCGTTGGTGGTGGGGGAGTCGGTCGATATCGGTTCGCCGACGATCGGTTTCGCGGAGGTGGTGTTGGATGCGCGGTTGAATCCGGTGCCCGTGGGTGTGGTGGGTGAGTTGTATCTGGCGGGTCCGGCGTTGGCTCGTGGGTATCACGCGCGGTCGGGGTTGTCGGCGGAGCGGTTCGTGGCCAATCCGTTCGGTGGTGCGGGTTCGCGGATGTATCGCACCGGTGATGTGGTGCGGTGGAATGCCTCGGGTGCGTTGGAGTATGTGGGGCGCAGCGATTTTCAGGTGAAGGTGCGTGGTTTCCGCATCGAGTTGGGTGAGATCGATTCGGTGTTGGCGGCTGTGTCGGGTGTCGATTTCGTGGTCACTGTGGGGCGTGAGTCCGCGGCGGGGTCGACGGTGTTGGTGTCGTATGTGTTGCCGGTGGCCGGTGCGTCGTTCGATGCCGGTGTGCTGCGTGATCATGCGGCGTCGGTGCTGCCTGCGCACATGGTGCCCTCGGCGTTCGTGATGTTGGAGTCGATCCCGTTGACTCCGGCCGGCAAACTCGACCGCAAAGCCCTCCCCGAACCCGACTGGTCCGCTCAGGTCACCTCGGGACGCGACGCCGACAATGCCGTCGAGAAGACGCTCGCCGGTCTGTTCGCCGAGGTCCTCCGCCTCGATCGCGTCGGAGTCGACGACTCCTTCTTCGCGCTCGGCGGAGACAGCATCATGTCGATTCAGCTCGTCTCCCGCGCAAAAGCGGCAGGGCTGGCTCTGTCGCCGCGAGATGTGTTCGAGCACAAGACCGTTGCCGCACTGGCCGAGGTCGTCGCCGCCGGCGACGGGACCGTTCCGCTCGTGCTCGACGAGCTGCCCGGCGGCGGCGTCGGAGACGTCCCGCTCACCCCGATCGTGCACTGGATGCTCGACCGCACGTCGGTACTCGACAAGCACACGCAGACCGCCGTGCTGACATTGCCGTCCGATATCGAGCTCGACGTTCTCGAAGCAACCGTTCAGACCGTCCTCGATCACCACGACATGCTCCGTGCAGTTCTGCACCGCGCCGGAGAGCCGTCGATGGAGGTGCTCCCGATCGGTTCCGTGACGGCGCAGTCCGTCGTCCGCCGGGTGGAGTCGAACAGTGTTCGGGGACCGGAGTTCTCGGATCAGGCCAGGTCGGAAGCCGCTGCAGCAGTGGATCGTCTGGCACCCGATGCCGGTGTCATGATTCAGATGGTCTGGTTCGACGCCGGCTCCGAAGGCAGCCGACTGCTCGTCGTCGCGCACCACCTCGTGATCGACGGCGTCTCGTGGCGAATTCTCGTGCCCGACCTCGCGTCGGCGTGGGCTCAGATCATCGGCGGCAGCACACCGGAACTGGCCCCGGTCGGTACCTCGATGCGTCGTTGGGCGCACGGCCTGCGTGAGGTCACCGCAACGCGTTCGGACGAGCTCGCAGTATGGCGCGACGCGCTCGCCGATCCCGATCCGCTCATCGGTTCACGCGCACTCGACCGCGAGATCGACGTCTATCGAACGGTGGACAAGGTCGAGGTCACTCTGTCGACCGATGTCACCGAGGGCCTGTTGACGGCTCTGCCCGAGGCGTTCCACGGCAGCGTCAACGACGGTCTACTGGCCGCTCTGGCCCTGGCGACAGCCGTGTGGCGACGAAACCGCGGTGTCGTCGTGTCCGACGCACTGATCTCTCTCGAGGGCCACGGCCGTGAGGACCATGTGGTTCCGGGAGCCGATCTCAGCCGCACCATCGGTTGGTTCACCACCATCTACCCACTTCGACTGACGCTCGACGGGATCGACCTCGACGACGCTCTCGCCGGCGGGGACGCGGCAGCAGCGCTGGTCAAGTCCGTCAAGGAGCAGCTGCTCGCCGTTGCCGATCACGGCATCGGGTACGGCATGCTCCGCTACCTGGACGAGGAGGCCGGTGCGACACTGCGTGACTTCCCGGCACCCCAGGTCAGTTTCAACTACCTCGGTCGATACAGCACCGACGTTCCGGACGAGCTCCGCGGACATGGGTGGCTACCGGTCGACGACTCCGGCGTCGGCGATTCTCAGGACGAGGACCTGCCGGTCGCCGCTGCGCTCGACATCAACGCGGTCACCACGGCGACACCGACCGGGCCTCGGTTGGAGGCGACCTTCGCATTCCCGATGGGCGTGCTCGACGCCGACGAGGTCACCGAACTCGCCCAGTTGTGGAAGCAGGCTCTCACCGCGCTGACGCAGCTCGCTCAGCGGCCGGGGACCGGCGGGTTCACCCCGTCCGATCTCGATCTGGTGAGCCTCGACCAGAAGTCCATCGACGATCTCGAGCGGGTGTACCCGACTCTCGACGACATCTGGTCGATGACGCCTCTGCAGGCCGGTTTGCTCTTCCATGCCGAACTGTCGGATCAGTCCGTCGATGCCTACATCGTCCAGCTGGTGCTCGACCTCCGCGGGGACGTCGACGAGGCTCGCTTCCGCCGCGCTGCCCAGGCTCTACTGCGGCGCCACGCGAACCTGCGCACGGCGTTCGTGCACAACAACGACGGCGAATCCATCCAGATCGTGCATCACGACGTCGATGTGCCGTGGACCTCGGTCGATCTGTCGTCGCTGAGCGACGACGATCGCGCAGCCGAGCTCGAGCGAATCGAACACGACGACCGCGCAACGCGATTCAACATGGCACAGGCGCCGTTGTTGCGCTTCATGCTCGTGACACTGGCCCCGGGCGAGTGGCGTCTGGTGATGACCAACCACCACATCCTGCTCGACGGATGGTCGACGCCGCTGCTCCTCAAGGACCTGCTCACGCTCTACGTCGTGGACGGCGACGACGCCGTTCTTCCGCGCGTACCTGCGTACCGCGACTACCTGTCGTGGTTGTCGCGGCGTGATCACTCGGCAGCTCGTGCGGCATGGACGGAAGCCCTCGCGGGTCTCGCCGAACCCACCCTGCTGACGCCGGTCGAGAGCCGTCGCCAGGAGTCGACATTGGCCGGCCGCGCGTTGGTTTCCCTGGACATCGAGCAGACCGAACGACTGCGCAGTCTCGCCCGGGCACGCGGCATCACGATGAACTCGATGGTGCAGGCTTCGTGGGCGATGGTGCTGGGCACGTTGACCGGTCGCACGGACGTAGTGTTCGGTGCCACCGTCTCGGGACGTCCGCCGGAGGTCTCGGATATCGAGTCCATGGTCGGTCTGTTCATCAACACGCTGCCGGTGCGCATCGTGCTGGATCCAGCCGAGACACTCGGCCAGTACCTCGATCGGGTGCAGGCCGAACAGGCTTCGCTGCTCGATCACCATTACCTGGGCCTGACCGATATCCAGCGTGCCGTCGGTCCCGCGGTCGCGTTCGACACGCTCACCGTGTTCGAGTCGTATCCGATGGACCGCGCGGGTCTATCGGCCGAGACCGATCTCGCCGGCATGCGGGTGCACGACGTGCACGATGGCAGCGACACCGCACAGTATCCGCTGACCCTGGTCGCGATGGTCGACGACCGATTGCACATCGAAGCCAAGTACCTGCCCGAGCTGTTCGAGCACAGTGTCGTCGTCGCCACCGTCGATCGAATCGTGCGTGTTCTCGAGGCGATCGCGACCGACACCGACCAACGGGTCGCATCGCTGTCGCTGCTGTCCTCGGAGGAATCGAACAGGCTGGCCCCGGTACGTGGTCCCTCTTCCACGACCGAGCGCCTCCTGCCGGACATCCTCACCGATGCTGCTGCCCGCAACCCCGGTGGTACGGCAGTGTGGAGCGCAGGTCGGACACTGACCTACACCGAATTGGACACTCGGTCGTCTGCGCTGGCGCGTGCGTTGATCGCCCGCGGAGCAGGTCCGGAAACCGTTGTGGCACTTGCTTTGCCGCGCTCCATCGAATCGGTTCTCGCAATCTGGGCCGTGGCCAAGACCGGTGCGGCCTTCCTGCCGATCGATCCGAGTTACCCCCGTGATCGAGTCGAGCACATGCTGGTCGACTCCGGCGCGTCCATCGGCGTCACGTCGACCGAGCACGTCGGTGCCGTCGAGGGTCTGGGCTCGGCTGCGTGGTCCGTCCTCGACCACGACGACACTCGCCGCGATCTCGCGAACCGTTCGACCGCACCGGTTCTCGACTCCGACCGCACTCGACCGGTACACATCGATCAGGTCGCGTACCTGATCTACACCTCCGGCTCCACCGGAGTTCCCAAGGGCGTCACCGTCACTCATCGCGGCCTGGCCAACCTGGCCGAGGAAGAACGGTCTCGTTTCGAGGTGACTCCGAACGCTCGGGTTCTCGCATTCGCGTCACCGAGCTTCGATGCATCCATTCTCGAGCTGGCCATGGTGATCTCGGGTGCCGCCACGATGGTGATCGCACCCACCTCCGTCTACGGCGGCGTGGAGCTCGGCGAGCTCCTGGCGCAGCAGCACGTCACGCATGCGTTCGTGACTCCCGCGGCCCTCGCATCGGTGGACCCCGATGGTCTGACCGAACTGAGCGTCGTTGCAACCGGCGGCGACGTGTGTCCGCCCGAGCTCGTCGCACGGTGGGCACCGGGCCGGCGCATGTTCAATGCGTACGGCCCCACGGAGGCCACCATCTTCTCCTCCGTCAGTGACCAGCTGCACGTGGGCTCGCCCATCGATATCGGCTCGCCGACAATCGGTTTCGGCGAAGTAGTGCTGGATTCGCGTCTGCATCCGGTACCGGTCGGTGTCGCAGGAGAGCTCTACCTCGCCGGCCCCGCCCTGGCGCGTGGCTACCATTCGCGATTCGGTCTGACGGCAGAGCGGTTCGTCGCGAACCCGTTCGGCGAGCCCGGCGAGCGTATGTACCGAACCGGCGACGTCGTGCGGTGGACCGAGTCGGGCACCCTCGAGTACGTCGGACGCAGCGACTTCCAGGTCAAGGTGCGCGGTTTCCGTATCGAGCTCGGCGAGATCGACGCGGTGCTGACCGATGATCCGACAGTCGAATTCGCTACGACGATCGGTGTCGACGGACCTGCCGGAAACACGATCCTGGTCGCCTACGTTCTTCCGCGGCCCGGCCACGAAATCGATGTGACGACGCTGCGCACTCGGGCGTCGAGTTCGCTTCCGACACACATGATTCCGACGGCGTTCGTTGCCCTGGAGTCGATCCCGCTCACGCCCGCGGGCAAGCTCGATCGACAGGCGCTGCCCGCCCCGGATCTGCACCTCGGCAGCGACTCGCGCGCTCCTCGCAACGAGACCGAGCGGATCATCGCCGACATCTTCGGCGAGGTTCTCGGCGTGGGCAGCGTCGGCATCGACTCGAGCTTCTTCGATCTCGGTGGAGACTCGCTGAGCGCCACCCGCCTCACCGCTCGGGTGAATGCAGCCCTCGACACCGCTGTCAGCGTTCGTGCGTTGTTCGAGGCACCCACGGTCGAGTCGTTGGCGGTGCGAGTGCACAGCAACCCGGCCGGTGCCGCGCGCCGTCCGGCGCTCACTGCGAAGCCTCGCCCGAGCTCGATTCCATTGTCGATGGCTCAGCAGAGAATGTGGTTCATCAACCAGTTCGACGTCGACTCGGCCGCCTACAACATCCCGCTCGCGGTTCGATTGACAGGCCGTCTCGACATCGAGGCAATGAACGCTGCGATCGGTGACGTGCTGGCGCGGCACGAGTCGCTGCGCACCGTGTTCCCCTCGCACGGCGATCGCCCCGAGCAGCACATTCTCGGCACCGACGCGGCAACGACCGATCTGCACGTCGTCGACGTCGATGCCAACGAGATCGTCACCGCGATCTCGTCCGCTGCCGCCCGCGGATTCGACGTGTCGAAGGACCTGCCCTTCCGGGCCGTTCTGTACCGGACGGCACCCGAGGATTTCGTGCTGTCGATCATCGTGCATCACATTGCCGCCGACGGCGCGTCCATGGCACCGCTGGCCCGAGACGTCATGGTGGCGTACGGATCTCGCGTGTCGGGAGTAGCTCCGATGTGGGCACCGCTCGACGTTCAGTACGCCGATTTCGCGATGTGGCAACGCTCGGTCCTCGGCGACGAGTCCGACCCGAGCTCGGTGGCAGCACAGCAGCTGGAGTTCTGGAAGTCCACTCTCGCGGATCTACCCGAGCTGCTGCCGCTTCCGCTCGACCATCCTCGCCCGGCACGGCAGTCGATGCGCGGCAACAGTGTTCGGTTCGAGATCGAGCCAGACGTCCACGCCGGCCTGGTGGACCTCGCCCGCGCGAACGACGCGACCGTCTTCATGGCCATGCATGCAGCATGGTCGATCCTCATGGCTCGTCTCAGCGGGACCGAGGACATCGCAGTCGGCACGCCCATCGCCGGGCGTGGCGACGCGGCGCTCGACGATTTGGTCGGCATGTTCGTCGGGACTCTGGTTCTGCGCACCGAGGTAGCGCCCGATCTCTCGTTCACCGAGCTGCTCCGCCGGACCCGTACCGCGGACCTGGCGGCGTTCGACAACACCGACGTGCCGTTCGAGCGTCTCGTCGACGTCCTCGATCCGGCCCGTTCCACCGATCACTCGCCGTTGTTCCAGGTACTGCTCGAATTCCAGAACAACACCTCGGCGGCACTGGAGCTACCCGAACTCACCGTCGAGGCCGTCGACATCGACGCCCACGTCGCGAAGTTCGACCTCCAGCTGACCGTCGCGGAACGGTTCGACGACTCCGGTGCTCCGGCGGGTATGACCGCTGCGATCACCTACGCGGTCGACCTGTTCGACGAGATCTCCGTGGACGAGTTCTCGACTCGATTCGGTGCCGTCCTCGCCGGCGTGACCGCCGATCCCGATCGTGCTGTCGGCGACATCGACATCCTGTTGCCGGGTGAATTCGACGCCATGGCCCGGCAATGGAACCACGACGGACACACGGCGACCGATGCGACACTGGCCGACCGCTTCGCCGCTGCCGCGGCGCAGTTCCCCGAAGCACAGGCAGTCGTGTTCGGCGATCGCTCGCTGACCTACGCCGAGCTGGACGACCGCTCGAACCGACTTGCACGAATCCTCGTTGCTCGGGGTGTGACGTCGGAGTCACTGGTGGCGGTTGCGATGCCGCGCACCGAGGAGCTGATCGTTGCTCTGCTGGCGGTCGTCAAATCCGGCGGCGGCTACCTCCCGATCGACGTCGGCTATCCGGCCGATCGGCTCGCTTTCATGCTCGACGACGCGTCACCGGTCTGTGTCATCTCCACCGTCGCCGACAGTGCATCGGTGCCTGCCTCCGATGTCGAGATGCTGCTGCTCGATGGACCCGAAGCGGTCGACGAGATGGCAAGCGCGTCCGGAGCCCCACTGACCGACGCCGACCGCATCGGCACCACCGATGCCGATTCGATCGCCTACGTCATCTACACCTCCGGCAGTACCGGACGTCCCAAGGGTGTGCAGATCGCGCACCGTAACGTCGCGACGCTGTTCGCGAACACCACGGATCTGTTCCACTTCGACGACCGCGACGTGTGGACCATGTTCCACTCCTACGCGTTCGACTTCTCGGTGTGGGAACTGTGGGGACCACTGCTGCACGGCGGCACTCTCGTGGTCGTCGACTACTACACCGCACGCTCGCCGGAACTGTTCCGCGAGTTGCTGATTCGTGAGAAGGTCACGGTCCTCAACCAGACGCCGACGGCGTTCTACCAGTTCGCCGAAGCCGATCGTGTGGCAACCGCCGCCGGTGGATCCGCCGACGGATCGGACGCACTGTCGCTGCGGTACGTCATCTTCGGTGGAGAAGCACTCGATCTCGGGCAGCTCGGTCGCTGGTACGCACGGCACGAGGAGACCTCGCCGACCCTGGTCAACATGTACGGCATCACCGAGACGACGGTCCACGTGAGCCACCTGGCTCTGACCGAGCAGTTCGCGGCGTCCGCTTCGGCCAGCGTCATCGGCCAGGCGATCCCGGCGCTGCGTGTCGCCGTACTCGACACCCGCCTCAATCCTGTTCCGCCCGGCGTCGTCGGGGAGATGTACGTGTCCGGGGCACAGCTCTCTCGCGGATACCTCGGCCGAGCAGGGCTGTCCGCAACACGTTTCGTTGCCGACCCCTCCGGCGATGCGGGTGCGCGTATGTACCGCACCGGTGACACCGCCAGGTGGAATCGCGATGGGGCTCTCGAATACCTGGGTCGAAGCGACATGCAGGTCCAGTTGCACGGCTTCCGTATCGAACTGGGCGAAATCGAAAGCGCGCTACTGGCATTCGACGGGGTAGCGGCTTCCGTGGTCGCCGTCCGCGACGACGGTTTCGGTGATCGCCTGATCGGCTACGTCGTGGCCGAGGCCGGTCGCGCGCTCGACCATGCGGCCGTTCTCGACTTCGTGGGCAACTCGTTGACTTCGTACATGGTGCCCGCAGCGTTGATCGTCCTGGACGAGTTGCCGCTGACCGCCAACGGCAAACTCGATCGCCGTGCACTCCCGGCACCGGACTTCTCGGCAAACGTCACCGAAAGCCGTTTGCCTGCAACCGAAGTCGAATCGATCCTGGCCGGTCTCTTCGCGGACGTTCTCGGGCTCGATACCGTCGGCGTCGACGATTCGTTCTTCGCACTCGGCGGCGACAGCATCATGTCGATCCAGTTGGTCTCGCGCGCCAAGGCCGCCGGGCTGGTGCTGGCTCCCCGCGACATCTTCGAGCGCAAGACCGTGGCCGCTCTCGCCGAGGTCGCTGTTCTCGGCGGCGACGCCGTGGTGCTCGAAGAACTCGACGGTGGGGGAGTCGGCCCGATGCCGCTCACCCCGGTCGTGCGGTGGATGTTGGACCGCAGCACCGAATTCGGCCGTTACACACAAACAGCGCTGCTTCAGCTTCCGGTCGGCATCGAGCGCGAGACGCTCGAACGCACGGTGGCAGCGGTGCTCGATCGTCACGACATGCTGCGTGCGCGCCTCTACCAGGACGCGGACGGGGAGTGGCACGAGGAAGTGTCTCCGGTCGGAACAGTCTCGGCTGCGAGCGTCCTTCACGCGGTCTCGGTCGAATCCGTCGACGGCCCCGAATTCTCCGTCGTTGCCGCGGCCGAGCTCGACGCCGCTGCCGATCGTCTGGTTCCGGCCGACGGCGTCATGGTGCAGATGGTGTGGTTCCAGAGCCCCAATGGCTCGGGTCGACTGCTCGTCGTCGCCCACCACCTCGTGATCGACGGCGTGTCCTGGCGTATTCTGGTCCCCGACCTCGCCACGGCATGGAGTCGGATCGTCTCCGGCCAGGAGCCTGAACTGGCTCCGATCGGTACGTCGATGCGTCGGTGGTCCACCGGACTCACCGAGGTCACGGCCGCCCGAACCGACGAGCTAGGACTGTGGCGTCGGATCCTCGACGGAGCCGACCCGACAATCGGTTCTCGCCCGCTCGACAAGAGAATCGACGTCGACGCCACCGTGCAGCGTGTCCGCACGTCTCTGCCGGTCGAGGTCACCGAGCGCCTGTTGACCACTGTCCCGGACGTGTTCCGCGGCAGCGTCAACGACGGCCTGCTGGCTGGTTTGGCTCTGGCCCTGACGGCGTGGCGTCGCGAACGCGGCGATGCGGTGCGGGACGCTCTCGTGACTCTCGAGGGCCACGGCCGCGAGGACGCGGTGGTGCCCGGTGCCGATCTCGGTCGGACCGTCGGCTGGTTCACCACCATCTTCCCCGTGCGTCTCGATCTCGGGTCGCTCGACGTCGCCGACGCTCTGGCAGGCGGCGCGTCGGCCGGTGCCCTGGTCAAGACCATCAAGGAACAGCTGCTCGAGATCCCCGATCACGGCATCGGCTACGGCATGCTGCGGTACCTCGATTCCGCTGCAGCCGAGGCTCTGTCCGGCTTCGCCGCACCACAGGTCAGCTTCAACTACCTCGGCCGGTTCTCCACCGGATCCACCGAAGGCATGGACGACGTGGGTTGGATCCCGGTGGCCGACGCAGAGCTCGGCGACGCGCAGAATCCGGACATGCCGGTGCCTGCGGCGCTGGACATCAACGCTGTCACCACCTCGACCCCCGACGGCCCGCAGCTCGACGCGACGTTCGCCTTCCCCGCGGGCGTTCTCGACGCCGACGAGGTCGGCAGGTTGATCGAACTGTGGGCGCAGGCCCTCACCTCGATCACCGAGCACGCCTCGGCCGACGGTGCGGGCGGCTTCACGCCGTCGGATCTCGAGCTGGTCGACATCGATCAGACATCCATCGATGCTCTGGAAGAGCAGTTCCCGAATCTCGACGACGTGTGGTCGTTGTCGCCTCTGCAGGCCGGCTTGCTGTTCCACGCTCGCCTGGCCGGCGAAATCGGAAGTGCCGGCTCAGGTGTCGACGCGTACATGGTTCAGCTGGGCCTCGAGCTCCGGGGAACTGTCGATGCGACGCGGATGCATGCTGCCGTCGACAAACTGGTCTCTCGCCATCCCAACCTGCGAGCAGCGTTCGTACACAACAGCAACGGCGAGTCACTGCAGATCGTGCAGAGTTCGGTCACTGTTCCGTGGTCCGAGATCGACCTTCGGGGGGAGCCCGATGTCGAGGTGGCCCTCGAGGCAGTTCTCGAGGCCGACCGTGCGGTGCGCTTCGAGATGGACCGGGCACCGCTGCTGCGGTTCACGCTCATCACCCTGGCCGACGATCACTGGCGTCTGCTGCTGACCAACCACCACATCCTGTTGGACGGATGGTCGACGCCTCTGGTCGTCAAGGAACTCATCACGCTCTACGTCACCGAGTCCGACGACTCGATGCTGCCGCGCATTCCTGCTTACCGGGACTACCTGGCGTGGATGCGCCAACGCGACGTGGCGATCTCCACTGCGCAATGGGTCAGTGCCATGGCCGGCGTGGAAGAACCCACGCTGTTGGTCACCGACGATCGTGGCCGGCAACTGTCCACCGTGTCGCAGGAGACCGAGCGGTCGTTGTCGGTCGAGACCACCGCGGCACTGCGTGACTTCGCTGCTCGCCGTGGATCGACCCTCAACACCCTCGTCCAGACCGCATGGGGCGTCGTGCTGGCCACCCTCACCGGACGTGAGGACGTCGTGTTCGGTGCGACGGTGTCGGGTCGTCCGCCGGAGGTTCCGGGTATCGAGGGCATGATCGGGCTGTTCATCAACACCCTGCCCGTCCGGGTCACGCTCGACCGGAGCGAAACGCTGGGTGCACTGGTCGATCGGGTTCAGGCCGAGCAGGCATCGCTGTTGGATCACCACTACCTCGGCCTGACCGACATCCAACGCGCAGCGGGTGCAGGCGTGGCTTTCGACACCTTGACGGTGTTCGAGTCGTACCCCGTCGACCGGGCCGGCGCTTCTGCGGCAACCGATTTCGCCGGCATGCAGGTCACCGACATTCTCGGAACCGACGCAGCGCACTACCCGCTGACTTTGGTTTCGTCGGTCGACGAGCGCCTGAACCTGAAGGCGAAGTACCTGCCGGAACTGTTCGACGTCGATGCCGTGCACGCCATCGTCGATCGCGTCGAGCGTGTCCTCGACGCCGTGCTCGAGGACGAACAGCAGCCACTGGGACGGCTGCGACTCCTCGGTGACGCCGAGTTCGCCTCGCTGGCACCGGTGTTCGGACCCGATGGACGCTCGGCCCGGCTGCTGCCGGAGATCTTCTCCGACGCTGCCGCGGTGAACCCGGACGCCATCGCACTGCGCAGCACCGACGGCGAAATGACGTACCGGGAGTTGGACCGTCGGTCCAACCGACTCGCTCGAATTCTGCTGGGCCACGGCGTGCGCACCGAGACCTTCGTGGCACTCGGTATCGCACGATCGATCGAATCGGTGCTGACGGTCTGGGCCGTCGCAAAATCCGGCGCGGCATTCGTACCGGTGGATCCCAACTACCCGGCCGATCGCATCGAGCACATGCTGGCCGACTCCGGTGCCACGTTCGGCGTCACCACCCGCGCCCATCTCGACGACCTGCCGTCGACCGTGCCCTGGATCGTCCTCGACGATCTGGCGACGGACGGCCCGAACGCAGTGAGCGACGAGCCGATCGACGCCACCGAGCGGAACGGACGCATCGCCTTCGAAAGCGCGGCGTACACCATCTACACCTCGGGTTCGACGGGTGTGCCCAAGGGTGTCGTCGTCACGCACTCCGGTCTCGACAACTTCGCAACCGAGCAGCGCGAGCGATACCGAATCACCAAGGACTCACGCACACTGCACGTCTCGTCCCCGAGTTTCGATGCATCCGTGCTCGAGTACCTACTCGCCTTCGGCGTCGGCGCGACGATGATCATCGTGCCGCCCACCGTGTACGGCGGCGACGAACTCGCGGCACTGTTGGCAGCGGAGTCGGTCACCCACGGCTTCATCACCCCGTCGGCTCTGGCGTCGGTCGACCCGAGCGGGCTCGACACGTTCGCCGACGTCGTCGTCGGTGGCGAGGCCGTACCGGCCGAGTTGGTCGCGAAGTGGGCACCGGGCCGGAATCTCTACAACGGTTACGGTCCGACCGAGGCCACGATCATGTCCAACATCAGCACGCCGATGACTGCAGGTGACACCGTCTCGATCGGTGGTCCTGTTCGCGGCGTGTACGAGGTGGTGCTCGATTCACGGCTGCAGCCCGTTCCTGTCGGCGTCGCAGGTGAGCTCTATCTCGCGGGTGTCGGACTCGCCCGCGGTTACCACGATCGATTGGGCCTGACGGCGGAGCGATTCGTCGCCGACCCGTTCGGCGCGCCCGGCTCGCGGATGTACCGCACCGGAGACGTGGTGCGGTGGTCGCCGGATCTGACGATCGAATACGTCGGTCGAAGTGATTCGCAGGTCAAGGTTCGCGGCTTCCGCATCGAACTCGGCGAGATCGACGCGGCACTCGCATCGCATCCGTCCGTGGACTTCGCCGCGACCTTCGGCACTCCGGGTCCCTCGGGAGCGACCGTCCTGGTGTCGTACGTACGAACCACCGAGGGCGCGGCGGACGCGTTCGATACCGGTGTCCTGCGTGACCACCTGGCCGGCATGTTGCCGTCGCACATGGTTCCCGCAGCCATCGTGGTGCTCGACGCCATTCCGCTCACGCCGGTCGGAAAACTCGATCGGTCCGCGTTGCCGGTGCCCGAGTTCGGGTCGGCAACGTCGTACCGCGAGCCGAGCACGCCGGCCGAGCTCACCGTGGCCGCCGTGTTCGCCGAGATTCTCGACGTCGATCGGGTCGGTGCCGACGACAGCTTCTTCGAGCTCGGTGGAGACTCGCTCAGCGCCACGCGCGTCATCGCCCGCGTCAACGCCGAACTCGGCACCACGATCGGCGTGCGCACGATCTTCGAGATGCCGACTGTCGCCGGATTGGCGAGCGCGGTCGGCGCAACGTCCACACGGACGCAGCGTCCGAATCTCGTTGCGACACAACGTCCTGATCACATCCCGCTGTCTCTCGCACAGCAACGCATGTGGTTCATCAACCAGTTCGACACCACCTCGGCGGCGTACAACGTGCCACTGGTCGTCAAGTTGACCGGGCAGCTCGATACTGCGGCCCTCGCCGCGGCAGTCGTCGACGTCCTCGAGCGGCACGAATCGCTGCGGACGACGTTCCCGGACGGACCGGACTTCCCGGTCCAGCTCGTACATCCGGCCTTCGAGGTGGCTCCGGTGGTCGAGCCGGAATCGATCGACGCCGGTGTGCTGACCGACCGGGTGGCGCACCTGGCGGGTCGTGGATTCGACGTGACCACCGAGATTCCGGTGCACGTCGAGCTGTTCCACGTCGTCGGTGCCGATACCGATGCCGATCCCGTCTTCGTGCTGGCGATGGTGGTGCATCACATCGCGGCCGACGGAGCCTCGATGGCACCGCTGGCACGAGACGTGGTGCTCGCGTACTCGGCGCGCACCACGGGAGCAGCGCCGGGCTGGGATCCCTTGCCGGTGCAGTACGCCGACTACACGCTGTGGCAGCGTTCGTTGCTCGGCGACGAGAAGGACGAGTCGAGCGTGGCCGCGGCCCAGCTCGAGTACTGGTCGACAGCGCTCGCAGGTCTACCCGATCTGCTGCCGTTGCCCACCGATCGCCCGCGGCCCACCACGCAGGATTTCCGGGGTGGCCGGGTTCGCTTCACCGTCGACGCCGAGATCCATCGGGCACTCGTCGAGATCACCCGCGAGCAGAACGTCAGTATGTTCATGGTGTTGCACGCCGCGTTCGCGGTGGTGCTGGCGCGCCTGAGCGGTACCGACGACATCGCGATCACCACTCCGGTGGCAGGGCGCGGCGACGCGGCACTGGACGATCTCGTCGGCATGTTCGTCAACACCTTGGTGTTGCGCAGCCGGATCGACGACTCCACCTCGTTCGTGGATCTGCTCGCGCAGGTGAAAGCACACGACCTCGACGCCTTCGATCACACCGAGATGCCGTTCGAGCGCATCGTCGAGGTGCTCAATCCCACGCGATCGACGGCGTATCCACCGCTGTCGCAGGTGGCGTTGTCGTTCCAGAACAACGAGAAGGCGTCCCTCGAGCTACCGGATCTGCGCGTGGAGGGCTTCGACTTCGACGTCCCCGTGGCCAAGCAGGATCTGCAACTCCTGGTGTCCGAGACCTTCGACGACGACGGGCGACCGACCGGATTCGAGGCAGCGTTCGATTACGCCACCTCGCTGTTCGACGCGTCCACCGTCGATGCGATCGCGGCGCGACTGGTTCGCGTACTCGACGCCGTCGGCAACGATCGACTCACCGCGGTGGGGGATATCGACATTCTCGGTGCCGACGAGAAGCAGGCTCTGGCACCGGCTCGCGGGTCGGCCGACGTCGCGTTGCGAACGTGGCCGGAAATGCTCGCCGCCTCGGTGGCGCTCGACCCGTACGCGGTCGCCGTCACGTATCGGGGCGTGAGCCTGTCCTACGCCGACCTCGACAGTTGGTCGAACCGAATCGCGCGAATGCTCATCGACTACGGCGTCGGACCGGAAACGTTCGTCGCCTTGGCACTGCCTCGGTCCATCGAGTCGGTTCTGTCGGTGTGGGCGGTCGCCAAGACCGGTGCGGCATTCCTGCCGGTCGACCCGAACTACCCGGCCGACCGCATTGCGCACATGCTCGAAGATTCGCGTGCGGCAATGGGATTGACCGACGTCGACAGTCGGCAGTCGCTGCCCGACACCGTGCCGTGGCTCGTCCTGGACGATCCCGAGACGTCATCGGAGCTCTCTCGCTATCCCGTGGCCGCAGTCACCGATGCCGAGCGCACCGCGACGCTGCACCTCGACCACCCGGCATACCTGATCTACACCTCGGGTTCGACCGGTCGCCCGAAGGGCGTCGCAGTGCGGCACCGGGGCCTGGCCAACCTGCAGGCCGAGGTGATCGATCGATTCCGTCCCACCCGAGACTCGCGGGTGTCGCACATCGCCTCGCCGAGTTTCGACGCCTCGGTGTACGAGCTCACGATGGCGTTCGGCGTCGGCGCCACCGTGGTGATCGTGCCGCCGGGAACGTTCGGTGGCAGCGAACTGGCCGACCTGCTCGAATCGGAACATGTCACACACGCGTTCCTGACTCCGGCGGCGTTGTCCTCGATCGACGAGACGCGTTTGGGCACGGTCCGCGTCCTCGCCGTCGGCGGCGAGGCCTGCACTCCGGAGCTGGTGGCGAAGTGGGCACCGGGCCGCAAGATGTTCAACGGCTACGGCCCGACCGAGACGACCATTCAAGCGAGTGTCGGCGGTCCGTTGATGCCAGGCGGCACGGTGGACGTCGGCCGGCCGGGTACCGGATTCCGGTTCCTCGTGCTCGACGCACGTCTGCGGCCGGTCCCGGCCGGGGTGTCGGGCGAGCTGTACATCGCAGGCCCCGGTACGGCACGTGGTTACCTGCGACGGTTCGGGCTCACGTCCGAACGCTTCGTCGCCGACCCGTTCGGTACCGCCGGTGAGCGGATGTACCGAACCGGTGACGTCGTGCGCTGGGGGAGTACCGGTGTGCTCGAGTTCGTCGGACGCAGCGACTTCCAGGTCAAGGTCCGCGGATTCCGTATCGAGCTCGGCGAGATCGACTCCGCGCTCACCGATCACGACGAGGTCGGCTTCGCGGCGACCATCGGTCACAATGCGGCGTCGGGAGATACGGTTCTCGTGTCCTACGTCCTGCCGGCCGAGGGTGCATCGGTGGACGTCGAGGCATTGCGCGACAGTGTCGCGACCGTTCTTCCGCGCCACATGGTCCCGTCGACGATCATCGAACTCGCCGACATCCCACTCACTCCGGTGGGCAAGCTGGATCGACGCGCGCTCCCGGTGCCGGAACTGACGGTGTCGACGACGCCGTATCGGGCACCGAGTACCGATCTCGAAGCAGCCATCGCCGACGCGTTCGCCGAGGTGTTGGGTGTCGAACGAGTCGGCATGGACGACAACTTCTTCGAGCTCGGTGGCACGTCGCTGGTGGCAACCAAGATCGGCCCGGCCATCGAGAACGCGGTCGGAGTTCGCGTCCCGCTTCAGGCGTTGTTCGTCGATCCGACCCCGGCAGGGCTCGCGGCTCGGGTCGCGTCGGACGTCGATTCGTCCGGTGCGCAACTGGATTCGGTGTTCGGAGTGGTCATCCCACTGCGCAGCACAGGTTCCAAGGAACCGCTGTTCTGCGTCCATCCCGGAATCGGGTTGTCGTGGGGCTATGCGGGCCTGGTGTCCCAGATCGGTGACGACCGTCCCGTGTACGGCCTGCAGTTGCCCAGCATCGTGGAAGGCACGCCGTTCGGCTCGATTCGAGACCTCGCGCACCGGTACGCCGACGAGATTCGGGCTGTCCAGCCGGTCGGTCCGTACCACCTGCTCGGGTGGTCGCTCGGTGGTTCGCTCGCCCATGCGATCGCCGTGGAACTACGCAGCACCGGCAGCGAAGTGCAGACTCTCGCGTTGCTGGACAGCTACGTCGACGGCCATGACGAGACGGCCGACGGTGAGCTGAGCGTCGAGAACCTGCTCGCGGGTCTGGGGCTGGATCTGACTGCTCAGGCGTCGTCCGAGCCGTTGACCTACGAACGTGGTGTCGAACTGCTCGACGAATCCCTGGGGCAGACCACCGGTGTCACGGCGGATCATTTGCGCAGAATCAATGCAGGATTCGAGAACTCGACGCGAATCATGGCCGAGTTCATCCCGGACGTGTTCGACGGAAATGTTTTGTTCTTTTCTGCAACGAAAGGCGCGAGTGACGGAATTGTTCGGTCACCACAGGAATGGCGACCGTACGTGTCAGGAGATATCGTCATCCACGGTGTGGACGTTTTCCACAACGAAATGACCAATCCCGATGCTGTCTCGGTGATCGGTCCGGTTGTCGACGCACATCTGGGCAATACATATCCATAACGTTTGCGAGTGTTCTTCCGTGAAAGAGCACTCGCTCGAATACCATCGGCTTTCGATACTCGAGTGGTCGAATGCGAATCACTACTACCAGGGGACACAGTGAAACTGATCAGAACAGCAACGGTCGCGGTGGCGTTGACCGCAGCCGTAGCCACCGGCGCAGGCCAGGCCGTAGCGGATCCGACGTCGGAGTCGATGAACTACCAGACGTCGGTCAACCCGGATGGAACCGTCAAGACCATCCTCGACGCCGGTCTCTTCCGCGTCGATGCGACGAGCGAGACGGTATCGATCGTCGACCAGGCCGGCTCCACGGTGGCGTCGATCCCGCTGGAGTACTCCATCAATGGAACCGTCTACTCCATTGCGCCCCTGATCGGTGCCGAAGGTCGGGAACTCACTCTCACCCCGCAGACCGTTCCTGTCGCTGAGGTCGCAGGCGCGAAGACCAAGCAGCAGGCCTTCGACAACATGGTCAACCAGCTCGCCATCGGTTGGAACAACGGCGGCGGCGTCGGCACGGCCATCGGTGCAGGCCTCGGCTTCGCCATCGGCTGCGTCTCGATCTTCCCGAACTTCATCTCGGGCTGCATCATCGGAACCGTGATCGGTACGGTCGCCGGCACGGTCATCGGAATCAACAACGCCAACCCCGAAGCTCAGCCTGCGGTGTTCGAGTACTTCACCACTGCGTAGAGCACGACGGCCACTGGCCGAGGGATGTGGAACAGCGGGTAGAGCGCGTGCGCTCTACCCGCTGTTCGCTGTCCGGCCAGTGAGGGCTCGACGCATCGACACCGCTTTGACCATCGTCTCCTCGAACTCCTCGTCGGGGTCCGAGAGCGCGACGATCGCGCCTCCGACGCCGTACGTGACCTCGTGCTCGGTCGCCACGATCGTGCGAATGACGATCGAGAAATCTGCCGTACCCGTGATCGAGAAGTAGCCGATGGCACCGGAATACACTCCGCGCGGCCCATCTTCGAGCTTGTCGATGATTGCCATCGTGCGAATCTTCGGAGCGCCGGTCATCGAGCCGCCGGGGAACGCCGCCCTGATGCAGTCGGCAGCCGACGCGTCGTCACGCAGCCGGCCACGAACCGTGGAGACCAATTGGTGCACGGGAGCATAGGTTTCGACGTCGAACAGCTTCGGCACGTGTACCGAACCAGGAACGCACACCTGAGCCAGGTCGTTGCGCACCAAATCGACGATCATCAGATTCTCGGCCTTGTCCTTCTCGTTCGCGACGAGGTCGGCCTTGAGTGCGTTGTCCTCTTCGAGGGTGGCCCCGCGCGGCCGAGTTCCCTTGATGGGCTTGGACTCCACGATGCGGTCGGCGTCGATACGCAGGAATCGCTCGGGGGAGGCGCTCAGGACCGAGACGTCGGGAAAATTCAAGAAGGCACTGTACGGGGTGGGATTGATTTCCCGCATGTAGGAGTACGTCGCCGCGGGGTCGATGGAACCGGCCACGGTGGCAGTGTTCGTCAGGCAGACCTCGTAGGTTTCACCGGAACGGATTTCGGCGAGGCACTGAGAGATGAGGTCGAGGTAATGCGTGCGATCGTGCCTGAGCCGTGGCTCCAGGGACAGCTCTGCGCCGAGCAACGGAGCACCGGACGCAGGTATCCCACTGGGCGCGCTCACGGTCTGCGCCTTCTCGGACAGTCCACTCAGCGTTGCGGTGACCGAGTCGAACCACTGCGCGAGGACCGGATCCCCGGGGGTATCGGCCAACCCCATCAAGTACAGGGTGCCGGCCTCGTGGTCGAACACCAACGCCCGATCGGAGAACACCATCGAGGCGTCGGGGGTCGCCGAGGTGTGCACCAGCTGCCCGCCCGTATCGGCCTTGAGTTCGTACCCGAGGTAGCCGACGTAGCCCAGTCCAAATGCAAAGGGAAGATCGTGCCGCGGGGGAGTAGCTCGGCGACGTAGTTGGGCGTCGATGTAGTCGAAGAACGTCGAGTGGATGTGTTCTCTCGTGCCGTCGGAGCCCTCGACGGTCACCATCGTCTCGGCTACCGAGTACGTCACGTATTCGGCGTGCCGCCCGGAGCAATCGCCCATGACGGTGAATCGGCACTCGGGCTCGAGTGCGGCGCTTCCGTCCAGCCAGAAACTCTTGGTGTCGTGCGCGAACAGCGTCTGGAACACGCGCTCGGAGTCGAAATCGCTGTCGATAGTGCGGGTTTCGATGGTGAACATCGAATCGTGGGTCCCCGCTGCGTTCGCTGCGCTTGAACGCGCAAGCGTCAGATCGCGGAAATTCGCCAGTAGCTCACGCCCGTATTCGGTGCTGATCGACTCGGGGTGGAACTGCACTCCCCACAACGGCTTGCTGTGATGACGAACCGCCATCACCAGACCGTCCGGGGTCCAGGCTACTTCCTCGAAGTCGGCGGGGGTCCGGGTGACGACCAGAGAGTGGTAGCGCACCACGGAATACGGCGAAGGAATCCCCTCGAACAGATCCACCCCGGTGTGCGTGATGTCGGTGATGCGGCCGTGCATCGGTGCGGGGGCCAGATCGACCTCGCCCCCGAAGAGGTGGCACATCCCCTGATGGCCGAGGCAGACACCCAGAATCGGGAGACCGGATTCGCTTATCACTCGACCACTGATACCGAAGTCCTGCTCGACGTCCGGGCGGCCGGGACCGGGCGAGATCACGACGTTGTCGAACGCGGCGAAGTCGAGGGAAGACCACGCGACGTCGTTCTTGACCACGGTCGGTGGTCGGCCGTTGACCTCGGCGAGGAGGCTGTACAGGTTGTAGGTGAACGAGTCGTAATTGTCCACAAGGAGGGTTCTGATCGTCATCGACGTACCTCTATCGTTCGCCCTCGAGGCCAGATTCTGGCCCCGGAGAATCGATGATGAGATCCTCGACGCGACACGCCTCGGCAATCATCGACTTGTACAACTCTTCGAGAAAGTCGGGCGACAATCCGTTCGCGGACGCGAACTCACGAGCCCGTTCGGTCACCACGCCCACCCGGCCCGGCTGCATCATGGGAATACCGAATTCGCGTTTGACGTGGGCCACCCGTACACACACATCGATTCGGTCGCGTACGGCTGCGCGCAAGACCTCGTCGATACCGTCCAATTCGCGGCGCAATTCCGCCAACTTCTGTTCGCCGACCGCAACGCGTCCGTCCGATTCCGAGTCGGACGCCGCCGTCCGCGGATCGTCGTGCAGACACTGATCGGAACCCTGGCTCACGAGTTGATGCCCCCTGTTTTCGACGACTACGGTGCTGATGATTATCGGTCGCAGCCGACATTTGTTACCGCGATCATCACAGACTCGGTAACCGACTACATGCGATGTTCGATGGTGTCATCTCGAGCCGTTTTCGCGCCACTCAAACTCGAAGAAAACGGGCGCTGAACGACAATAATCACATAAGTCAGCCGAAAAAAATCTCCGAGTTTCCAACCCATCGAAAAAATGCACCGCCGGATTGTTTCCAATCGGGCGGTGCATCGGTCAGGGGATCAGGCTCCGCGTCGCTTGACCTTCAGCAGATCGAGGCGCTCCTTCAGCAACTCTTCCAGTTCATCCACCGAACGGCGCTCGAGGAGCATGTCCCAGTGGGTACGGGGAGGCTTGACCTTCTTCGCCTCGGGCGCGGTGCCCTCGATCAGAGAACCCTCGAGTCCGTTACGGCACGCCCACGTACCGGGAATCTCGGCGTCGTCGGCGAACGGGACGTCGAATTCCTCACCGTTGTCGCAGCGATAGCGAGCCACGCGGCGGGGTGCCAGGTCGTGATCACGATCGGTCTCGTAGCTGACGGCTCCCAGTCGACTACCTCGAAGTACACGATCTGCCATAGTGAAGTCCTCTCCATCGATAGTAGGTATGTGCGCCGAGTCCACCGGCCGGTTTCGGCGCGGCCGAGCTTCGTCGTCCACCCACTGATCTACAACGTCGTCGTGCGTCCGTTCGTTCCCGGCTCGCCCGAGCAGATCAAGGGATCTTACCTCGCCGGCAAAGTAGGCTGAGCGACCATGTCCGTGAAAACCCGTCGCAACCAGACGTGCGAGTGGTGCGGACGTCCCATCGACGATGTCGGCACCGGCCGCAAACGACGGTACTGCCGACAATCGTGCAGACAACGTGCGTACGAGCAGCGCAGTGCCGTCAAGGGGACGTCCATTCCCGTCGACGCCGTCGTGCTGACCGCCGAGGAGGCATCGGCCGTTGCGGATCGCGCATTCGAACTGCGCTGCGCGGCCGAGGACGTCAGCACCGCAGTGGCAGAAGGTGCCGCCGCCGACGAACTGCAGCGCCTGTGTATCGAGCTCGTGGCGAAAGCACACGATGCCGAGCGGCTGCGCTGAGTATTTTCGGGGCTCCTCGCTGGTCGTCCTTCGTGCGGCGCGACGGTCGACGACATCGCTCCCGTCGTTGTTCACCGACTCCGTGGACAATGGGCGACGCACGCGCGTCTTGCGCGGACGCAAAGACACACAGAGGAGCTCCATGGCGTTCTGGGATCAACTCAAGTCCAAAGCACAGGAATTGAACGGGCAGCTGCAAACCAAGACCAGCCAGTTCAAGAACAAGGAGTTCGCCAACGGCAGCATGGCGATGTGCGCTCTCATCGCCGCCGCGGACGGCACGATCGATCCGGCCGAGCGGCAGAAGACGGCAGCGCTGATCGCCGGAAACGAAGCTCTCCGCGTCTTCGAGTCCGATGAGCTCCGCCAGAAGTTCGACTGGTACTGCGACAAGCTGCAGGGTGACTTCGACTTCGGAAAGGTCGAGGCCACCGCGACGATCGGCAAGTTGAAGTCCAAGCCGGACCAGGCCCGTGCCGTCATCCAGATCGGCATCATCATCGGCGGTGCCGACGGGCATTTCGACAACCACGAAAAGGCCGCCGTTCGCAACGCGTGCTTCGCAGTGGGAATCGACCCGGCCGAGTTCGAGCTCTGACCCGCTCCGACGTGGGCATCGAGACCGGATGAGGTCCGCGGCGGCCGACGACGCTTCGACGTCGTCGGTCGCCGTTGTCGTCCCTGGATTCCATCTGTCCTGCAATTTCCTACTCCGCGGGTTACTTTGCTCGTTCCGGCTGGGTGCACAGACGTCGTCGACGCGTCAGCGGACCGATCGATCCGTGACCGAGGAGACCGAGCATGACTGTTGCCGCGATTTATCTCGTCATCGCATTCGGCCTCGGCGGACTCGCGATGGCGGTGCGACTTCCTCCGTTGGTCGGCTTTCTGGCGGCTGGGTTCGTCATCAACGCTCTCGATGTCGGTGAGGTGCCGCAGCTGGACCTGCTCGCCGACTTGGGGGTCACGCTGCTGTTGTTCGCCATCGGCCTCAAGCTCGATCTCCGCATTCTGTTGCGCCGAGAGGTCTGGCTCACCACGTCGGTCCATCTCGCGATCAGCGTCGCGCTCGGAACCACGGTGTTGTGGTTGGCCGCAGTGGCCGGCCTGGCCATGCTGTCCGGGCAAAGCCTGACGACCATCGCACTCCTGGCCTTCGCCATGTCGTTCTCGAGCACCGTGTTCGTCGTCAAGGTACTCGAGGAGCGGGGGGAGTCGCATGCGCTCTACGGCCGCGTCGCCATCGGCGTCCTCGTCATGCAGGACATCGTTGCCGTCGTCTTCCTGACGGTCACCAGCGGCACTCTGCCCAGCCCATGGGCCTTCACCCTCGTCCTGCTGTGGCCGCTCACGCGAATTCTTCGGAGAATCTGGAGCGGGCTGGGGCACGGCGAGATGCAGTCGTTGTTCGGCATCGTGATGGCTCTGGTTCCGGGGTACGCACTGTTCTCCACGCTGGGCCTCAAAGGTGACCTCGGTGCCTTGATCATCGGTGTCCTGTTGGCTTCGCATTCCGCGTCGTCCGAACTCGCACGGTCTCTGTTCCACCTCAAGGAGCTTCTGTTGGTGGGCTTCTTCGTCTCGATAGGCCTGTCCGGACTACCCGATGTGCCCAGTCTCGTTGTCGCTCTGCTGATGATGCTCGTTCTGCCGCTCAAATCCGTGCTCTATGTAGCGCTGTTCGCCGCGATGAAACTTCGGTATCGAACGGCCCTGCTCGCAGGACTGAGTCTGATGAACTACTCGGAGTTCGGTCTGATCGTCGTCTCCGTCGGAGTGACGACCGGGCTGCTGGAACCCACGTGGCCGGTCGAAATGTCGATCGCGGTGGCTCTGAGTTTTGTGGTGTCCGCGCTGGTCAACGGCCGCGGCCACCTGATGGTCGAGAAGATGGCGAGCCGGCTGCCCGTCCAGGACGAGCAGAGCCTCCACCCCGAGGAACGCCCCGGTGATGCCGGCGACGCCGAAGTCGTCGTAATCGGCATGGGGCGTGTGGGGTTCGCGGCCTACCAGCGACTGAACGAGCACTACCGATTGGACGTGGTCGGAGTCGACTACGACGGCCCGCGCATCCGTCGACTGGCCGAGCAGGGACTGCGTGTCATCGAGGGCGATGCCACCGACCTCGACTTCTGGCACCGACTACGCAGATCGGATTCCGTCCGGATCGCGGTACTCGCCATGCCGCGGCACGGTGCGAACGTCACGGCACTGGCGTGCCTGCGCGAGTCCGGCTTCGGCGGAACAGTGGCTGCGGTCGCACGGTACGACGACGAGGTGCAGTGGGCAAAAGACCAGGGCGTCGATATCGCCTTCAACGTCTACGCCGGCGCGGGATTGGAACTGGCCGACCAAGTGGGGCATTCGACCCCGGAATACATCGATGATCGCACCGACTCCGAGACCGACGAGCCGCGTACACCGGACAACACCGGATAGGTCGGCGGTGCGAGTGATGGAGGCGCTCGCCGGAAACGAATGGGGGAGTCGTCAGGTACTGCCCGCCGCTCCGCCTCCTCCACCTGCACCTCCACCGGACGCAACGGATCCGCTACTGCTGGAGACGAACACACCGGAGAACGCAGACCAGGGGAGGACCACCGGGACACCCGCCGCATAGTCGGCATCCGCGGGTGATGTGAAGGCTCGTAGCGGCGAGTCACTCCCGGGGTCGGTGGCGGCCTCTAGTCGTTTCCGAAAGAACGGGGCCAAGCCGAACGCAACGATGTCCGGCAGAGCTACGTTCAGATCGACCGACTCGTCGTTGTCCTTGGCGGCCTGCTTCAGTCCGTCGCGGTACGCCTCCCAGGGGCGAGAGGCGTCCAGGCCCGCGACCGAGAAGCGTGAGTAGGCGATCGCCGTCCCCAGTCCGGCAACGAAGAGAAGGCCCGACAACACCACCGCGAGCCACATCGTCGGTGCACCCGACGTCGCCACGGCAATTCCTCCGATCGCGAGAGCGCCGCCGAGTACGCCCAGACCGGCCAACGCTGTCCGGCGTCGACCTGAGCCGTCGGCAACGAATCCGCTGGCCCGCAGTGTTTTCTCCACGAGTTCTTTGGTTGCACCGGGGCCTCGAGCGATCTTCTTCAACTCGTCGCCGGATACGACATCGTCCTCGGCTCGTTCGGCGAGCATCGACCAGACCGCCTGTTGAACCTCGCCGCGGGCACGGGTTCGGTCGACAAGCCTGATCTTGACTGTCCCTTTGTCGACCTTTCCCGGCTTCTTGTCCTGCTCGAAGGTGAGCGCATCGGCGGTGGCAAGCGCCAGTACGGTCCCCGGTACGCCGCTGGGCTGCGCGCTGCGGTGCACCAGGGCGGTCGCGTACGCTGCATCAGTGGTCTGGTCCGGTCGAACCGTCGTCGGATATTCTTGGGAGACAGTCGGTTTCGCTCGGCCCCGAAACACCGTTCCCACCAGAAGCAGCCCGAGAAGCGCGATCACCGAACCGGCCCACGGCAGCCAGGTCGAGCCCGGACCGTCGGCGAATCTGTCCAAGGCAGTCACCGGCGGACCGTTGCGAATGTCGGACGCCAGGCGATCTATGCCCGCGGTCAGGCTTCCTGCGACGTCACCATCTCGCAGCGGCGGAATCAGTGCGTCCTCGATGATGGCCTCTTGTTCGTCCCGCGGAACGTTACCGTCGTCGTACGTGGAGCCGACGAAGATGCCCGCGCGAGCCTCGTCGATCTTTCCAGGCTCCCGGTTGATCAATATTGCGCCTGCAGTGTCCTGGTCGACGCCCGTCAGGGACACCCATCTCTGCTGCAGGTCTTCTACTTGATCCAACGTGTCGTCGGGGTCCGCGTCGAGCTCACGCACGTACGCGATCACGTCCGCACCGGTGTCGGACTTCAAGTTCTCCAACTGACGTTGCATGTCCGCGGTCTGCGCCGGATTCAGGGAAAAACCCGTTCGGTCGTAGACACGCTGACCCGAGGTCAAACCCTCGAAGCCGGCGTCTCCGCCGGACGGATCGTCGGAGCAGCCAACGAGGCCGAACGATGCAATGAGGGCCATCAGTACGGCTGCAGCAACTCGGCGGCGGAAGTTCCGGCGACGGGATGTCTCGAGAAAGGCGTCCATCGAACGAACTCTAACCAGAGTTCGTCTACGGTAGCCAGCACAATCGGCCGACGCGGCAGTGGATATCCAGACTGGCTTTCCTCACCGTTGTTTCGTCACAGTGACGAAACAACGGTGAGGAAAGAGCAGAGAAGGAGAGGGTGTCGTCCGGTCCGCAGTGCGCCGATCCCATGACAGCGGGCAGTCAGCGGGCCGGCTGCGATAGCTGTCGACCGGAAGCCCGTCACATTTCCCGCAGGCATTTCGATACCACCGGGACGCGTCGCGTCGACGCAGACTTCGGACAACGAAGAGCTTCAGCCGAATCGACTGCGTCGAGCAAAGTTGTTGGAATGCAGCGAACTACAGTCGATCCCAGCGAACTGCAGGTCGACAGTTTGCCGATAATCAACATTATGTCAGGTAATGTTCTGAACGTTCGATCGACCTGGGTATCGGTTGTCACTGCGGCGGCTCCATGAATTCGATCGTCTCTCCGTGTGGACCCACCGCGTACATCACGCGGGTGCCCACCTTTGCCCCGCCGGCAATAGGTTGAGGAGTTCCCTGCGCCGTCCACCCGAAGTCCGCGATTCGCGTCAGGACCGCGTCGATGTTGTCGACCTCGAAGGCAAGATGCGCGAAACCAGGATCGTGTGGTCGAGAGGATCCCTGCTCTCCCTGGACGTTGCGATATTCCAGCAGTTCGATCGTCTGACCCGCAACGGATACCACCGCCATCCGGACTGTGGCCCCGTGCGCTCCGGTGACCTCTCCCAGAAACTCTCCACCCATCTCACCGGTGCGTTCGAGGACCGCGCCGAGACCATCGATCCAGAATCGAAGGGCGTCATCGAGGGAACCGACAGCGAAGCCGACGTGGTCGGAGCGAAGGATTCTGAACGACATGCCAGGAGCCTACGCCTGGCATGTTTCACGAATTGCGCTTCTGTTCGGCTCTCATCAGTCCGCCTGCGACGATCAACCGCTGGGTCTCACCGGTCCCCTCGTGCAGCCGCAGCAGAATCAGCGAGCTCCACCAACTCGGTTACTCCGGAAAATCCGCGCTCCGAGACAGCCTTTCGTTCGACCGGATGTCGCCCAAGTTTTGTTCCAGCGCACCGATCACGGCGTCGTACCCGCTGTTGCCCAGGATCAGCCGGCGTGGCGGCGCGTCCTGAGCCATCGCTTCGATCACCGCACGCGCACCACGGTGCGGATCGCCCGGCTGCACCCCGTTCATGTCGACGAAATCGGCACGAACCTGTTCCAGCATGTCGTGGTAATCCGGAATCGCTTCCGCGACAGGCTCGTCGGCGAATCCCGCGTAGGCGTTGGTGCGGAAAGCCCCTGGTTCGACCGCCAACACGGAGATGCCGTGCTCGGCAACCTCTTGGCGCAGAGCGTCGGTGACGGCTTCGATCGCGTATTTCGTAGCGCTGTAGTAGCCGAATCCGGCCGCCGCCAGAAGTCCGGCCACTGAGGATACGTTGACGATCCACCCACTTCTGCGGGTGCGCATTCCTGGTAGCACGGCTCGCGTAACGGACAGTACTGCAAAGAAATTCAGCTCGAACATTGCCCGGATCGAGGCTTCGTCCATTCCCTCGATCGATCCGTACCAGCCGCGACCGGCGTTGTTGACCAGCACGTCGATACCGCCGAAATGCTCTTCGGCCGTTCGTACCGCCTGCAGTACCTGTGCCGCGTCCGTGACATCCACAGGCACGACGAGAACGCGGTCGCCGTACCGATCGGCCCACGACGCCAGTTCACCTGGACGCCGCGCCGTGAGTACCACGCGCTCCCCCGCGCCCAAAGCCACCTCGGCGTACGCCATGCCGAAGCCGCCTGGGGTGCCACCGGTGATGAACCATCGCTTGCTCATGGCTCGATCACCAACCGGTTGATCAGCGCGCCGTCCAGAGTGAAACGGTAGTGCAGGTCGACGACTCCCCCGGGAAAATTGCCTTCCAGGTGCTGCGTGACGTCGACGGTCGTGCCGGACGCGGTCGCTCCCGCGAACTCCGTTGTGTAGGTGTACGCACTCTCATTGACCGAGGCGGTCAGCCAGGCCTCGATCTCCTCGCGGCCCGAGTGGTCGTGGCCCTCGTCGGTCACGACGGCATCTGCGGTGAACACGGTGATCACTCGAGCGCCTTGTCGGGCGTCGAGGGCGGTCATGAACTTCTTCACGTTGTCCGGGAGTGCATCCCATTCTGTGGTCATGACACCACGGTGATGCCTCCCCCAGGGGGAAGGTCAATACCGGATCGGCACACCGGTGTTCATGACCGACACTCGCCCCGGTGCCCCGTCGACTCACGCTGTTACCGAGGACGTCAAGCGGCGGACCGTGGCTTGCCCAGCAGCAAGCGTGCAGCCAGCCCGGCCAGGAGCGCCCAGAAGGCAGCGCTGACACCGACGATGACCGTGCCGGACGCGGCGGTCACAAAAGTGATGACGACGGGGATTCGCTCTACCGGATCAGCGAACGCGGCGGTCAACGACGCGGCGAGTGTCCCGAGTAGGGCGAGTCCGGCGACCGCGGCAATGACACCGACGGGGGCAAGTGCAACGAGTGTGCCGAACGACGCCGACGCCACGCCGAGCAACATCAGGACGATTCCCGCAGTCAGACTTGCAATCCATCGGCGAGTGCGATCCACACCCGCGTCCGGCCCGGCAGCCAGGGCGGCGCTGATTGCCGCCAGGTTGATCGCATGCCCGCCGGCGGTCGCACCGAGCAGGGTGCCTGCGCCGGTCACAACCATCGATCGCCGCCACGGAACCTGGTAGCCGAGACCGGCCATGACCGCTACACCCGGGACGTTCTGAGAAGCCATGGTCACGAGGTACAGCGGAAGTGCGATCCCGACGACACCCGCGACGGTGAACGTCGGCGAAGTCAAATGGACCCGAGGTACGAGGTCCGCCGGGCCGACCGTGGTTTCGCCGGCCGCCACCGCGATCCCGATGACGACTGCGGCGGCAAGAAAGGCGAGGGGCGCGGCCCAACGGGGCGAGAACCGAAGTGCAACAAGCCAAGTCAGGACAACGGGGGCGACAGCGATCGGGTTCACAGCCAACCCGGTGACCGGGCCGAGACAGAGCTGCAGGAGGACCCCGGCGAGCATGGCTTGGGCAAGCGAGGTGTGTATGCGGGTGACCAGCGCCGCGAGCTGGGGTACCAAACCGGTGAGGACGATCAGCACCCCCGTGACAAGGAACGCCCCCACCGCGGCGGGCCAACCGCCATCGACGGTGCCGGTGGTCGCGAGCAGGGCCGCGCCGGGGGTGGACCAGGCGGCGGTGATCGGCAGCCGAGTCTGCCAGGAAAGGACGATGCAGGCCAGACCCATGACGACGCTGACAGCGAGCAGGCCGCTGGCGGCCTGCTCGTAGTTTGCTCCTACCGCTGTCAGGCCGCTCAGGACTACAACGAACGAACTGGTGAACCCGACCAAGGCCGAGACCACGCCTGCCGTGATCGGTGGCGCCAGTCCACCCGTCTTACGTGCATCAGAATCGGCGATATCACGCGGTGGGGTGTGGCTCATGGTTCTCCTCGGCTCGGTGGGAGCCCAGGCGCGCGGCAGACGTCAACAGACGAGGCCGCTTCCCGATGGTGATCCATCCCCAGCGCCAGTCACGGCCCGACCACAGGGTAGACCGAAACTACGGACCATCGGTACCGGAGCAACCGTGACCGCTTCATCCCATGGAGCAACCCGACGCGCACCACCCGAACCATCTTGGGTGCCATTGATGCTTTCGCCCGGTATCGAAAAGACTGTGCGCGTTGCGAACCCGGGCAGTCCTCGGTGGGCGGCCGACGAAATCCGTGCCGCCGCCGAAGAGGGCCACGATTCTATCGGTCGCAGTGTCATTCCGGGTCGTTCGAGCGTGCCTGCGTCTCTTCGATCCGTTGCCTCTGCCGCACACCGTATGCGGCTTCGGTGACTGCGCGATCGTCTTCGAGGCCCGAACCGAGCGCCCCACCGATGGTCGCAATGGACGCGAGTAGCCAAGCGAGACTGAGGTAATCGGAAAAGCCGACCGCGTGTCCGAGGGTGCTGGACAGCAGTCCCGGAGGAAGTGTGAGACACGCGGTCCCCAGCAGCATGCAGAACAGGGCTATGTGGAGGACGACAACGCCGATCACCAACGTCACGGCTGTCGCTGCGTTGTACAGCACAGATCTGTCTCGCTCTTCGGGTGATTTCGGCCGCTCCCACAATTCGTGATCGAGAATCAGCCACAGAACCATCGCCGCAATGGAGAGAATCGTCGCCGCGCACATTCGCCATGGGCCCATTGTGTCGGCGAACAACCAAATCGTGCTGGTAGCCAGCGCGAACGCTCCGGTGGCAAACGCTCCGACCAGCACTTTCGACAGCCCTGTCACGAGCCGCCACGGCCGGTTCGCCCGCACCATCCCCGACAACAGCCGCAACCGTCGAAGTCCCGACGGTGCGAAGAAGCGTGTTCCGCCCTCGATGTTCTCGCTGGGAAACCGCGATTGTGCGCCGGGTGGGGCTAGTTCCGGTTCACCCACGGCACAGGCGATTGCCAGTTCGGTCACCGTGCGGACGCGGTCCTCGATACGCACACCACCCACCGCTGCAACGGAGATGAGTGCGAACAATCGTTCGGCGCTGACGTCGGCCACCACCGGCATGGTGTCTTCTCGCCGTGGCAGATCGGTGAGGTACACGACGATTTCTGCGTCTTCCGAAGACGGATCGACAGCGTCGATAACGTCCGCCAAGTCCGCTTGCTATCCAGAGAGGTACGGCTTACTGCGTACTCGCGACGTCCATCTGCGCTCGCGGTGGTCTCTGCTTCGTAAGTGTTGCGGTAGGTGCGCAGCCACCCGGTGTGCGAGCGCAGTGGGTTTGCCGGGATCAGCGATCAATAACACCGAAGCCGGTTCGCCTGCGGAACCCGCTCGATCCACCTGGTTGTGGTCGATCCCCGACACCGCTCTATTCTAACCAGTCAGGTCCGATCCGGGAACCCTCTGGCTCGAGAATTCCTGAGGCTCGGCGAATTCGGCATCGGTTCACCGAACCGATGTCCGCACAAAGGTTTTCGCTGCTCGCTCGGTCGCCGGCTCACACGCGGATTGTCACGATGTCTCCACTCCGGACCATCTCATGATTCGCAGGGCGCGCAGGGTATTCCACCTATTCGGACGCCCATCGCCATTCTCGATCGGAAAGTGGGCCGCACCGGCGTGAGTTCTGTCCAGCAGCCAAGTGCCGTCGTCACACTGTCTCGACCGGATGTGTTCGATTGCCGCCGTCAATCTCGGGTCGACGAAAGATCCAGCGGTTCGGAAGTAGTCGACTCCACGAAGCAGGTCGTAATGCCACCAGGTCGGAAAGGAGAAAAGCAACCAGTTCGGTTCGACGAGCTCCCCCGTGCTCACCCTCCTGGCCAGCCGGCGTTCCAGAAGGTACTCCTCGCATCGGTGGCGTGCAGCACTCGACGCGGGAGTGCCGCCCGTGGCTCGTTCGTGCTCGAGCAACCCTTCGAGCACACAGATAGTCGAGTGAAAAGACCCGCGAGTCGATCCGTACTCCGCCTCGCAGTTCCAGCCGCCGTCGGCGAGCTGATCTTTCACCAGTCCGGTGACGATAGCGTCGACGTCGACTCCGAAATATGCACCCACGGCGACGGTCCTCCCGTTGATGCAGGGCTCGACTTCACCGTCGAAGAACCGTTGGCCTGCGTGTTCCCACCGGCAATTCCGGCGCACCGCCTCGATGGCGGTCCGTACTTCACCTGCGTACGGGTCGACACCCATCTCGCGCAGCAACGTCAACGAATGAAGCGTCGAAGTCCACGGCTGCCCTCCTGAGAAATCGCCGTCGAAACCCGATGGGAAGCAAGCACCTCCGGCCCACAGGCCGTTGGGGTCGCGTGCAGCAAGCAAACGAGCGCCCCAGCCTTCGTACACAATTCGGTTGCGCTCACTCGCCACATCAGCAGGCGGCGCGTCGTGCAGATCGCGCAGGACCTGCCATCGAATCGCTGGATCGGAATCGAGCAGCCACTCGTCGCTGACCATGAAGGCGAGGCTAGCAATGAAATCGATTTTTTCGGCGCTGTGTGCGGACGGGTCATCGGGTATTCTCTACGTTCCGAATTTCTGCGGAATTGCCGAGACAATTGGTGAAGACATCCGACTCGCTGCACGTGATTCTCGGGGAGGGTCCGAGTCGGAAAATGTATTGCTGGCCCAGTTGTTTTTCGGCCCCATCGAAGCTCGCGTTCTCCGTGGCGGAGATGTCTCTGACCGCAACCATTGTCGACTGTCCGAAGGCGGCGTGCTTCTGACAATTGGGTTACTGCCCGCTCGTGTTCGAACCCATCGAACTCGGTGGCCGAATAACATTGGCCCGAGCCGCTCGAACACCGAGCGACGCAGATCGGAGGGCCGATGTTCGATGCTGCCGACGATGTGATGTCGCTTCGGCAATTTCTGGAGCGATCGCCGGACTTCGTCGCACTCGCCGACCTGACGGGCACAGTTCTCCACATCAACCCAGCAGGCTTGGAACTCATCGGCGTGTCCGACTGGGCCGAGGCATCGACACTGCCGGCTTTGGATTTCCTCACTGCGGACGGCCGTGAGCGCGCCGAGGAGATCGGTACGGCGCTGCGTTCCGAGGGAAGGTGGGACGGCTACTGCGAACTACGCCATCACGGGACCGGTGCAGGTATTCCGGTCGTGGTCTCGGCATACGTCGTTCACACCCCGGACGGCCGACCTGACGTCGTCGCCTCGATCATCCGGCATCGGCACACCGTCGAACAACGTAATGCCCGGATGGCGGCCGATGCCGTTACCGCCAGCCGACATGCACAGGAGCAAAAAGCCCTGGCCGACCTCAGTCGGTTCGCAGTCGTCGCCGAGCTGTCGGAGCTGTTGACTGCAGCCACCGCCACTGCCGCCACGTTGATGGGTGTGGGAAATTCCGCCATCGCGCACCTCGAGAATTCCACCGATCCTTACTTGACCATGGATGCCGCGAGCGGTTCGCTCGGTATTCGTCGGGACGTTCCTTCCGGCGACGGCTCCATGACCGGGTACGCACTCGCTCACGAACAGCCAGTGATTTGCAGCAACCGCGGCGACGAAAGCCGGTTTCGTACAGACACGATGGCGGAGCTCGGACTGCGCAGCGGTGTGGCAGTACCGATCATGACTGCGGTTGGAGACGCCTGGGGAGTCCTCTCGATCCACAGTGTGGAAGCACGGCTGTATCGCGAACAGGAAGTCTCGTTCCTCAGCTCCGTCGCGGGTATCGTCTCCGCGGCACTTCGACGAATGGAACTGGAAAGCCAACTCCGACGGCGCAGCACCCACGACGCACTCACCGGGTTGCCCAATCGCACTTTCGCCTACGACGTCCTCGACACCGCTCTGGCTCGGGCACGCTTTCAGTCCGATACTTTGGCCCTCCTTCTGCTGGATATCGACGACTTCAAAATCATCAACGACAGCCTTGGCCACGACGCCGGAGACAGGGCGCTGGTGAAATTCGTGGAGCGACTGGTGTCCGCAACGAGCGCGACCGACACCATTGCTCGTCTCGGCGGGGACGAATTCCTGATCATCTGCGAAGGGGTGCGCACTGTGGAACGAGCGGAGGAGATCGCGCGACACATCGCCCGCACCATCGCGAAACCATTCGCTGCCGAGGACGTCCCCATCCCCCTCAGTGCCAGCATCGGTGTCGCTGTCTCCGACTCGAATTCGACAAGGCATGAGCTGATTCACCGGGCAGATCTGGCAATGTACCGCGCCAAGGACAGCGGAACCGGTGGCCATGCAGTTTTCGACCCGGGAGACCTGTACGACGCCGACCGGATCAGATCGCTGTCGGTCGACCTGCGCGCGGCATTGAGCTCGAACGAACTCACCATGGCATACCAACCTCTGGTGGACATCTCGACGCGTGAGGTCGTTGCAGTCGAGGCGCTCGCCCGCTGGAATCATCACGATCTAGGGCCTGTCGAGCCGACCGAATTCGTCGCAGTCGCCGAGAGAACAGGTCTCGCAACACCATTGGGCGCGTGGGCGCTCCGCGTCGCGTGCAGCGACGCAGTGCGGTGGCGCGCATTCTCCGACGTCGTGGTGCGCGTCAACGTCAGTGCGCTTCAACTGCGCGACCACGAGTTTCCGACGCAGGTCGCCACTGTTCTGGCTGACACCGGCCTACCACCGAACGCATTGGGTCTGGAAGTGACCGAAACAGTATGGGTCGCAGACACCGAACGAGTGGCGAATACCGTTGCTGCGCTGCACGCAATGGGTGTGTCCTTGCTCCTCGACGATATGGGTAAAGGGCACAGTTCCATGTCGTATCTGGACCGGTACCCGATGTTCGAGAGCTTCAAGATCGACAAGTCATACGTGGCCCGGTTGCCCGCCGTCCGCGCCAGGGCAATAATCTCGGCGATCGTTGCACTCGCCCGCGCGTTCGACGTCACAGTCGTCGGCGAAGGCGTCGAAACCGAAGAACAACTCGAAGCACTCGCCGCAACAGGATGCGACGTAGCTCAGGGATTCCTGCTCGGACGTCCGATGAGCGCCGCAGCAATCACCGATCTGCTGCTGTCTTCTCAGTGAACGACTACCGACTCCACCGCGGTGGTGGGCTGACCGTCTGATCGTTTGTTACGCGTCGTGCACGCCGATCCGTGAGTACGAGAAGTAGACCGGGGATACCGGCGACGGTCCATGGCGCTACCGCCCCGACAGTCGGAACCACCTGAAGCACTCCCAGTCCGCAGAAGTCCGATGAGTGTCCGCACACGATCGCGTCGTAGGGCGTGGCCAAAAAGGAGATGGTCAGCGCCGTGGTGAGGAACGCCAGGACCCCGGTCGAGATGGCCGCCGCGAGCGCCTTCGGGGACGCACACAATCCGGTCCAACCCCACGCGAGAAGCGCTACGCAACATGTCACGCCGATCAGAGCGACAGCAGCGCCGACCTCACCGCCGTGACCGTCGACCCGTACGCCGGTCACAAAACCGAGCTGAACGGCTCCGCCGGCCAGTACGCCCGTGCCGATCAAGGGAAGTAATCCACGCAGAACACGCAACGGGCGTCTGCGGCGTGATGCGGAGAAAAAGATTCGCTCTCTTTCCACTTTCAATGTATAGCTCACCCGGGGTCTTGCGGCAAGACCCCGTGGAGGGTTCAGAATGGCTCGCTGCACACCCGCACCATCGGATCGGAGTCCCGTGAAATCAGTGCCGCCCCATGTCTTCGACCTCCCCGACAGGCTCGCACCGAAGCGCCAACCCACGCTCATCGGTCATGACCGACAGCACTTTTCGGCAATCACCGCCAGCATCGAGAAGTCACGTTCCGACACGATCGCTCGATTGAACGCCATCCAGAAGTCATCCGGGCGGATGGGGCAGGAGGTGATGGAACGTGATTTCGAGATTCACCGATTGAACGGGCGACTGCGCCAACTGCGTCGTTACGGTGCCGATCTGTGTCTGGGGAGGTTCGTCCCCATCGACTCGGACCAACCGGTGTACGTGGGGCGTACCGGCTTGCTCGGCGATGCGGGCGAGCAACTGCTCGTCGACTGGCGCTCCCCCGCTGCCGAGCCGTTCTTCGGTGCAACCCATGCCAACCCGATGGGGCTGAAGAGCCGTCGCCGCTATCGGTGGACGAACGGCAGCATCACCGACTACTGGGACGAAGTGTTCGATCCCACGTCTCTGGACGACAACGCCGCGCTGGACGATCAGTCCGCGTTCATCGCCAGTCTGGGTGCCGAGCGCTCACCTCGGATGCGTGACGTACTGGGCACGATCCAGGCGGATCAAGATGCGATCATTCGAGCCGATGCGCACGGGGCACTGGTGGTCGACGGCGGACCGGGAACCGGGAAAACTGTTGTTGCCCTTCACCGCACCGCGTACCTGCTGTACGCAGACTCACGGATAGGACACAACCGCGGCGGAGTACTGTTCATCGGTCCGCATCAGCCCTACCTCGCGTACGTCTCGGGCGTACTCCCCAGTCTCGGCGAGGAGGGAGTACGGACATGCACCCTGCGAGACCTCGTCGCGGAAGGGACGCATGCGCTCGACGACACCGATCCTGTTGCGGCGCGGCTCAAGGAAGACCTCGACGTCGACGCGGTCATCGAGGCGGCTGTTGCCTTCTACGAACAACCACCGACCCACGACGTCACAGTCGAAACAGACTGGGGAACATTTGTATTGACGCCGAACGACTGGGTGGAGGCATTCGGTGCGCCAGATCCCGGTACGCCGCACAACGAGGCTCGCGAGCTGATCTGGGACCTACTGACGACCATCGTGACCGATCGCTGTGCCGCACAGGGATCCCGCGAAGAATTTCGGCAGTCGCTGCAGCTGAAGGAGGATCTGCGTGACGTCCTGGAACGCTCGTGGACGATCGTCGATGCCGCAGACCTCGTGGCGGACCTGTGGAGCGTTCCGGCATACCTGCGCACATGCGCACCATGGCTCGACGCGGACGACATTCGAGCACTTCGACGCGCTGACGCGACACGCTGGACTGGGGCCGACCTACCGCTGCTCGACGCGGCACGGGCGCGACTCGGCGATCCGAAACATGCTCTACGACAACGACGCCGATCGCTGGCTGCTGCGATCGAACGCTCGCGAATGGACAGTGTCGTCGACGAGTTGATGGCGGTCGACGACGACGAGATGATGGCCGCGCAATTCCGCCAGGAGATAATTCGGCATGCACTCGTCGATTCGTCCGGCTTCGAGGACCATCCGACGGATCCGCTGGCGGGTCCGTTCGCGCACATCGTGATCGACGAGGCTCAGGAGTTGACTGATGCGCAGTGGCAGATGGTGATCCGGCGATGCCCTGCTCGGAGCTTCACCATCGTCGGGGACCGTGCACAGTCTCGTCGGGGCTTCACCGAGACGTGGCCGGATCGGCTCGAACGAGTAGGTATCAACGGGGTGACCGTCGCCGCTCTCGGCGTGAATTACCGGACGCCGCAGGAAATTATGGACGTGGCCGAGCCGGTGATCCGGGCGGCGCTGCCCGACGCCAACGTTCCCACGTCGATACGCAGAACCGGCGTGCCGGTCGAATACGGTGACGTCGCGTCTCTAGCGACGGTTCTCGCCAAGTGGCTCGGTTCGACGACCGGCGGAACCGCATGCGTGATCGGTGATCCTACTTTTCCGCAGTCCGATCGAATCAGCTCGCTGACACCGCAGCTCGCCAAAGGTCTGGAATTCGATCTGGTCGTTCTGATCGACCCGGGTTCGTTCGGCTCCGGCATCACAGGCGCGGTCGACACGTATGTGGCCATGACACGAGCCACAGGTCTACTCGTCATCTTGACCTCGTCGCAGCGCGAGCGAATCGAGTAGGTCCAGCACGGCGTGGATCGCCGGACTCGCATCGGCGCTGCGCCTCCACGCGGCATGCACTTCTCGCTTGGGGGCGCGCGCCAGCTGGACCGCCACGAGCGCCGGGCCCAGAGGCGGTCTCGCGAGACGGGGAATCAGTGCCAGCACATTGTCTGCCTCCACCAGGGAAAGCTGAGTGGAGAAGTCGTCGACGAGGTGGCGAACGTCGATCTCGCTCGACATGTCCGCGAATAAACGACGAAACCACTGGTGGCACAACGTGCCCGCCGGGCTCGTCACCCACGGGTACGTCGCGAGGTCCGCCGGTGTCAGGGGAGACTTCCCTGCGGCGAGGGGGTGGGTTCGATTCATGACGACATCGCCGTGGTCGGTGTGAATGGATCGCCGAACGATCGAGCGAGGAGCCACTGCGGGAACTCCGTCGGCGTCGTGCACCAGCGCCAGGTCAGCTGCTCCCGAATGCACACTGTGCAGCGCCCGATCCGGGTCCTCCTCCCCGATCTGCACGGTGAGGTCGGGATAGCGAGCGCTCGAGGTCGCGAGTGCAGGTGCGAGCAGACCGCGGATCGCAGTGGAGAATCCCACCACTCGCACCACCCCGCACGCGACACCTTCGTCTGCCGATCTCGCCGACTCCAGACACCGCTCGAGAGCGTGGAACACCTCGTCCGTAGATTCGACCACTGCCCGTCCGGCCGGCGTGAGGACAACACCTCTGCCCGCCTGCGCAAGTACCGGCGTTCCGACCTGGCGTTCGAGCCGTTTGATCTGCTGGGAGACGGCCGACGCGGTGTAGCCGAGCTCGTCGGCCGCTTTCGCCAGCGTGCCCAGGGCGGCAACTGCACGCAGGGCGTGGAGTGCATTGACATCGATCATGAAGCAACGGTACGCAATACTGCCGAAATTACATCGCTGGACCGAGACGATCATGTGGGCTCACACTCGGACGATGAACATGTCCACTTCTTCGGCCACGTCGACGTTCGGCACCAACCTGGTTGCCATGTGCACACCGATGAACACCGATGGGCAGGTGAGTCGCACCGGCACGGACGCCTTGCTGACCCACTTGCTCGCGACCGGTTGCGACGGCGTCGTCGTCGCCGGCACCACCGGAGAGGCACCGACTCTCACGCCGCGTGAGCAGGCCGATCTGATCACGGCGACGCGCGAATTCTCGGGCCACGCCCTGCGCGTGATCGCGGGTGTCGGCACCAACGACACCTCCGCCGGGATCGAGTCGGCGCGACGTGCCGCCGATGCAGGGGCCGACGCGTTGCTCGTCACCGCCCCCTACTATTCGCGCCCCACGCAGGCCGGCATCGCCGATCACATCGTCGCCATCGCCGATGCCGGAGCCCTCCCGGTCATGGTGTACGACGTGCCGGCTCGGACCGGTGTGCCGATCGACGCGTCGACGCTGGTCGAACTCTCGCGGCACACCTCGATCACGGCGGTCAAGGACGCGAAAGGCGACCTGTACGAGGCGATGAACGTCATGGCTGAAACCGACCTGGCCTATTACTGCGGTATCGACGAATTGACCCTGCCCTATCTGTGCTGCGGTGCAACGGGTTCGGTGAGTGTGGTCGGCAATGTCGTCGCCGACCGCTACGCCGACCTCTTCGACGCGGTCCGTGCCGGAGATCTGACTCGCGCGAACGCGGTACAGCGATCGCTGCTACCTCTCGTCGAGGCCGTCATGCGCACCACCCAGGGAGCGATCATGGCCAAGGCGGCCTTGGTCGCCATCGGTGTGCTGGTCGACGCCACGGTGCGGCGACCGTTGCTCGAATCGTCCGCCGCAGATCTGCAGCGTCTGACCCACGCGTTGGCGGTGACAGGAATCGATCAGGAATCGAGAAGCATGCGCGTTCCGATACGACTACCGTGATCGCACACATACCTCGGTGCAATCGACCTTCTCGGTTTCGGTTGCCGTGACGATCAGGAGACACCGCGAGCATGGCGACGACCAAGGTCACGCAGAAATCGGCAGCGCACGCCGCCGACAGTCACGATCTGATTCGAGTACAGGGCGCGCGGCAGAACAATCTCGCCGACATCAGCGTCGAACTTCCCAAGCGACGCCTCACGGTGTTCACCGGTGTCTCCGGGTCCGGAAAGAGCTCCCTCGTCTTCAGCACCATCGCGGCCGAATCCCAGCGCATGATCAACGAGACCTACAGCGCCTTCGTTCAGGGCTTCATGCCGACTCTCGCGCGGCCCGACGTCGATGTGATGGACGGGCTCACGACGGCCATCATCGTCGATCAACAGCGAATGGGTGCCAATCCCCACTCCACCGTCGGAACCGCCACCGACGCCTATGCCATGCTTCGCATTCTATTCAGCAGAGTGGGGAAGCCGTATATCGGCTCTGCACAGGCTTTTTCGTTCAACGTGGCATCGGTCTCCGGTGCAGGTGCTTACAAGGTGGACAAGGGAGGTCGTCAGACCACCGAAAAGAAGTCCTTCTCCGTCACCGGTGGAATGTGCCCGCGCTGCGAGGGACGCGGCTCGATCAGCGACTTCGACTTGAATGCCCTGTACGACGCGAGCAAGTCCCTCAACGAGAGCGCCATCACGATTCCCGGCTACAGCATGGAAGGCTGGTACGGCAGAATCTTTCGCGGCTGCGGTTACTTCGACCCCGACAAACCCATCGCGAAATACACGAAGAAAGAGCTCGACGATCTGCTGTATCGAGAGCCCACGAAGATCAAGGTCGAGGGCATCAATCTGACCTATTCGGGCCTGATCCCTCAGATCCAGAAGTCGTTCCTCTCTAAGGACGTCGACGCGATGCAGCCGCATATCCGGGCGTTCGTGGAGCGTGCGATCACGTTCACCACGTGTCCCGAATGCGACGGAACGCGGCTCAACGAGGGTGCACGATCGTCGAAGATCAAGGGCATCAACATCGCCGACGCCTGCTCGATGCAGATCAGCGATCTGGCCACGTGGGTCGCAGGCCTGAAGGAACCGTCGGTCGCACCGCTGCTGACGACGCTGAGCGAGACCCTGGACTCGTTCGTGGAGATCGGCCTCGGCTACCTGAGCCTGAATCGGCCGTCGGGCACACTGTCGGGCGGAGAAGCGCAGCGCACGAAGATGATTCGACATCTCGGCTCGTCGTTGACCGACGTCACCTACGTGTTCGACGAGCCGACGACGGGTCTTCACCCCCACGACATCGAACGGATGAACAACCTTCTTCTGCAGTTGCGGGACAAGGGAAACACCGTTCTCGTCGTGGAGCACAAGCCGGAAACGATCGCCATCGCCGACCATGTCGTCGACCTGGGGCCCGGTGCCGGCAGTGCGGGTGGGCACGTCTGCTTCGAGGGCACCGTCGACCAACTGAGGCAGAGCGATACGGTCACCGGCCGCCATTTCGACGACCGCGCGAGTCTCAAGGGTTCGGTTCGCGAGTTCTCTGAGGTGCTCGAGATTCGAGGGGCGGATTCGCACAATCTGCGAGACGTGGACGTCGACGTTCCACTCGGCGTGCTGGTCGTTGTCACCGGAGTGGCGGGCTCCGGTAAGAGCTCGCTGATTCACGGGTCGCTTTCGGGCACCGACGATGTGGTCTCGGTCGATCAAGGTGCCATCCGCGGATCGAGGCGAAGCAACCCCGCGACCTACACGGGTCTGCTCGAACCCATCCGCAAAGCCTTCGCGAAGGAGAATGCGGTCAAACCCGCTCTGTTCAGCTCCAATTCGGAGGGTGCCTGCCCGACGTGCAATGGGGCGGGAGTCATCTACAGCGACCTCGCCATGATGGCCGGCGTTGCTACGACGTGTGAGGTGTGCGAGGGGAAACGGTTTCAAGCTTCGATACTCGAGTACCATTTCGGCGGCCGAAACATCGACGAGGTGCTGTCCATGTCGGTGGCCGAGGCCGAGGATTTCTTCTCCGACGGACCGGCGAAACTGCTTGCAGCACAAAAGATTCTGCAACGGCTGAATGACGTCGGACTCGGCTACCTGAAGATCGGCCAGCCGCTGACGACTCTCTCGGGCGGCGAACGGCAACGACTCAAGCTCGCGACACACATGGCCGAGAAGGGTGGGGTGTACGTACTCGACGAGCCGACCACCGGGCTACACCTCGCCGATGTGGACAAACTGCTCGGGTTGCTCGACCGCCTGGTCGATTCGGGTAAGTCGGTGATCGTCATCGAGCACCATCAGGCCGTCATGGCCCACGCCGACTGGATCATCGACCTCGGCCCCGGGGCCGGGCACGACGGCGGCCTCGTGGTCTTCGAGGGCACCCCCGCAGATCTGGTGGCGGACGGATCCACCTTGACCGCGAAGCACCTGGCCGCGTACGTCGGATAGCTGACCAGAACCGGATACTCGATGGAGACGACGTGACGACCCTGCCCGACCGCCCTGCAACTGCGCTGCTGATCGTCGACGTCCAGAACGACGTCATGGCCGCCGCCCTCGATCGCACTCGCGTCGTCGACAACATGGTGCGACTGGTCTCACGAGCGCGAAAGACCGACACACCGGTGATCTGGGTGCAGCATTCCTCGGACCACGAGCTCGTGTCCGGCAGCCCGGGCTGGCAACTCGTGGAGGAACTTCCGATCGAAGCCGGAGACGCCTTGGTGCACAAGAAGCATGGAGACGCCTTCGAGGGCACGTCCTTGGAGGAGGTGCTCGCCGATGCCGGCGTCGGTCATGTGGTGGTTGCCGGCGCGCAAACGGACTTCTGTGTGCGATCGACTCTGCACGGAGCTCTGATTCGTGGGTACGACGTGACCTTGGTCAGCGACGCCCACACGACGGAGAACCTGCCGGACCCCGCCCTGCCCACACCGCAGCAGGTCATCGCGCACACGAACATGTATTGGGACAACCAGACCGCACCCGGCCGAACCGCATCGGCCGTCGCCACAGAGGACGTCGCGTTCGTCGGCCGCTAGCCTGACGCTCCTATGGTTGCTCTGTTCGACTCGTGCTGATCGGCAACCCGGTCACGCACGCACACCATCTCGTTCCGGGACGAACGTAGACTGCCGCCCATGGCACTCGATCACGGCGATCCCGGCGACGCCCCGTCCGTTCCCCCTCCTCTGTCTCCGGTGGTCGCGGAGCGTCGTCCGTCGGCGGCCGAGGAGGCGCGCACGATCGCTGCGTCCACCAATATCGCGACGCTGGCCAGCCTGACCGCCGACGGCGATCCATGGGCGTCGTTCGTGACATACGGCTTGCTCGACGGAGCACCCGTGCTGTGCGTGTCGCGGATGGCGGAGCATGGTCGAAATCTCGACGGTGATCCACGAGCGAGTCTGTCGATCGTTGCACCCCAGTCACAGACGGACCCGCTGGCCTCGGGCCGCATCACGCTGGCCGGGGTGGTCGAGCGACCGGCAGGAGCCGAGCTCACTGCCGCACGACAAGCGCATCTCGACGCGGTGCCGGCCGCCAAGTACTACGTGGATTACAGCGACTTCACGCTTTGGGTCATGCGAGTGCATCGGGTGCGATGGGTCGGCGGGTACGGCCGAATGGATTCGGCGACGGCCGACGCGTACTCCGAGGCGTCCCCGGATCCCGTGTCTCCGTCCTCGGCCTATGCCGTCGAGCACCTCAACGCGGACCATTCGACGTCTCTGTTGGCGATGGCCCGAAAGCTGGGGGGCTACCCGGACGCGACCTCAGCGACGTGTACGGCCGCAGATCGATACGGCCTCGATCTGAACGTCCACACACCGCGCGGTGTGGCCTACACCAGAGTCGGTTACGCCGAGCCCATCGATTCCGCGGACGAGCTGCGCGCTGCAACGGTGGAACTGGCCAAGAGGTCGGCTACTGCCCCGTAGTTCCCCGCGACAGCGATAGCTGCCCGACGACCGGTAGCTGGGCCCTTGGCGAGACGCTCCGCCCCGGGGCGACTACCGTTGTGGCTACATCGCAACGTCTAGGGAGCAGGTAATGAGCATCCAACCGGTCGAATCGAAGCGTCACCGTGTCGTCGTCATCGGTTCCGGGTTCGGAGGTCTGTTCGGCGTCAAGGCGCTCAAGAAGGCCGACGTCGACATCACCCTCGTCGCAAAGACGACCCACCACCTATTCCAGCCGCTGCTCTACCAGGTGGCCACAGGCATTCTGTCCGTCGGTGAGATCGCTCCCACTACCCGCGTCATCCTGCGCAAGCAGAAGAACGCCGAGGTGTTGCTGGGCGACGTGCTGAACATCGACCTCGAGGCCAAGACGGTCACGTCCAAGTTGCTCGAGCGCGTCACCGTCACCCCGTTCGACAGCCTGATCGTGGCCGCCGGTGCCCAGCAGTCGTACTTCGGTAACGACCATTTCGCCGAGTTCGCGCCCGGCATGAAGACAATCGACGATGCACTCGAACTGCGCGGACGCATCCTTGGAGCCTTCGAGCAGGCGGAACTCTCCGACGACCAGGAGGAGAAGGACCGCCTGATGACGTTCGTCGTCGTCGGAGCAGGTCCGACGGGTGTCGAACTCGCAGGGCAGATCGCAGAACTCGCCGACCGCACCCTCGACGGAGCGTTCCGCAACATCGATCCCCGCGACGCGCGCGTCATCCTGCTGGACGCCGCACCGGCCGTCCTTCCCCCGATGGGCGAGAAACTCGGCCGCAAGGCAGCCGAACGGCTCGAGAAGCTCGGTGTCGAGATCCAGCTCAACGCGATGGTCACCGACGTCGACAACGACGGCCTGACCGTCAAGGAAAAAGACGGAACCACGCGTCGTATCGAGGCTCAGTGCAAGGTCTGGTCCGCGGGCGTGCAGGGCAGCCCGCTCGGCAAGCAGCTGGCCGACCAGTCGGGTTCGGAGACGGACCGCGCCGGCCGAGTTCTGGTGGAACCGGATCTGACTGTCAAGGGTCATCCGAACGTCTTCGTCATCGGCGACTTGATGTCGGTCAAGGACGTTCCCGGCATGGCACAGGGTGCGATCCAGGGTGCCACCTACGCAGCCAAGCTGATCAAGGCATCGGTCAAGGGGCAGGACGACCCCACCCAGCGAGCACCCTTCAAGTACTTCGACAAGGGCTCCATGGCCACGGTGTCGCGATTCAATGCGGTGGCGAAGGTCGGCAAGCTGGAGTTCGGTGGCTTCATCGCATGGCTCATGTGGCTCGCCCTCCACCTGTACTACCTGGTGGGGTACCGCAGCCGTATCACCACGGTCATTTCCTGGTTCGTCACGTTCCTCGGTAGAGGCCGTGCTCAGATGGCATCGACGGAGCAGCAGGTGTTCGCGCGGCTTGCCATCGAACAACTGAACTCTCTCGAGAAAGCGGGCGACGTGAACAAGCGGACGGCCGAGGTCGAAGAGGAACGCGAAAAAGCAGCGGGTTGATCCACGCAGCACCCGCAAGGTAAGCGAAGCAGAAAGGGCTCCGTCCGACGCACATCGTCGGACGGAGCCCTTTCTTTCTGCCCTGCCCGATCTATCGGGTCGGCTGAAGGCGATGACCGACGGAGGTACTCAGCGAGCCACCCCCGGCCAAGGCCAAGCGCACGGTGCCGCCCGCCAGATCGACCTCGGAATCCCGACTGTCCGGATAGCGAAGCGTGCTGGACATCGACATCGGTGCCGACAAGCCGTCGTGCGCCACCGTCCCCTCCCCCAGTTCCACCCGGTGGCGCAACAGCGGCGTACCTCCCACATCGCAGTGCATCGAACTCGCCCACTGTCCCGCCACCTCGTCGAGCCTGCCGATCTGTACGCGCTCACGCAGCCACAGATCGGAGTCTTGTTCCAATTCGATGACATTGAGCACCGTGTGAGAGGCATCGGACACGACAACCATCGGCTCGGGGTCGAAGACGAGTGACGCCCCCGCCCCCAGCTCGACGTGCCAGTGCGCCGACGAATGACGTTGTGCTGCACCGGGCATCGCCAAGGACGCCGCCACACTGCGCACATCCAGACGAGCGCCGGCAGCCACCGAGATCCTGACGCTGATGGTGTCTCCGCCGAGAGGCGTGGCCGCGGTGCCGATCAAGTGGACGGTGTCGGGCCCCGTCTGCCTACCTGCGAGTCCGCCGACCGATGTGATGCGGGGACTGCGTCGACGACTCGCGTCGATGCGGAGCTCGGTGTGCATCGTTCAGTGCGCGTGGTCGTGTGCGTCGGCGTCGGCGATGACCTTCAATTGCTCACGCACCCAGCCGAGCACCGTCGTTGCTGCGGGATCGTCCGTGAGAGAGATCAGGGCCGTGGGACGACCCTCGCGCACCTGCGCGGCGTCGCGCTCCATGACACCCAGATCCGCACCGACGTACGGCGCGAGATCGGTCTTGTTGACGACGAGCAGGTCGGAGAACGTCACGCCGGGACCACCCTTACGAGGCACCTTGTCTCCTCCCGCGACGTCGACGACAAAAATCTGGACGTCGATCAAACCGGACGAAAACGTGGCGGTGAGATTGTCGCCGCCGGACTCCACCAGAATCAGGTCGAGAGGGGGGTTGTTCTCGATCAGGTCGTCGATCGCGTCGAGATTGGCGGTGATGTCGTCGCGTATCGCGGTATGCGGACAGCCGCCGGTCTGCACGGCCGTGATGCGCTCGTCCGGCAACACTGCGTGCCGCCGCAAGAAGTCGGCATCCTCGGTGGTGTAGATGTCGTTGGTGAGCACGGCCAGAGACAGCTCGTCGCGGAGCTGGCGGCACAAGGCGGCCACCAAGGCGGTCTTGCCCGACCCGACGGGTCCGCCGATTCCCACACGCAAAGCATCGCCTGCGACCCGTGTGCGCTTGGGTCGGTCCAACCCGTGGTCGTGGGGCTCACCGTCGATCAGGTGCGGGGGCATGACATCTCCTTCGGTCGAGAAAACGGTACTGCGGTCGAGAACCGTGTCAGCGGTCGTGAATTCAGGATACGAACAATGGGCGATCGCGGACGGCGTGGGCTTCCGCGAACATGTCCAGCAGCGGATCGGACAGCTCCATCAGAACCGGAAGCGATGCGCACGCGGCGTCGGCCACTTCATCGCAGAAGTCCCCCAACCGAATGGTGCACGAGGCAACCTCGGCGGGGTCGAGCGCAAGCAGACGTTGCGCCGCGATCGCCGAGCCGGTCATGGTGATGTACACCTGCACAGCCGCGGTGTCGGCGACGGACAGCTCGGCTGCGAGTCCCACGTGCCCGGCCGCGACGGCCAGATGCGGCCGCCGGCCGATGGACTGCCAATCATGATGCGGCCATGCTGATTTGGCCAACCTGAGCAGCCCCCGACCCTGAGCTCGCGACGCAGCTCGCACTGCCGGCGACGGCGTCCGGGCATCGCACTCGGCGTCGGCCGCATCCGTATCCAACGAGCCGAGAACAACCGCACCCGCGATGGATGCCGCCGTGGCTCCCGACGTCCGAATTCGTCGACGCAGAAATGCTTCGAGGGTATCGATGTCGCGCACGAAACCTGATGCGATCGCTTCTTCGACTCCCCCGGAATGGACGTGCCCACCGGTGGGAAGTCGCGAATCTGCAAGCGAGAGAAGGGTTGTGACCTGTCGACGTGCAGCGTACGACGACGCAGTCGACGAGAGGGATCCTAGGGCCATCAGAAGAGGAAATACCGTTGCGCCATCGGCAATTCGGACGCCGGTTGTTCCTTCCATACCTCGCCGTCGATACGCACGGTGAAGGTGTCCGGATCGACTTCGATCTCCGGAAGCGAATCGTTGAGCGGCATATCGGCTTTCCTGATCCCGCGCACGTTCGCAACCGGAACGAGACGGCGATCGCACGCGAGGCGATCGGCCAGACCGTCCTCGATCGCTTGTGGCGCAACGAAATGCAGCGACGTCGCAGCGGCTGCCTTGGGTGACGCTCCGAACATCGGCCGCGGCAGCTCGGGTTGCGGCGTAGGAATGGATGCATTGGCGTCGCCCATCGCGGCCCACGCGATCATGCCGCCCTTGATGACCATGTGCGGACGCACACCGAAGAAGGCCGGATCCCACAACACCAGATCGGCGAGCTTGCCCGTTTCGATCGACCCGATCTCCGCATCGAGACCGTGGGCCACGGCCGGACAGATCGTGTACTTCGCGACGTATCGCCTGACCCGATTGTTGTCGGCACCGTTGTCCCCGGGCAGGTATCCGCGCCGCGCCTTCATGACGTGAGCTGTCTGCCAGGTTCGCAGCACCACCTCACCGATACGTCCCATGGCCTGGGCGTCGCTGCCGATCATCGAGATCGCTCCCATGTCGTGCAGCAAGTCCTCGGCCGCGATGGTCGACGGCCGAATGCGGCTCTCGGCGAACGCCAGATCCTCCGGAATGCTCGGACTGAGGTGATGGCACACCATCAACATGTCGAGATGCTCGTCCAACGTGTTCACGGTGTGCGGACGCGTCGGATTGGTCGAGCTGGGCAGCACGTGTGCTTGCGCGGCAACGGTGATGATGTCGGGAGCGTGTCCGCCGCCTGCACCTTCGGTGTGATAAGCGTGTATTCCACGGCCGTTGATCGCAGCGAGGGTGGTCTCGACGAATCCGGCCTCGTTGAGGGTGTCGGAGTGAAGAGCCGCTTGAACTCCCGCCTCGTCGCACACTCGCAGGCACGCGTCGATCGCGGCGGGAGTCGACCCCCAATCCTCGTGCAACTTGAATCCCGAAGCGCCGCCGCGCAACTGCTCCCACATCGAATCGGGATTGACCGTGTTGCCTTTGCCGAGCAGCACGATGTTCATCGGCCAGTCGTCGAGAGATTCGAGCATCCTGGACAGATGCCAGGCACCCGGGGTGACGGTGGTTGCCTTGCTCCCTTCGGCGGGCCCGGTACCACCCGCGATCACCGTGGTGATGCCGCCGCCCAGGGCTTCTTCCTTGATCTGCGGGCAGATGAGGTGCACATGGCAATCGATGCCGCCGGCCGTGACGATCTTTCCGTTGCCCGCGATGATCTCGGTCGATGGTCCGATCACGAGATCCGGATGAACGCCGGTCATGGTGTCGGGATTGCCGGCCTTTCCGAGCGCAACGATCCGACCGTCGCGAATACCGAGGTCTGCCTTGATGATTCCCCAGTAATCGACGACGACCACTCCGGTGATGACGGTATCCGGGGCACCGTCTGCCCGGGTGGCACGTGACTGGCCCATCGACTCACGGATCACTTTGCCGCCGCCGAACACCGCTTCCTCGCCGGCCTTGCCCGGACCACCACTTCTGTCCTCGGTGATCTCGATCAGAAGGTCGGTGTCGGCCAACCGAATCCGATCACCCGTCGTGGGGCCGAACAACTGGGCGTATCGACTGCGACTCATACGCGCCATCAGCTGTCCAACTTTCCTGGAGGTGTCATGCTCAAGCCGTATACCTCGCGGGTCCCACCGAGGGGCACGAGTTGCACCGTCTGCTCGATGCCCGGCTCGAAGCGCACGGCAGTGCCGGCCGGAATGTCGAGCCGACACCCGTAGGCGCGATCGCGATCGAACTGCAGGGCGGCGTTCGCTTGAGAAAGATGCACGTGACTTCCCACCTGCACCGGTCGATCGCCGCCGTTCACCACCGTCAAGGTGATCGATTCGGCGCCATCGTTGATCTCGATATCTCCTGCGACGGTGAAGATCTCACCCGGAACCAGATGGCCGTCTCCGCGCTCGGGCGAGATCGGCTCGTGCACAGTGATCAGCTTCGTTCCGTCGGGAAACGTCGCTTCCACCATCACCTCGGGAAGCAGTTCGGGCACACCACTCAGTACGTCGTCGGCCGTGAGCACTTCCCGGCCCGACGCCATCAGCTCGGCCACGGACTTTCCGTCACGAGCACCCTCGAGGAGGTGATCGGTGATGACCGCGATCGCCTCGGGGTGATTGAGTTTCAGGCCGCGAGCACGGCGCCGCCGCGCGAGTTCGGCGGCGTAGCTGACGAGCAGTCGATCCTGCTCGTGCGGAGACAACCGCATGTAGGTTCTCCGTCCGATCGGTGATGATGCTCGGCAATTCTGACACGCAGTCAGCCCAAGGGCACGGTGACCGACCGATCGAGCAGACCCCGCAGGACATTTCGGTCGACAGAAGGGGCCACGTCCTGCAGTTCGGTGACCCCGAACGCGCCCGCGTCCAGGCCGCGTACCAATACGCCCGCGAGAGCCTGCGCCGTCGCCGGCTCGTCCATCACATCTCCGCCGCGACGATCGAGGTAGTTGCCCAGCCGAGCTGCGGCGACGGGCATCGCGTGACGAAAGAACTCGAACGTGGCCAACCACCGCGTCACCAGATGACCGGGGTGCATGTCCCACCCCTGGTAGAAGCCCCGCTCGAGGGATCTGGTCACCAGATCGAAGTGGCGCCGCGCCGACGCTGCCACTTGTTCGGAGCTACCGGTCGGAACCACCTGGGTGGACCCGTCGCACACCCACACGCCTGTCTGCGCTGCCGCAACCAACATGACGTTCTTGGCATGGTCTGCCACCGGATGAGCCAGAGATTGCTGCGCCGACGTGATTCCACACGCCGCGCTGTAGTCGTAGGTGCCGTAGTGGAGCGACGTGCAGCGACCATCCGCGCGGGCTATCGCACGCGCCAACGTCGTCGTACCGTCGGCACCGATCACGGCCTGTGGGCTTTCGATCTGCAACTCGAAACGGAGTGCCCGATCGGGAAGACCGTGAGCCCGCTCGAGTTCTTCGCACAACGCGACCACGGCCGAAACCTGCTCGACCGCGCGGAGTTTGGGCACTGTGAACACGAACCCGTCGGGCACTCCCCCGGCCCCGTCCAGGACGAGTTCCAGGGTTCGAATGCCACGCCGACGCTCATGAGCGGCAAGGCCTTTCGCACGGATGCCCAGCCACGACGGGCCCGCCGTGTCGCGTGCCAGCGCAGCCAACGCTGCACCTGCTGCCGCGGCGTGACGATCCTCGACGGCGTCGGAGCGCCACCCGTAGCCGTCCTCGAAATCGAACCTGAGGTCCTGGATCGGTGCTGCGTTCAGCCGGTCCCGTACCACCGGTAGAGCATCGGTGGTGCCGAGGCCGGCGAAGACCTCGGGATGCGCATCGAGCAGGCCGAGGGCTGCGGTTCCCCATGCGGCCGGGATGTTCTCGGACGCCTCGGAGGCCGGGACGTAGACAGTGTGGGAGGGCTGCCCGCCTATTCGGTCTCCCGGATAGTGCTGCGCCAGATCGGCATCGATGGGCTCGAAGAGTGCTTCGATGCGGGCGAACGCGTCGTCGTTCAGCGCACCGCCGGCGGAAGGGGGAACGACATCGTCGTGTCCGGTCATGGGCTTCACTGTCCCAGACGTGCTGTGTTTTCGATATTCGCCAGCCGCACTTTGCCCTGTGCCACCAGGCGGCCGCCCTCGTCGGAGATGTCGACCTGCCAGAGTTGTTGGGTGCGGCCTCGATGGATCGGATGTCCGTGCGCGGCAAGAGAGCCCGAGCGCGTTGCTCGCAGGAAGTCCGTGCTGTTGTTCACCCCGACGACATGACCGCGCGAACCGAACCAGGCCGATCCACCGATGCTGGCAACCGATTCCACCACGGCGCACAGAACACCACCGTGCATGATCCCGGCCGGCTGGTGCAGTTGCGGGGTGACATCCCACTCTGCGCGAACGACGTCGCCGGTCACTTCTCGGTAGGTCAGTCCGACCACGCCGTCGAATCCGCGTCCGCAGAGTTCGGTCAACTGTTCCGGGGTGAGGGTCTCGAAGGGGCTCGCTTCGGTGGTGCCGTTCGAATCGGTCATTGCTCCGCTTCCGGTCGCGTACTGAGAATGTTCGCCGACTGCAGTCGACCCATGACCAGAAATACACGACACTCCGCCCGAGAAAATCGGTGGGCCTCTCGTTCGAGTCGAACGAGAGGCCCACCGTGGCAAGGACCGGGAGACACTGCAGCCCTCAGGTCTCCGGCGCGGTCCGTTGGTATGAAATTAGCATAGGCATACCTCAGTTCCGACGCAAGACCTTCATGACGCGCGTAGCCGCTGCCGGCCCGGGACTCCGACTCGCGATCGCACGGGCGCGCCGGCAGCGACCATCGCGTCGAGCAGTAACTGGCCGCGCCGCGTTCCGGCGGAGGGGCCGGTCCCGGCCAAGATCGGGACGTACGTCGACGCACCGAGGATCGCGTCACCCACCAGCGCCCAGAAAACGCGAGCATCCAGAGGAGCCCGCTCACTGATCGCGCGATAGACAGACCCGAGAGACGTCAGGCACCGATGCGCGGTCCAGACGAGAAGAGCCTGTTCGCAGGGCAACGTCACGGTTCCGGGCTCGCCCGCAGCCGGATCCTCCGGCAGCACTCGCAAGATGGGCGACGCAACACCCGCCCAATCGATTCCCCCGTCGCTGTCCATATGGATCCACAAGTTCTCGATGCCCGGATCCCAGGCACGCGCTTCGAGCACGAGCAGTGCTGCAACCCGCCCGACCACCGCATGAATCAGCGCAGTCGCCACCTGCACCGCCGCAGCGTGCGGTACTTCGAGATCCTCGAGCGAACGGCGGTACATCTGCTCGACGCGACCGTCGTCGAGGCCGACCGACAGCTGCCACCAACGCCGCTTGCCCTCGTCGGCCATGGCGGCCACCGCGTACATCCTCGGATAGTCGGGATTGAGCGCGCGCAGAGTGGAACACGACTCGGCCAACAGCGCGTGCCCACCGGATCGGTCCGAGAATCGGTGCACATCGGCCCAGCCCGTGAATGCCGCAGTTGCAACTGACACCTGAACGCTCCTTCTGTTCGTGATCGGTGAACTCGCCCCACCGTCGACCAATGGATGTAGGTTAGCCTAACCAGATACGGCTGCCGAGTCAGGCACCGCTACCCTTACCTCGTGTCGCACGGCGAGCAAGGGTTCCGTAACCTAAACCCTGTCCCTTCGATCCAGCGAGGAGTCACGACCCCAGTGACCACAGCTCCGCTACTCGGCCCTCACGGCTCGCGTCGCTCGCCCGACGAGCGATACGGGACCGAGGACGTGCCCACCGGGCCCGCACCGTGGAGTACACGCATCGCAGCCGCGGGGATCGACGCGCTGATCGTGCTCGTGCCGTTGTTCATCGGGTGGTCGATCGTCGACGCCCTTCGCGACGACAACGGCGGTGGCCAGGCCGACCGTGTCGTGTTCGGAGCCATTTCTCTCTCGGTGGCCGTCGCCTTGTTCGTCTGGAACCGCGGCTACCGCGATGGCAACGAGGGGCAGAGCACAGGTAGACGGTGGATGAGTCTGACGCTCCGCGACACCGACACCACCGGCCCGGTCGGTGTCCGTCGAGCTCTCCGTCGCCAGTTCGGTCTCGGCCGGTCCACTTCGGAGGTCGTGCGCGAGAAGACAGCTGCAGCGGATGATTTCGAGCCCATTCCCAAGGATGGTTCGGTTGCCGCCATTCGCCGACGCAGATTGCTCGGCCTGGCAGTGCTGGTCGTCGCTCTGGCCGCCGGCATCTTTGCGAGCATCGCCATCGGTGCCCGACCACTGACGTTCGCCGAGATCGCCCATGCATTGATCGATTCGAACGGCACGGACACCGACATCATCGTGCGGACCTTGCGGGTCCCCCGAACGGTGCTGGCGTTGGTGGTCGGCATCGCGCTCGGTATCGCAGGTGCCCTCATCCAGGGACATACGCGCAACCCGCTGGCCGATGCCAGCTTGCTCGGCCTCAATTCCGGGGCTGCGTTCTTCGTCGTCATGGCCATCTACCTGTTCCGGTTCACCTCTCCGAGCCAGTACCTGTGGTTCGCGTTCGCGGGTTCGGCAGTGGCGAGCGTCGTGGTGTTCGGTCTGTCGTCCATCGGGTCGGGCAGATCGAGTCCGATCAACCTCGCCCTGGCGGGCGCGGGTGTCGCGTTCTTCCTCTCCGCGATGACGAATGCCGTCGTGTTGCTCGACCAAACGAGCCTCGACGGCTACCGCTTCTGGGTGGTGGGATCGGTCGCCGGTCGGGGGCTCGACGTGCTGTGGCAGGTTCTCCCCTTCCTGATTCTCGGTGTGCTGATCGCACTCGCCAGCACCCCGGGCCTGAACGTCATGAGCCTGGGCGAGGACGTAGCGCGATCCCTCGGAACCAACATCGCGGTCACCCGAACCGTCGGAATCCTGGCCATCACTCTGCTGACCGGAGCGGCAACGGCCGCGTGCGGGCCCATTGCCTTCGTCGGCCTCGTCGTTCCGCACATCGCCCGAGCGGTGACCGGACCCGACTACCGCTGGCTCGTGCCCTACGCGGGCCTCATGGGCGGCGTGATGCTGATGATCGCGGACGTCATCGGACGCGTCGTGGTGCGCCCGGGCGAGTTGCAGGTGGGCATCGTCCTCGCACTCTTCGGCGCGCCGTTCTTCATCGCACTGGTACGCCGTAGAAAGTTGGCGAGCCTGTGACCGCCGAGATCCGGTCCCCCGAACCCTCCACGGCCGGTCCCGGCACCGTGCCCGCACGGCCCGCCGTTCGCCTGGGGCGGGTGTCCCTCGTCCGCCGTCCACTGATGGTCGTCACCACCGTCCTCGTGGCTGCCGCCTTGATTCTGGTCATGTGTGTCAACATCGGCCGCGGCGACTTTCCGCTGTCGATCCCCCAGGTGCTCGACGTCCTGCTCGGCGGCGGAACGCGGATCGAACGGTTCATCGTCATGGACCTGCGCCTGCCCCGGTCGTTGACGGGCTTGCTCGTCGGAGCGGCCCTGGGAATTTCCGGTGCGATCACGCAATCCATCTCTCGAAACGCACTCGCCAGTCCCGATATTCTCGGCATCACCGCCGGTGCCAGTGCTGCAGCCGTCGCGCTGATCGTCCTGGGCGGCGGCGGTACCTTCAGCGGTCTGCTCGCCACCCTCGGGCTGCCACTGGCAGCGCTGATCGGCGGAGTACTCACCGCAATAGCGATCTACTCACTCGCCTGGCGGAAAGGCGTCGACGGCTTTCGCTTCATTCTGGTGGGAATCGCCGTCAACGCCATGCTCACGGCCGTCATCGGGTGGTTGCTGATCAGCGCCGACATCAACGACGTGTCGCGCGCGCAGGTCTGGCTCAACGGTTCTCTCAACGGAGCCAACTGGTCGACGGTGTGGCCGGTCGCAGTCGCCGTCGTCATCGTCGGGGGCGCAACCATCGTGTCGACGTTCACGCTGGGAGCACTGCGTCTGGGTGACGACAATGCACGATCGCTCGGAGTGCGGTTGCAGCACAGCCAGGCCGTGATGTTGCTCGCCGCCGTCGCACTCGCTGCCGTTGCCACAGCTGCGGCCGGACCGATCGCGTTCGTCGCACTGGCAGCCCCGCAGATCGCGGTACGGCTCCTTCGAACCCCGGGACCGCCGATCATCGCCTCGGCATTGCTGGGCGGACTGCTGGTAGTGGCGAGTGATCTCATCGCGCGGACGATCCTGCCGGTGGAACTGCCGGTCGGCATCGTCACCTCGGCACTCGGTGGACCGTTCCTTCTGTACCTTCTCGTGCGCAGTAATCGAAAGGCTTCCGTATGACAATCAGCCACGCCTCGCGTTTGGTCGCAGACGATCTCAGCCTCGGTTACGGCGACCGGACCATCATCGAGCACCTCGACCTCGCGATTCACACCGGAGTGATCACCACCGTCATCGGCCCGAACGGCTGCGGCAAGTCGACCCTGTTGCGATCGCTCGGACGCCTGCTCAAGCCCAAGGCCGGAAGCGTGATGCTCGACGGCCGGGCGATCTCTTCGATGAAGACCAAAGAGGTTGCCCGGACCCTGGGCATGCTGCCGCAGGCACCTACTGCTCCGGAAGGACTGACCGTCGCCGATCTGGTCTCGCGCGGTCGTCACCCCCATCAGTCGTGGATCAGGCAGTGGAGCTCGGACGACGAGGCAGAAGTGGCCAACGCACTCGAACTCACCGGCGTCGGCGACCTCGCCGACCGTCCCGTCGACGAGCTGTCCGGTGGTCAACGGCAACGCGCCTGGATTTCGATGGCACTGGCGCAGGGCACCGACATCCTGCTGTTGGACGAGCCGACCACCTACCTCGACCTCGCCCACTCCATCGAGGTACTCGACCTCGTCGATCGCCTGCACGAGGAGCTCGGCCGCACCATCGTCATGGTGTTGCACGATCTCAACCTCGCACTGCGATACAGCGACCAGTTGATCGTCATGAAGCAGGGAACCATCGTCACGTCCGGTCGCCCTCAGGACGTCATCTCGGAGGAACTACTGCTCGACGTGTTCGGTCTCGAGGCAGCCGTGATCGACGATCCCATGTCGGATCGCCCGCTCATCGTTCCGATCGGAACTCGCCACGTGTACGGGTCGGTCGGTGGTCCGGTGAAATCGGACAGGCGTTCCGGGACACCGGACTCGCGGGCTGTCTAGCGCAGACCGTCACCGCTCGATCATCGTTCGGACGAGCTTGAAGCCCTGACCGATGGACACGTCGGGCAGGTAGGCCCGGCCGATTGCGTTGCCGATACTGGGCAGGGCGGCCGGATCGGCGAACGTCATGTGCATCGGCTCGTAGCGCGGCTGGAATTTGGATTTGAATGCCAGCAGAGACCGGAACCCGTAGACAGGTTCGAGGGTGCGCCCGAGTACATCGAGCAACCGTTCGAGCAAGCCGGACAGCGTCGACTGCTCGGCGCTGGACACGTGCTCGGGCTGCTTCTCGTCGACTTTGGCCAGAGGTGCACCGGACAGGCTCAGGAACCTGGCCCCCTCCTGCTCGAGGAGCAGGGCGGCTGAGGCGATGAGAAACTCCATTGTCGGCCGAAAGCCTTCCGACCGTCTCCGCATGAAATCGAGCGTCCACCCGACGATGACGCCGTCCTCGTAGACGGGCATCCACGACGTGACCCCGTGCACGGTTCGATGTTCGTCGACGGCAATCAGGCATCGCACGTTCTCGTCGTCGACCTCCTCGAGACCGCCGAGGGTGAAGCCCATCTCCGGCATCCCCTTGTCTGCCACCCACTCTTCGGAGATCGCGGTGATCTGATCGGTGATGGCCAGTGGAGCGGTGGGGAACCGAATCCACTCCGCGACGACGCCTGCCTTCTTCGCTCGATTGAGCGCAGTACGAACATCCTGGAACCGCTTGCCGGTGAACGCTATTCCGTCCAGATCGAGCACGGTCTCCTCACCGACCTGGATACCGCCCCATCCCAGAGAATCGGTGATGCGCCGGACGGCCGGGGTGACAGAGTAGAAACACGGAATCCACCCGTTCTTCGACGCGAATTCGGCGAACTCGACCACGTTGTCTCGCAATGATTCTCGCGGCCCGACAGGGTCACCGGTGGTCAAAGCCACGCCGGAAATCACGCGATACGCCACGTAGCTGCGGCCGTCGGCGCTGAACCAGTACTTGTTCCCGCGCCAGGTCGTCATCCACGACAGCGCCGAGCCGCTGCTCGACATCAGCACGCTGCGAGCCCGTTCGGTGGCATCGGTCTCCGAGCCGTACACCGGTGTGAGGAAGGTGCTGATCGTGAGCACGCACACCACGACCCAGAACACGACGCCGGTCCACTCGAACAGCAAGGTGGTCGGGATGCTCTGGGGTAGAAGGGCGGGCTCGAGCCACTGCAGATAGACCGGCGGAACCAGCCTCTGCGGGAAATCGATCAGCAGTCCGCCGAAGGACGGCGAGTCGGCGAAACCGCCGCGACCGAGATAGCCGCCGATCGCGTAGATCAGGCCGAGTCCTACTACGGCGGCCACGACGGACGCGGCCCAGCGTCGGTACGTGCCAGCCGGTGCCGACACGTCGAAGAACTTCCGAGTGACGATCAGGACCAGCAGGACGATCAGGGGCAGAAGGAAGGGCACGGCAGTGCGGTAGGCAGTGGGAGATTCCAGCCCGTAGAACAACGATTCGTCGTCACCGGCTTCGAGGAATCGGATGGCGTAGTTCGCCACCGACAGCGCGAGCAGAACCACCTGCGAGATCACTGCCATCGCCCACGCGAACCGTCGACCGCGGCGCAAACCGTCACTGACCACCAACAGGAACAGCGACGGCATGATGCTCAGGATCGTCGGTCCGACTCCGCCCAGCCTGAGGTCGAGCAGCCCGCGGCGGCATTCCACCGGATCGGTCGTGGCATCGGCGCAGATCTCACGAACCTCGGCAGCTGTGTACGGCACACCGCGAACCACGTCGCGAAGCACCGCGAACGGCCCCACGGCATTGGGGCTCAAGGCTGCCAGCACCGGACCCAGGGCACTGGCGGCGACGATCAGCGCGACCAGGACACGTCCTTCACGCTGCGTTCCAGCCAATCTCGGACCGCGCGCCGACCGGCCGACGATCCACGGGCCCACGATCAGACCGATCACCGCTGCCGCCAACCGAACGACGTCCTGCAGATGACCGCCGAACAAGGCCAGGGTCACCAGAAGGGTCAGCAGTCCGACGCGAATCCGCCTGCGCCACAGCGTGTCCATCCGCGACGTGGCAACCAGCACAACGCCACAGACCCATGTCGTCGGGCCCACGGCCGTACCTACGTGGAGGCGGAAACCCCAATCCTCGTCGACGGTCTTCGCCAGCACGGCCAGGCCCAGCCCGAACAACGACCCCGCAACCTGCGTCACGAATGCGGCTACCGCGAACCGACGGGAACCGATACGACGTTCGATCGGGGCAGCAGCGAGGAGCACCGCAACGGTCGCCACCACGCAGCCCGCAATATTCGGCGCTGCCAGACCAGATGTCAGCGGCGTCCAGAGATGCCAGTGCTCGAACGGGACGATGCCTACCGCGAAGTACCTGTCGACCTGACCATGGCCGTCCGACACGACGGCATACATCCCCGAAAGCCAGACCACGGCGAGCAGGGTGAAGCTGACCGGGGCACCCACGGCACCGAACAGGATCAGCGACCACAATCGCCGCGACTGCCGCATCGTCGCCGAGGCGGCGGATCTCACGACGGCCACCTTCTCGGACATCCACGTCGGTGCCGCAGCATCGATCGCTTCCGTCGGACCCCCCGACTCGTCGGTGTTCACGCCGTCAGTCCTGTTCTCGTAGCCAGCCACGGCAGTTCTCGACGTAAGCCTTCGGACCACACCGCGAAGCTGTGTCCCCCTGGTACCTCCACGTACTGCACATCCATTCCAGCGGCCTTCGCCGCGTCGTACATCTCCTGCTGACCCGGTTGGTAATCCTTGTCCTCGGACCCCACGACGAAAATACCGGCAGAGTCCGGGTATCGACGCGATTTCAGCAGGTCGAGAGGGTTGATCGCGGTGAACGCTGCGGCGTTGCCGCCGAACGCCTGCTGCACGGTTCGATCTCGATCGCCGAGGGTCGGCTCTCGCTGACCCGACAGGTCGAGAAACGTGGGATAGACCTCGGGATGATTGGCGGCCATCTGTATCGAGCACGTTCCGCCGTAGGACAATCCGCCGATCGCCCAATGAGCACGGTTGCGATCCACCTGCAGGGAGTTGTCGATCCAATCGGGAACGTCACGTGCGAGGTACGTGGCCGCGTTGCCGAGTGTCGAATCCACGCAGAGCGGATTGGCGATCGACGAACCGGTGCCGTCGGCCACGACCACCACCGGTGCCAGACCGGCATGATCACGCGCGAAGTTGTCCATGGTCTCGGCGAGCTTGCCCCCGTTGAACCAGTCTTCGGGTGCGCCGGGCTGGCCGGCGAGCAGTACGAGGACAGGAAGGAGCGGACGGGGATCGGCGAAGTAGGCCGGCGGTAGGTAGATCTGGGCGTCTCGCGCCGTGAAGTTCGACGCGGTGGCAGGAATGGTGGCGGAGGTGACGCGGCCGGCGGAAGGCAGGTCGGCAGGTGCGGACCAGGCAGATTCCAGGGGCGTGCCGGTGACGGTGTCGGAGACCGAAGGCGGCACGTCCGAGAACGCTATGCGCTCGGCCGACTCGACACCGAGCGCATTACCCACGGTCGGATACGCATCGAATTCGAGGTTGACGTGCAGAGCAGACGTTGCCACCACGAGGACCGCCGCCAGCACCGACACCACTGTGCCAACCACGCCGCGGGCTGCGATCGACCGTGGTACGAGTGCGAACAGGGCAGCCACACCCACCCCGATCCACACGTAGATCGAGATGTCGATCGGATCGGGGAACGGACGCCATACTTTTTCGACCAGTACGTAACCGATAGCCGTGACGACGATCGCCGCGGTGGCAGCGATCGGCAGCGCACGCCTGGCGTACCGACGCGACCTCGAGACCAGCAACCACAGTCCGCCGGCGGCGCCGAGCACGGACACGATCACCGGCAGTGGCCCATCGAGCAACGACAGTGAATCGAACCACTTCACGCGAGGTCTCCACTCATCTTTCCGACTCGGCCCAGCGGCACCAACTCTCGACAGAGTATGCCCACGGACCCGCTCACGGTCACGACCCGCCGACGCCACTCGACCGCGGCTATGACCGAGACCACAGCACTCGGACGGTAGTTACTACTACGAGTAGTACGCATCCGCGTCGGACTGGCCGTAGACTCGGAGGAATGGCTGGCCTTGGTGAATTGGAACGCGCAGTAATGGACCATCTGTGGGAATCGACGGAGCCGCAGACCGTTCGTCAGGTCCACGAGGCCCTTGCGACTCATCGTGAACTCGCGTACACGACCGTGATGACGGTCCTGCAGCGTCTGGCGAAGAAAAGTTTGGTCGTCCAGCAGCGCGACGACCGAGCTCACCGCTACGCCCCGGTCCATGGTCGCGACGAGTTGGTCGCGAGCCTGATGGTCGACGCGTTGTCCCAGGCCCCCGCCTCCGGCGGTCGTGCAGCTGCCCTCGTGCACTTCGTCGGGCAGGTCGGAGCAGATGAGGCCGCCGCCCTCCGTGAAGCACTCGCGGCGCTGGAAGTGGCACAATCGACGACAGAGTCACCTTCTGCTGCAGAAGGCCGTCCGACGGACTGAGGCTCCTCGTAGTAAGTGAGGACATGAACTCCACCACTGCGCTGGTATTCGCGATACTCGCGCTGATCCTGGCTGGACCTGTGCCGGCGATGCTCGCCCGTGCGAGCTGGCCGTACCGGTCGCCTCGCGCTGCTCTGGTGCTGTGGCAGGCCATCGCCCTCGCGGCCGTGTTGTCGGCCTTCAGTTCCGGCCTGGCAATCGGCGGATTGCTGCTCGTGCCGGGCCCTGACGGCCGTCCGACCACGGCTCCGACCGACGAGATCGACGCCTTGGGCCTGCCTCTGTGGACCTTGTACGTGGTGGTGCTCGCGATCACTCTGGGCATCGGAGCGAAACTGATGTTCTCGGTGGCTCAGGTGGCGGTGCGTACCCGCCGTCGCCGCTCCCGTCATCGCATGTTGGTCGATCTGCTCGACCGGACCGACAAGAGCGACAATCCGTTCAGGGGCCTGCGTGATGCAGACATCCGGGTTCTGGACGCGGCGGAACCGATTGCGTATTGCCTGCCCGGACTACGGCAGCGGGTGGTGCTGAGCCGCGGAACGCTTGCCAGCCTCTCCGAAGCGGAGGTGACCGCGATCCTCAGCCACGAGCGATCACACCTACGATCCCGGCACGATCTCGTACTGGAAGCGTTCACCGCGGTCAACGAGGCGTTCCCCAGAATTGTTCGTAGCAAGTCCGCCCTGAGCAGCGTTCAGCTGTTGGTCGAACTGCTGGCCGATGACACGGCGGTCAAGGTCACTGGACCCACCCCTCTCGCGCGCGCACTCGTGACGTGTGCCGGATCCACCGCACCGCGGGGTGCCATGGCAGCCGGCGGACCGCACACACTCATTCGCGTCCAGCGGTTGAGCGGGCCGGGCAGCGACGTCCGGATCGCCGCTGTGGCATATCTGGCCGCCGTCGTCATACTCGTGCTGCCGACCATCTACGTTGCGATGCCGTGGCTCGAAGAGCTGAGCAAACTCCTCGGCTGATCGAGCGCCGCCACGTCAGGGGGTCACGCAGGTCACACCCATCCGGGTGAACAAATGGCGGTACGTCCCGTACAGTAGAACTCGGTCGCCATCGCGACCAAGCAATCGAAATGGCACAAACAGCCCCACTTTATGCAGGTTCGACCTGCGTACCGATGGCCAGGTGACAGTGCCCTGGCTCGTATCAATGTGTTCTGGCTGTTTTTCGTGTTTCCCTTCTCGTCGGGTCTCTCAGCTTCGGGCTTATTGGCGTGCCCGCAATCCGGAGAGGCTTTACTGCGTGACCAACGCTGTTTCCAATACCACCGTTTCCCCCGAGTCCGACTCGACGGCCGTACCGACGCCCGCAGCGGCACCGGCGTTCACCTTCGCCGAGCTCGGTCTGCCCGAGGCAGTCGTCGCGGCTCTCGCTCGTAACTCGATCACCGTGCCGTCCCCCATCCAGGAAAAGGCGCTTCCCGACGCCATCGCCGGCAAGAACGTCCTCGGTCGCGCGCAGACAGGTTCGGGCAAGACCCTCGCCTTCGGCCTGCCGATCCTGCAGCGCCTGTCGCTGCACACCGATCGACCGGCCGCCAAGCGCCCGCGTTCGCTCGTACTGGTTCCCACCCGCGAACTCGCGTTCCAGGTAGTCGAGTCGCTCGCTCCCTACGCCAACGCACAGGGCCTCCGGGTCATGCCTGCCGTCGGCGGCACCCCGTTCAACAAGCAGGTCGAGCAGCTTCGCCGCGGAGTCGACGTACTGGTCGCCACTCCGGGACGACTGGCAGATCACCTGCGTCAGGGCACCTGCATCCTCGACTCCATCGAGATCACCGCGCTCGACGAGGCCGATCAGATGGCCGACATGGGCTTCCTGCCCGAGGTGCGCGCCGTACTCGCCGATACACCCGCAGACGGCCAGCGGATGCTGTTCTCGGCCACCCTCGACCGCGAGGTCCAGTCATTGGTTCGCCAGTTCCTGCCCGACCACGTCGAGCACTCCACCCAGGACGGCAAGGCCAGCGTCCGAACCATGGACCACTACGTCCTCATGGTCGACCGCGGCCAGAAGGATCTGGTGCTCTCGGAGATCGGTGCCCGTGAAGGCGGCCGCACCATCATGTTCGCGCGCACCAAGCTGGGCTGCGACGGCATCACCGATCGCCTGCGCGCCCTCGGCATCGCTGCAGAGTCGCTGCACGGCGGCAAGGCACAGAACCAGCGCACCCGAGTGCTCGAGCGATTCAAGAACGGTCGCACCCCTGTGCTCGTGGCCACCGACGTCGCGGCCCGCGGAATTCACGTCGACGGAATCGACCTGGTCGTGCACGTCGATCCGCCCGCCGACCACAAGGACTACCTGCACCGCGCCGGCCGCACGGCACGCGCCGGAGAAAAGGGCACCGTCGTCGCGATCGTGCTCCCCAATCAGCGTCGTCAGGTTCTGCGTTTGACCGGGATGGCCGGCGTCAAGGCCACCACGGTCAACGTCTCCCCCGGTTCGGCCGAACTCAACAGCATCACCGGCGCCAAGAAGCCGACCGGTGAGCCGTTGCGTGCCGAATCCACCCCGCGTGATCGCAACAGCCGCCCGCGCACCGGTGGCTACCAGGGGTCCAACCCCCGCAGCGGTGGCTACCAGGGTTCCAACCCGCGCAGCGAAGGCGGCTACCAGGGTGACCGTCCCCGCACGGGATACCAGGGATCGAGCCCTCGCACCGGCGGCTACCAGGGTGACCGTCCCCGCACGGGATACCAGGGATCGAGCCCTCGCACCGGCGGCTACCAGGGATCCAACCCGCGCAGCGAAGGCGGCTACCAGGGTGACCGCCCGCGTCGCTCCGACTCGAGCTCGTACCGCGGCTCAGAGGGTCGCGGTTACGAAGGTCGCGGCTCGGACAACCGTGGCTCGGACAACCGTCGTCCCGCATCCGCCCCGCGCCAGGACGAGAACCGATCGGGTGGGTTCCGTAGCCGCACCGAGCGTCGTTCGTACGACGGTTTCGACGGGCCTGCACGCAGCCACTGATCCATTGTTCGAGGCGAAGTCCTGATTGGACGGGCTTCGTCGCTCGAACCCCGAGGTGCCGCATTCTTCGCGAATGCGGCACCTTTTTCGTCGTGTCGGCCGGACCCAGGGGGTTGGCTCGCGCGAAATCGCGCGGCAAGGAAAGCTGTCTGTATGACCTCAGCAGCAAAAGAGACAGAACTGGCTCAGATCGGAGTCACCGGACTCGCCGTCATGGGCTCCAACATCGCGCGTAACTTCGCCCACCACGGGCACACTGTCGCGTTGCACAACCGCAGTATCGCTAAAACCGACGCGTTGATCGCCGAGCACGGTACCGAGGGCAACTTCATCCGTACCGAGACCATCGAGGAGTTCGTGGCCGCGTTGGCGAAGCCGCGGCGCGTGCTCATCATGGTGAAGGCAGGCGACCCGACCGATGCGGTGATCGAGGAACTCGCCGGTGTGATGGAGGAAGGCGACATCATCATCGACGGCGGCAACGCGCTCTACACCGACACGATCCGCCGCGAGGCGGCCATGAAGGACCGCGGTCTGCTCTTCGTCGGCGCCGGTATTTCCGGCGGCGAAGAGGGCGCGCTCAACGGCCCGTCGATCATGCCGGGTGGTCCGGCCGAGTCCTACAAGGCATTGGGACCGTTGCTCGAGTCCATCGCTGCGCAGGTGGACGGCACGCCGTGCTGCACGCACATCGGCCCCGACGGCTCCGGCCACTTCGTCAAGATGGTGCACAACGGCATCGAATACGCCGATATGCAGCTCATCGGCGAGGCGTACAACCTCTTTCGCGACGCGCTCGGGTACTCGCCTGCGCAGGTTGCAGACGTCTTCACCGAGTGGAACAAGGGCGATCTGGAGAGCTATCTCGTCGAGATCACTGCGGAGGTCCTTCGCCAGGTCGACGCGAAGACCGGGCAGCCACTGGTCGATGTGATCGTCGATGCTGCCGAGCAGAAGGGCACCGGTCGATGGACCGTCAAGGCGGCACTCGATCTCGGAGTACCCGTGACCGGCATCGCCGAGGCAGTGTTCGCACGGGCTCTGTCGGGATCGCGGGTCCAGCGCAAGGCCGCTGTCGGCCTCGCCTCGGGATCACTGGCCGACAAGCCGACCGATGCCGAGCAGTTCACCCACGACATCAGCCGGGCGCTGTACGCGTCGAAGATCGTCGCCTACGCACAGGGCTTCGATCAGATCGCGGCGGGTAGCGCCGAATACGATTGGAATCTGCATCCGGGCGATCTCGCCACGATCTGGCGTGGTGGCTGCATCATTCGGGCGCGATTCCTGAACCGCATCAAGGACGCGTACGACGACAACGCCGAACTACCGAGCCTCATCCTGGCACCGTACTTCCGTGACGCCATCGAGAACGCGATCGACAGTTGGCGGCGCGTCGTCATCACGGCTGCGTCGCTCGGCATCCCGGTGCCTGCGTTCGCATCCTCGCTCTCGTACTACGACGCGCTGCGTGCCGAGCGTCTGCCTGCGGCCTTGACACAGGGACAGCGCGACTTCTTCGGTGCGCACACCTACGAGCGCACCGATTCCGAGGGCAAGTTCCACACTCTGTGGAGTGGAGATCGCTCCGAGATCGAAGCCTGACATCGGTCCCTCGCCGGTGGCACCGCGCGTACTTTCGTGCGGTGCCACCGGTGTGATCGGTCTTCGCTCGCTCAGAAGGGCACCGGCCCGAGTATCGGTTGCACCACCGTCGACGGAATTCCCTCCCACGGCAGTGCACCTTCGAGGTCCCTCCAGACGGCTTGTACGGCGCTGAAGCGTCCCGTGCCGTACACGTCGGAGGCGACGTACAGGATGTCCGCACAATCCGGTACGTCGATGGCCAGAAGATCGAATCCTGCTGATGCACAACCGATTCCGGATTCGATCTCCAACATCCCCGACGCCACCGAAGTCCCCAGCGCGTTCAGGATCATCGAGGATTCACGTGGCCCGCGTCCCGTCACGACGATTTCGGGACTGCCCAGGTCGGTGAGACCGACCGTGTAGCAGAACGCGGGATGAACGCCGTCTCGATCGACCTCCGATTCCACGTACTGCAGCGCCCACCCGAATGTCTCGATCGTTGCCCTCACGTCATCGATGTAATTGTCGACACCGAACCCTCGGCACTTCTTGCACATGACTCCCCCACCTTCGCCGTGCAACCGCCCCTGCGGAGATTGCGTCTCGAACGCCATTCGAACTCACGTTCTAGGGCAAGTATTGCGTGCGGTACCGACAAGAACGGTCGAACGCGTCGTCGATCCGGCGGTAAGGTCAGCTCCATGCCGGGTCAATCCACTCGATCGTTCGCAGACCTCGGTCTCCCCGTCGTTCTGGTGCACTCCCTCAGGAATGCAGGTGCTCGCGACCCGTTTCCCATTCAGGTCGCGGCGATCCCCGATGCCCTTGCCGGACGGGACGTCCTCGGGCGCGCACCCACGGGCTCGGGTAAGACCCTGGCGTTCTCACTGCCGATCCTCGTCCACCTTGCCGGCAAGCGAAGCGCACCTGCGGCACCGCGCGGGTTGATTCTCGCCCCCACGCGGGAACTGGCACTGCAGATTCGTGAAGTACTCGACATCCACGGTGCCACCTTCGGACTTCGAACCGTCGGCGTCGTCGGAGGTGTTCCGCTCGAACGCAACGTCCGAGATATTCAGCGCGGAGTCGACATCGTGGTCGCGACTCCCGGCCGGCTCATCGATCTCCTCCAGCGACGCTCGATCACACTCGAGCATGTCGAGGTCACCGTCATCGACGAAGCAGATCGCATGGTGGACATGGGTTTCCTGCCTCAGGTCGATTCACTGCTCGCCGCCACCCCGGCACACGGTCAGAGGATGCTGTTCTCCGCGACGCTGGACGGGGAGGTCGACGGGCTGGTCGAGAAGTTTCTGAAAGACCCCGCTGTGCACTCCACTGCGGCAGCCGTCAGCGAACCCGACATGACCCATTTCGTCTTCCGAATCGAGGCGGCCAGGAAGACCGAAGTCGCTGCTGCACTTGCCAACCGCGACGGGAAGACACTTCTGTTCCTACGGACCACCCATGCCGTCGATCGACTCACCGACGAGTGCCTCGCGCTGGGTGTGCCGGTATCGTCGTTGCACGGCAACAAGACTCAGGCGCACCGCACCCGATCGCTCGCGGCCTTCGGCGAGGGCACGTCCGTGGCTCTCATCGCAACCGACGTGGCAGCCCGCGGTGTTCACGTCGACGACGTGACGCTCGTGGTTCACGTCGATCCCCCGGTCGATTTCAAGGATTACCTGCATCGCGCCGGACGTACTGCACGTGCCGGTGCCCGCGGAACCGTCGTGACGCTGGCAACGGACGACCAGTTGGATCGCGTCCGATCGATGGCCGACGAGGCCGGCGTTGCCGCCACGATCATCGATACCGATCTGGACCAGTCCGCGTGGCGTCGACCGACGGGCGCACGCACCCCGATCGGTCGACCGCTACCGGCCTCGGTACCGACGACGAGCGGTGCTGCGGCCGACCCCCGAACTGCGCGCGGTGCGGGCCGGACGGGTACGCCGGGCAGGCGTGGGCGGAGCGATGGCACCCAGAGTCGGCGGGGTGGCGGTAGCAGAGGACGACGCGGGTGACCGCGTCCTGGCCGGCGGTCGTACTCGCGCTGATTTCGGCGTTCCTGTTCGCCTGCGCGTCGGTCGCGCAACAGAGCGCGGCCGCGTCCGTCCCCGAAGGTGAATCCCTCGTTTCGGCACTGGTGCGCAGCCCGCGGTGGTGGGTAGGGGTCCTCGGAGACGGCGGTGGCTATGCGGTTCAGATCGCCGCGCTGTGGGTCGGCTCGGTGCTGGTCGTTCAACCTCTGCTGGTGACAGCACTGCTGTTCGCTCTCCCGATGTCGGCAAAGCTGGTCGGCAGAACACTGCCTGCCACCACCTGGGCGCTCGCCGTGGCGATGGCCGCGGCACTTGCCGTCTTCATCGTGGTGGGCGATCCGAGCGAGGGCAATACCGACGCCCCTTTCGTGCAGTGGCTCGTTCCATTGATCGTGGTGGCCGTCGTTGTCGGCTGCGCCGCCGCGGGCGGATTGCTGCTCACCTCGCCGGGAGTTCGGGCACTACTGCTCGGTGCAGCGGGAGGTTTGTTGTTCGGCCTGGCGGCTGCGCTGACCAAGAACGTCACCGACCTCGTCGACGGTAACCCGGTCGAGGCGCTGACGGCCTGGCAGACCTACACGCTGATCGGATCCGGCGTCGTCGGTTTCTACCTGCAGCAGCGTGCATTCCAGGTGGGTCCGCTGTCGGCGTCGATGCCGGCAGTGACGATCTGTGAACCACTCGGCGCGGCGTTCGTCGGAGTCACTGTCCTGAACGAGCGAATCAGAACCGAGGGCGCAGCCCTGACGGTCATCGTCGTGGCCGTGGCCGTCATGATCGTCACGACGGTCCTGCTGTCGCGTACGCAGGCCGCGAACGCGTCCAAACCGACCGCTCGGGACGGGGCGTCGAACCCAGGAAGTCCATCCGACCGGTAGTCTCGATCAACGTGCAGTTCCTCGATGGTCACCAGCCGCCCTACGATCTCACCTACGACGACGTCTTCCTCGTCCCGAACCGGACCGATGTCACTTCTCGTTTCGACGTGGACCTCAGCACGGTCGACGGGTCGGGAACGACCATTCCGATCGTGGTGTCGAACATGACCGCAGTATCGGGTCGGCGGATGGCCGAGACCGTCGCACGACGCGGTGCCATTGCCGTCATTCCGCAGGACCTGCCCACCGAGGCCGTGGCCGAAACGGTCGCATTCGTCAAGAGCAGAGATCTCGTTGCCGACACACCGGTCGTTCTCGGCCCCAACGCCTCGGTCTCCGATGCGCTCGCCCTGGTGCACAAGCGCGCTCATGGATCCGTCGTGATCGTCGAGCACGGCAAGCCCGTCGGTGTCGTCACCGAGAGCGCCTGCGCGGACGTCGATCGCTTCGCTCGGCTCAGCTCGGTGGCCGCGACCGACTTCGTGCGGGTGGCCCGCAACGCCTCACCCAAAGAGGTCTTCGAGATGATGGAGGCCGCCCACGCCCAGCTCGCGATCGTCGTCGAGGACGACGGTTCGTTGGCCGGTGTGGTGACGAACACCGGTGCCGTCCGCACCGGCATCTACGCCCCTGCCGTCGACGCGTCGGGACGGCTGCGGATCGCTGCCGCGGTCGGCATCAACGGCGACGTGGCGAAGAAGGCGACGGCACTGGTCGAGGCCGGTGCCGACGTCCTGGTGATGGATACCGCCCACGGGCACCAACAGAAGATGCTCGAAGCGTTGGCCGAAGTGCGTTCGCTCGATCTCGGCGTACCGCTCGCCGCCGGCAACGTCGTCTCCGCTCAGGGCACCCGTGACCTGGTGGCGGCGGGTGCGGACATCGTCAAGGTCGGTGTCGGCCCCGGGGCCATGTGCACCACTCGCATGATGACCGGCGTGGGTCGGCCGCAGTTCTCCGCCGTGGCCGACTGTTCGGCTGCCGCAGCCGAACTCGGTGCGTCGGTCTGGGCCGACGGCGGTGTTCGCCATCCTCGCGACGTCGCGCTCGCGCTCGCGGCCGGTGCCGCCAACGTCATGATCGGATCCTGGTTCGCGGGCACCTACGAATCTCCCGGAGACCTTCGCGTCGACGCGGCGGGCAACCGATACAAGGAAAGCTTCGGCATGGCGTCCAAGCGTGCCGTCGCGGCGCGCACTGCCACCGACGGGGCCTTCGACCGCGCCCGCAAGGCATTGTTCGAGGAAGGGATCTCCAGTTCCCGGATGCGACTGGATCCGGATCGTCCCGGCGTCGAAGACCTCATCGATCACATCTGCGCAGGTGTGCGCAGCACATGCACCTATGCCGGGGCCCGTTCCCTGCCCGAATTGGCCGAACGAGCCGTCCTCGGGGTCCAGTCGGCCGCAGGATTTGCCGAGGGGCGCCCCCTGCCGTCCGGGTGGTAACGCACCGAGACGGTTAGACTCACCCACTACGAGTTCGACGACGTTCGCTGTCGTTGCCCGCGCCGAGAAGACAACGTCGACTCGGCGCGGTGCGACGACGCGTCGGCCACCACCGGTGTGCCGCAACGCGAACCAGACAGAAGGGAATCAGGTGCCCGAGGCACCCACTATTTCGGTTGCCGGTTCGGCAACTGCGGAGCAGCACGACGACGGTTCCACATCGGAGGGATCCTCTATCGAGCCGGGAGAGAAACCCGGCGACACCGATTTCGACAGGTCCCCGCAGACGAGCGGAGCGGTACTGCTCTCTCAACTTCGGCGGCGTTGACCTGTGGCCACTCTCGTCACCATCGTCAGCCTGATCGGCTTCGTGGCGCTGACGGCAGGTACTGCCCTCTTCGTCGCGGCAGAGTTCTCCCTCACTGCTCTCGAACGCAGTGCGGTCGAGTCTCAGGCCGAGAACGGCGACCTACGCTCGCGCCAAGTTCTGCATGCTCACAAGACGCTGTCTTTTCAGTTGTCGGGCGCGCAGCTGGGCATCACGATCACCACCCTCATCACCGGTTATCTCGCGGAGCCGGTGCTGGCAGGATTCATTCGGCCGGTGACCACCGCGCTCGGTGCCTCGGACTCTCTTGCGTCGGGCATCTCCCTCGCGGTGGCTCTGATCTTGGCCACGTCGTTCTCGATGATTTTCGGTGAACTGGTCCCCAAGAACATCGCCATCGCGAAACCGATGTCGACCGCGCGGGTCACAGCCGGAGCGATGGCCGGGTTCTCCCTGATCTTCAAATGGGCGATCAACGGACTCAACGGCTCGGCCAACTGGCTCGTGCGACGGCTCGGCATCGAACCGGCCGAGGAACTGCGTTCGGCAAGATCACCGCAGGAGCTCGGTTCACTGGTCCGAACGTCGGCCCAGCAGGGCTCGATCGACGAGAACACCGCACGTCTGGTCGACCGGTCGTTGCAGTTCGGCGACCGCACCGCCGAGGAACTGATGACTCCGCGGGTCAAGATCGAGACTCTCGCCACCGACGCGACCGTCGCCGACCTGATCGAAACCGCTGCGCGAACGGGCTTTTCTCGGTTCCCGGTGGTCGACGGCGACCTGGACGACACCGTCGGTGTCGTACACATCAAGCATGCGTTCACGGTGGCCGGAGCGGACCGCCGGTCCACCACTGTCGAGTCCCTGGCGCGCGACGTTCCGGTCGTTCCGTCGAGCCTGGACGGCGACGCTGTGATGGAACGCGTGCGAGCCGACGGAATGCAGGTGGCCCTCGTGGTGGACGAGTACGGCGGCACCGCAGGCATGGTGACGATGGAAGATCTGATCGAGGAGATCGTCGGCGACGTGCGCGACGAACACGACGAGCCGGAACTGGACGTCGCTCGTTCGGGCGACGGCTGGGACTGCGCGGGGCTGCTTCGCATCGACGAGGTTGCGTCGGCGACGGGCTATTCGGCCCCGGAAGGCGAATACGAAACCATCGGGGGCCTGGTACTGATGCAACTCGGCCGGATTCCATCAGAGGGAGACGCGGTGCTTCTACCGTCCCCGGCGACGGAGGACGTCCCCGACGGCGACGGCGGGTGGATGGCGCGCGTGATCCGCATGGACGGCCGCCGTATCGATCGTGTGCTGATCCTGCCGGTCGACGCCGAAGCAGTGGCGCGTCTGCGATCGGACGGTGAGGTCGATGGGTGACTTCCTCGGGGTAGGTCTGGCAGTTCTGCTGCTGGCCGGAAACGCCTTCTTCGTCGGTGCCGAGTTCGCACTGATCTCAGCTCGCCGTGATCGTCTCGAGGCATTGCTGGCGCAGGGCAAGAAGCGCGCGCAGAGCGTCATCGAGGCCGGTCAGAATCTGTCGCAGATGCTCGCCGCGGCACAACTCGGCATCACGATCTGCTCGATTCTGCTCGGCCGCGTCGCCGAGCCCGCGGTCGCGCACTTGATCGAGGTGCCCCTGGAGCTGGTCGGCATCCCCGGCTCGTTCCTGCACCCGATCGCCTTCGCCATCGCGCTGACACTCGTCGTCGTCCTGCACATCCTCGTCGGCGAGATGGTCCCGAAGAACATCGCCATCGCCGGCCCGGAGAGCACCGCCATGGTGCTCGTGCCCATCCACCTGATGTTCATCAAGGTGGCGTTGCCCCTGATCTCGTTCTACAACCTGTGCGCCAACCTGACGCTGCGCATGCTTCGCATCGAGCCCAAGGACGAACTGAGTTCGTCGGTGTCGGCGGTGGAGCTGTCGCAGATGATCGGCGAATCGCGCTCGGAGGGACTGATCGACGCCGAGGAACACCGCAGATTGCGCCAAGCTCTCGAGACCTCGGGCCGAACCGTAGCCGAGGTTCTGATTCCCTCGCATCAGGTTCGGAGTATCGAGCTGTCCGGGCCGGACCACACTCTCGGTCCGACCCTCGGTTCGGTGGAACGCGCAGTCATCGAAACCGGGTTCTCTCGGTACCCGGTGCGTGATGCGAGCGGTTCCCTGGTGGGCTATCTGCACCTGAAGGACGTGCTCGACGACATGGCCGACGACTCCGCCGGCCCGGAGACCGTCATTCCCCGCAGCGACGTCAGGGCCCTGCCCGTGGTGTCCATAGACACCGTGCTCGACGACGCGCTGACGAAGCTGCGGCGCGCCAGCAGCCACCTCGGTGCGGTGCACGATGCGACCGGTGCCACGGTCGGCATCGTCGCGCTGGAGGATCTGGTGGAGGAGTTCGTGGGCACGGTTCGAGACGGGACTCACCGTGTCGCCGGTCCCCGACCGGGTCAGTCCGCACCTACCGGCACCCCGCGGAACGTCTGAATGGGCGAATCGGCAACGCTGACCGAGGCGGAGTGGACTGCCCGGCGAGACGCGCACTCGGCGCGGGTGGAGAGTCTCGTCGGCAGCTATCTGGTCGATCGCGGACACGGCAATGTGCATCCGGTGGTGGATTTCTTGTTCACCTACTACAGCCATCGCCCGGGTCAGTTGCGCCGATGGAATCCCGGCCACGGCACGGTTCTGACGGGCGATCGGGCGCGTGACTTCGCCGAGTTCGCCTCGTACGAACAGGTCGAGACTGCAGACGGTCCAGGCTTCCGGGTGCGGTCGGATCTGCTCGAGCGACGCCGGCCCAGCATCGAGTTCGTTCTGGGTCTGCTGTCGGCGACGCGGGAGCGACCGCCCTTGCTCGGCTGCTTCGGTCTGCACGAATGGGCGATGGTCTACCGCGGCGGCGACTCGGCAGTGCGGCACAGCCAGGTCCCGCTGCGACTCGGTCACGAGGGAACCGACGCCGTGGTGGACTCGATGACGTTGCGGTGCACTCATTACGACGCCTACCGCTTCTTCACCGAGGATGCAGTACCGCGTAACGCACTTGAGTTGTCCCCGGAGTCGCGCATGGGGTCCGAGCAGCCCGGTTGCATCCACGCGTCGATGGATCTGTACAAGTGGTGCTACAAATTGGGTCCGCTGATCGACTCCGAGTTCGTGACCGACTGTTTCGAGTTGGCGTTGGAGGCTCGGACGATCGATATGCGCGCAAGTCCGTACGACCTGAGCGAGTACCATCTCGATCCCATCCGAATCGAAACTGCGGCTGGACGAGCAGAGTACGTTCGCGCTCAGGGAGAACTGTCGGAAAAGGCAGCTCCCCTACGCTCGGCACTGGTGGATCGGTGTCGAAATCTGCTCACCGGCGGCGGGTTCGGCGTCGGACCTACCGCCGAGTAACATCGACACCGTTGTCGTGGGGACACCGTCACCGGTGTCCGTGACCGGAAAGAGTGAGGAATTCATGACCGATCGTGTGCAGGCTGGTGGACTTCAGGTCGCCAAGGTCCTATTCGATTTCGTCGAGAAGGAGGCGCTGCCGGGTACCGACGTAGATTCGGAGACCTTCTGGGCCGGTGCCGCGTCGGTGATCGCCGATCTCGCTCCCAAGAACAAGGCGTTGCTCGCCGTTCGCGACGAGATCCAGGGCAAGGTCGACGCATGGCACGGCGAACATGCCGGTGCCGATTACGACCGCGCAGCGTACAAGGCCTTCCTGAAAGAGATCGGCTACCTGCTCGACGAGCCCGCCGACTTCCAGATCACCACGTCCGGAGTGGACACCGAGATCACCACCACAGCCGGGCCGCAGCTCGTGGTTCCCGTGCTCAATGCACGCTTTGCGATCAATGCCTCCAACGCACGATGGGGCTCGCTCTACGACGCCCTCTACGGAACGGACGCCATTCCCGAGACCGACGGAGCCGAGAAGGGCTCGAGCTACAACAAGGTCCGTGGAGACAAGGTCATTGCGTTCGCGCGTGACTTCCTCGACGAGGCATTGCCGCTGAGCTCCGGCTCGCACGTCGGAACCACCGGATACGTCGTCGACGCCGCGTCGCTGACGGTGACGTTGGCCGATGGCAGCACGGTGGGCCTGAAGGATCCGGCACAGCTGCTGGGCTACCAGGGCACACCCGATGCGCCGACGGCCATCCTGTTCGTGAACAACGGTTTGCACTTCGAGATCCAGATCGACCCCGAGAGCCCGATCGGCAAGACCGACGGAGCAGGCGTCAAGGACGTGCTCCTCGAGTCGGCTGTCACCACGATCATGGACTTCGAGGATTCGGTCGCCGCAGTCGATGCCGACGACAAGGTTCTGGGCTACCGCAACTGGCTCGGCCTGATGAAGGGCGATCTCACCGAGGAGGTCTCCAAGGGCGGCAAGACGTTCACTCGTGCGATGAACAAGGACCGCACCTACACCTCGGTCGACGGTTCCGAGCTGACGCTGCACGGCCGTTCGCTGCTGTTCGTCCGTAACGTCGGCCACCTGATGACCTCCGACGCGATCCTCGACGCCGACGGCAACGAGGTTCCCGAGGGCATTCTCGATGCGTTGTTCACCTCGCTCGCCGGTCTGCACTCGTTGACTCCGGACAACGTGCTGTCGAACTCGCGTACGGGCTCGCTGTACATCGTCAAGCCGAAGATGCACGGACCGGACGAGGTCGCCTTCACCGCCGAACTATTCGGCCGCGTCGAGCAGGTCCTCGGCCTGCCCACCAACACGCTCAAGGTCGGCATCATGGACGAGGAGCGCCGCACGACGGTCAACCTCAAGGCCTGCATCCAGGCCGCGTCCGAGCGGGTCGTGTTCATCAACACCGGCTTCCTCGACCGCACCGGCGACGAGATTCACACCTCGATGGAGGCAGGGCCCGTCGTTCGCAAGGGAGCGATGAAGGGCGAGAAGTGGATTGCCGCCTACGAGGACTTCAATGTCGACACCGGGCTGGCGGCCGGCCTGCAGGGCAAGGCGCAGATCGGCAAGGGCATGTGGGCCATGCCTGATCTGATGCACGACATGCTCGAGCAGAAGATCGGCCACCCCAAGGCCGGCGCGAACACCGCATGGGTTCCCTCCCCCACCGCAGCGACCCTGCACGCCCTGCACTATCACAAGGTCGACGTGTTCGCCCGTCAGCACGAGATCGCACAAGCCAAGCGCGCCACCGTCGACGAGATCCTCGAGATCCCTCTCGCTCCGTCCACCGACTGGACCGACGAGGAGAAGCAGAACGAACTCGACAACAATTCGCAGTCCATCCTCGGTTATGTCGTGCGCTGGATCGACCACGGTGTCGGATGCTCCAAGGTGCCCGACATCAACGACATCGCTCTCATGGAAGACCGTGCGACGCTGCGCATTTCGAGCCAGTTCATTGCGAACTGGTTGCGGCACGGCATCGTCACCGAGGAGCAGGTGCGCGAATCGCTGAAGCGAATGGCACCGGTGGTCGACCGGCAGAACGCGTCCGATCCGACGTACAAGCCGTTGGCACCCGATTTCGACACCAACATCGCATTCCAGGCTGCGAGTGATCTGATCTTCCAGGGCACGAGCCAGCCCAACGGGTACACCGAGCCGATCCTGCATCGCCGCCGACGGGAGTACAAGGCCGTCAACGCCTGACGGACTTGTCGACCACGTGGGTGAACACCGGAACTCAGGGCGCGGACGTTCCATAGCCGCCGGGCCCGTGATCGTCGTACTGACGATCGCGGTCCTGGTGGCGGCCGTGTTCGGATGGTTTGCGCTGCGTGATCGAATTTCGGATCAGGGGATCGAGGCAGCCGACACCTGCGTGGAGGGACCGGCCGTCCTCACCGTGGCAGCCGACCCCGACATCTCCGCCGCGATCGAACAGCTGGCAACACGATTCGACGCGACCGCCCCGGTGATTCGCGATCACTGTGTGACAGTGGAGGTTCGAGCCATCGCATCCGATGCGGTGCGAGCGGCACTGAACTCCGGTGCCGACAACTGGGATGCCGGTGCGCTCGGCGCCCGGCCGGGTCTGTGGATACCCCAGTCCTCGGCAAACGTCGAGGCCGTCGTCGACCGTGGAGCCATCGACGGCACGCCGCGGCCGCTCGCATCGAGTCCGATCGTCCTCGCTGCACCGGGCGCGGTGGCCGACGCCGTCGTCGCTGCAGGCTCGAGCTGGGCAGATCTGATACGACTGCAACGCGACCCGCAGGCTCTCGGACTCCCCGAGTGGGGTGGGCTTCGACTCGCCGTGCCGTCCGGCTCCGACACCGGCGCGAGCACTCTTGCGGTCACGGCCATCGCGGCAGGCGTACGCGGTGACCCGACCACCGCACTCACCGTCGAGGAGGCCTCCTCGACGCCACTGGTGTCGGCGATGTCGGAGTTGGCGGTGACCGACACCGGCGCTGCCGCAACCTCGGGCTCCACCACGTACGACGCCCTCGCGGCGCTCGAGAATGCTGCCGGCCCCGACGCCGCCGTCCACGCGGTCCCGGTCACCGAACAGCAACTCGCGTCGACCGATTCCTCGACGCTGACCGCCGTTCGACCACAGGGTGCAACGCCTGTCGCCGATCATCCGGCGGTCGTGCTCTCCGGTGACGAGACCTCCACCCGAGCAGCCGCGGCATTCGTCGATTTCGTGCGTCAGCCCGACGGTACGCAGACACTCTCGGACGCGGGATTCAGCGTGGACGAGACCCAGGACGCGGGCATCGTCGCCCCACCATCGGGGCCGGTTGCCGACGCGTTGCTCGCTGTACTTCGCAATCCGGTTCTGCCCCGCCGTGCCACTGTGCTGCTCGACGTGTCCGAGTCGATGCGCACCACCGAAGGCGGTGCGACGCGGCTGCAGAACACCGTTCGCGCACTGAGCGAGCAGTTCCGACGAGTCCCCGACGCCACCGAACTCGGTCTGTGGAGTTTCAGCGAAGACCTGAACAACTCGCTGCCCTTCCGGGTGGATGTCCCGACCGGACCGATGACAGTTCCCGTCGGGACCACTCCGAGGCGCTCCGCCCTCGATGCGACCGTTGAGGCGTTGACGCCGGCAACCGGCTCGTTCACGTACGCGTCCGTACTCGTCGCGTATCTCGACGCCGTGGCCGGTTACGTCCCCGGCCGCGTCAATTCGGTCGTGCTGATCACGGACGGCCCGGACGACTCACCCTTGTCGGCGGACGAGCTACTCACCGAACTGACATCGGCGTCCGATCCGGCGCGGCCGGTCGCGGTGAACGTCGTGCGCATCGGCGACGGCAGCCCTGCCCCCGTGTTCACCGACATCGCAGCTCGCACCGGCGGCACCGTGGACACGGTCCCGACATCGGATTCCCCAGACCTCCTCGATCGACTCGGAAAGTTGCTGTACTAGAACATGTCTCGTGTACTTTTTGTCGGCGTCTTCCTACTCCTCGTCACGCTCTTCCTGCACTGGCGGTTTCTCTCCGTAACGAGGGCACCGGCACGTGTCGGACGCCCGGCAGATCTGTTGCTGATACTTCTGTGGTTGTGCGCGGTGGTCGGCTTCGGCAGCGGCGTCGAGTTCGATCCGTCCTGGGCCCGTGGCCCGGCTTTCCTCGGCCTGACCTGGTTGGCGGTGGTGTTGTATCTGTTCCTCGGCACGGTCCTCGTTGCTCTTATCTGCACCGTCGTGCGGGTGATGTTCGCACTGTCGCATCGTGATTCGACTGCTGTTCGGCTGCGCATATCGCGGGTCGGCTCCGTCGTCGTGGCTCTCGTCAGCGTCGTCGCAGTGGGGTACGGCCTCGTCGAAGCCGCCTCGCCTCGTGTCACACGCACCCAGGTTGCGCTCGACCGGTTGCCGGCCGAATTCGACGGTCTGCGAGTGGCATTGGTGTCCGATATTCACGCCGGACCGTCTCGCGGTGCGGGCTTCCTGCGCACGGTCGTGGATTCGGTCAACGCGCAGCAGCCTGATGTCGTGCTGCTCGACGGCGATCTCATCGACGGGACAGTGGAGTTGGTCGGAGAAGACCTCGAGCCGCTGCGCGACCTCGAAGCCCCTCTCGGGGTCTTCGCTGTCAGCGGCAACCACGAGTTCTACGCGGGCGACGGCGGAGAGTGGCTCGACTTCTGGTCGACCCTCGACATCGACGTGTTGCGCAACGAGCGCAGGACGATCACCCGTGATGGCGCTGCCATCGATATCGCCGGCATCAACGACGCCACTGCCCCGGAACCGTACGAACCGAATCTCGGCGCTGCGCTCGACGGCATCGACCCGGATCGCTTCGTGCTGTTGATGGCTCATCAGCCCAAGCAGGCTGTGGAGGCCTCCGAGCTGGGCGTGGACATGCAGGTATCCGGACACACTCATGGCGGGCAGATCTGGCCGATCCGCTATCTGGTGCCGCTCCAGCAGCCCAGTGTCGAGGGGCTGGACACGATCGGTGACACCACGCTCTACACAACCCGCGGTGCAGGCGCGTGGGGTCCGCCGGTGCGCGTGGCAGCCCCGCCCGAGATCGCGATGCTCGAACTCACGCGGGGCTGACCATCTGCCCGTCCAGTCAGGCGAACGCCTCGATCGGCGGGCAGGAACACACCAGGTTGCGGTCGCCGTGCGCGCCGTCGATCCGCCGGACCGCGGGCCACACCTTCGGTCGGTCGTAGCCTGCGGGGTACGCCGCGAGTTCCCGCGAGTACGGGTGGTCCCAGTCGGCGACGAGGCATTGCGCCGTATGCGGAGCGCCGCGCAACGGGTTGTCCTCTACGGTCCACTCGCCGGAGCCGACGCGGTCGATTTCCCTGCGGATGGAGATCATCGCGTCGCAGAATGCGTCGATCTCCTCCAGATTCTCGCTCTCGGTCGGCTCGACCATCAGGGTCCCCGGCACCGGGAAGCTCATCGTCGGCGCATGGAAGCCGTAGTCCGCCAGTCTCTTCGCCACGTCGTCGACGGTGACGCCGGTGTCCTTGGTCAGACCTCGCAGATCGAGGATGCACTCGTGCGCCACCATGCCGTTGTCGCCGGTGTAGAGCACGGGGAAGTACTCGTCGAGGCGGCGCGCGATGTAGTTGGCCGACGCGATGGCGGTCAAGGTCGCCCGGCGCAGCCCCTGCGCACCCATCATCGCGATGTATGCCCACGTGATCGTCAGGATCGACGCGCTTCCGTACGGTGCGCCCGCAACGGTCGGACCGTCGCCCAGTTGCGGTGCCAGCGGGTGGCCGGGCAGGTACGGCTGCAGATGCGAACGGACGCCGATGGGTCCGACGCCGGGACCGCCACCGCCGTGCGGGATGCAGAAGGTCTTGTGCAGGTTCAGGTGACTGACATCTCCGCCGAAACGACCCGGCCGAGCCAACCCGACCAGAGCGTTGAGGTTGGCACCGTCGACGTACACCTGTCCACCCGCGTCGTGCACCGCGGCACAGATATCGGATATCTCGTGCTCGTACACACCGTGGGTGGAGGGGTAGGTGATCATGATGGCGGCGAGGGTGTCGGCGTGCTCGGCGATCTTGGCCCGCAGGTCGTCGACGTCGACGTCTCCGTTCGGTCGGCACGCCACCACGACGACGCGCATCCCGACCATCACCGCGGAGGCGGCGTTGGTGCCGTGCGCGCTCGACGGGATCAAGCAGACCGTGCGATCGGTGTCGCCGTTGGCCTGATGGTATCGGCGGATCGCGAGCAGTCCCGCGTACTCGCCCTGGCTTCCTGCATTGGGCTGCAGGCTGACCGCGTCGTAGCCGGTGATGTCGACGAGCCATTGTTCGAGGTCGGCGATCACCCGGAGTAGTCCGGGGACGTCGGTCGACGGCGCGAACGGGTGTTGGCGCGCGAACTGAGGCCAGGTGATCGACTCCATTTCAGCGGTCGCGTTCAACTTCATCGTGCACGATCCCAGCGGGATCATGCTGCGGTCGAGGGCGATGTCCTTGTCCGACAGCGCCCGAAGGTAGCGCAGCATGGCTGTCTCGGTGCGGTAGCGCGTGAAGGCGGGATGCGTCAGGTACTCGGACGTGCGGGCACAATCGGCCGGGACGGACTCGGCTCCCGGGCCGGCGGGCTCGGCACCGAATGCAGCGAGCACATCGACGATGTGAGCCTCCGTGGTTGCCTCGTCACAGGCGATCGCGACGTGATCGTCGTCGACCGGTCGGAGGTTGATACCGCGTTGTTTGGCGGCATCGACGACGGTGTGGGCCGCGCCGGGGACCGCGGCGAGCACGGTATCGAAGAACTCGGCATGCACCACGTCGATGCCCGCAGCCTGCAACCCTGCTGCGACGGTTCGAGCACGGGTGTTGACGCGAAGTGCGATCGCGCGCAGCCCATCCGCGCCGTGGTAGCTGGCGTACATCGCGGCCACGATGGCCAACAGCACCTGGGCGGTGCAGATGTTGGAGGTCGCCTTCTCACGGCGAATGTGCTGCTCGCGCGTCTGCAGGGCCAAGCGGTAGGCCCGATGTCCGTCTGCATCGACGGACACTCCGACCAACCGCCCGGGCAGCTGGCGCGAGTGCCCGGAGCGCACTGCGAGATAACCGGCATGCGGACCGCCGTACCCCATCGGAACCCCGAAGCGCTGGGTGGTTCCGAAGCAGACGTCGGCACCGATTTCGCCGGGCGCGGTCACCAGGGTGGCGGCCAGCAGATCGACCCCGACTGCAACCAGCGCACCGCGCTCGTGTGCAGCCTCGATCGTGGCGGTGTGGTCCACCAGACGGCCTGACGCTCCCGGCAGCTGCGCCAGCACTCCGAAGAAGTCGCCTTCGGGCAGGCCGTCGGCGAGGTCGGCGTACACCAGCTCGATCCCGAGCGGTTCGGCGCGCGTAGCGAGGACGGCTTTGGTCTGCGGGTAAATATCCGAATCGACGACGAGGCGGGGTGACTTCGAGCCTCGGTTGGCGCGACGCATGAGCGTCATGGATTCGGCTGCGGCAGTGGACTCGTCGAGCATGGAGGCATTCGCGACATCCATACCGGTCAGATCCGACACCATCGTCTGAAAGTTGAGCAGTGCCTCCAGTCGGCCTTGACTGATCTCGGGCTGATAGGGGGTGTAGGCGGTGTACCAGGCCGGATTCTCCAGGATGCCGCGCGTGAGCACCGGAGGCGTCAGGGTGTCGTAGTAGCCCAGGCCGATCATCGAGGTGGCCACCGTGTTGCGGCCGGCGAGATCGGCCAGCGCGGCCAGCGCATCGTGCTCGCTCAGAGCAGGCGGCAATGTCGCCAGGCCATCGGGAACCCCGTCGACGACGGTATCGAGAATGGACTCGGGAACAGCCTTGCGGGCCAGCTCGTCGAGGCTGTCGACACCGATTGCATCGAGGATGCGGGCCAGTTCGGTGGTGTCGGGGCCGATGTGTCTGTCGACGAAAGCCGATGCGGTCGAAGTCATTCGGTCGGTCACGGTCTACTCCCAGGGTCCCAAGACAAGGCGTCGGACGGCCGGGGCATACGCGCCGACCGCTCCTCCCCCTCTGTCGTGTGCTCGCTGACGCGTGCGCCTGAGAGATTCGGTAGAACACGGCGCGCTGACGTGCGCGCACCGGCACCTTTCCCCTTGGGCGGGTGGGTGCTCCCACCACTTTCCAGAGTTGTCGAAGCCCACACGGTCCGTGTGCCTGAGAGATTGACGGGGAGGTATTGCTCCTTCGGCGTCCGAGACTGGATGCCTCGGAACTCTCCCGCGCAGGCGCGACGGTGAGAAGTCTAGCCGGTCTTACGACTCGCGCGATTCTTGCGGCGGGACGCCAGTTCGTCTTCGGGGCTCGGCTGGCTCTCTCCGCCGTCTGCTCGCTCGGCCGGGAAGTCGGCGATGGTGCCGGTGAGCTCGCGCATCGCGCCGTTGACGGCGATACCGAAGACGCCCTGCCCGCCCTGCAGCAGGTCGACTACTTCCTCGGCCGACGTGCACTCGTAGACGGTGGTGCCGTCGGAGAACAGGGTGATGTTGGCGAGGTCGCCGACGCCACGCTGGCGCAGGTGATCCACGGCGACGCGGATGTTCTGCAACGAAATTCCGGTGTCGAGTAGGCGCTTGACGATCTTGAGGACCAGCATGTCCTTGAACGAGTACAGCCGCTGGCTGCCCGAACCTGCTGCGCCTCGGATGGACGGTACGACCAGGCCCGTACGCGCCCAGTAGTCGAGTTGCCGATAGGTGATGCCGGCAATCTGGCACGCGCTGGGTACGCGGTATCCGACGAGTTCGTCGGGCACCGAATCGTCGGGGAACAGGCCGGGTTGAATGTCCTGCGACTGTGCGACAGGGCGATTCGACGCCTCGTCGGGGGTCTCGACCCGAGCATCGGCTGCGGACGCGTCCTCTGTCCGGCTTGCGGCGTCGGATTCTCGACTGCCGTGATGCTGCTGCGGCTGATCTCCCACTGACTGCTCCCTCTCGGATGTCTCACTGCGTTCGGATCCAGTCAGTACTGGAATCCGTCCGAAGCGCGCCTGAACGCCTCGGTGTACTCGCGTGAAGTCATACCGTGTACCAGGGCCAGACTACGCCTCGGCGGCAACCGAAGAGGCGTGAACTGCGTCGGTCCGAACTGCGCCGGCGATGAACTTCACTGGCACGAACGTTATGGGGGCAATCGACCAGATTCAACGCAACGCGCCGTAAACCTGAACCTAAAGTTGAGGTTGAGACTATTCCGTTACCCGTCGGTGGCCTTGAAGTCGTCCGGCGACACCGATTCGAGGAATTCCTTGAACTTCTCCACCTCGTCCTCACGCTCGTCCGGCATCAGCAGGCCGGCCTCGGCGAGCACAGGCTCCTCCGCATAGATCGGGACTCCGGCGCGGAGCGCGATGGCAACCGAATCCGACGGCCTCGCCGACACGCGGATGTCCTTGTCGAATACGAGATCGGCGTAGAAGGTGCCTTCCTGGAGGTCCACGATGCGCACCTCCTTGAGCTCGTGCCCCAACGCAGAGATCAGGTTCTTCACCAGATCGTGCGTCAGCGGCCGAGCCGGCTGCACACCTTGCTGCTCCAAAGCTATTGCGGCAGCTTCGGTTTGGCCGATCCAAATCGGGAGGTACCTATCTCCGTCGGATTCACGCAGCAGCAACACGGGCTGGTTCTGCGGCTGTTCGACACGAATACCGACCACACGCATTTCACTCATCGTGTCCACCTCACACCTCGAGAAATCTTCGCTGGTCGTCGCTGGTCCAGCTCACCAGAACCGAGTCTATTGGAATCCGAACCGGCGCGAGCGAACCTCACCGGTCGAGCGCACCACGCACCGCTGCTTTGACCAGACACGTATGCAAGGTCAACGACAGAGCTGCCAATTCCCGGATCATCTCTTCGGCACGATCACGTGCACCGGCATCGCGCCCCTTGGCGACCGGCCCGGCGATCTGAGCGACGAGACCCGCTTCGCGGTCCGCCGCGAGCTTGAACGCACGGAGGTGACGAACCTCGAGCCCGAACTGCAACATCGCGTGCGCGGTACGAGCGAGCGTGACGGCACCGTCGTCGTAGAACCCGGCCTGCCCGGGCGTGATCAGACCGCTGCGTAGCAACTCGGTCAGGAAGGCGTCATCGATGCCGGCCTGGGCCAGTAGATCTGCCTTGCTGATGCGGACCTCGCGATCGGGTAGGAACTCCTCCGGCGAGACCTCACCGGCCGCGATCGTCAGCGACCGCGGGCGCTTGACCGAGGCGTCTGCTCTCTCGACGGTTGCAACGCCGTGGTCGATCGCTTCGAGTTGTTCCTTGATCACCTTCAGCGGCAGGTACTGATCACGCTGAGCGGTGAGCACGAACCGCAGCCGTTCGCAGTCCGCGATCGAGAAACGCCGATAGCCCGACGGAGTGCGCTCCGGAGAGATCAGACCCTCGGCTTCGAGGAATCTGATCTTCGAGATGGTCACGTCGGGAAAGTCGGGCCGGAGTCGATCGAGGACGGAGCCAATCGACATCCCCCCGCTGGACTGCTGCCCGACGGCGGTCACTGGCTTCCTGCACCCGCAGACGACTCGCCGACTGCAGATCCGTTGCCGCCACGCGGCCCGGTGAGGAAGACCAGACGGAACTTGCCGATCTGCACCTCGTCACCGTTGGCGAGCACGGCGGAGTCGACCGGCTCGCGGTTGACGTAGGTGCCGTTGAGGCTGCCCACGTCGACGACCTGGAAGTCGTCCTCGTCCTGGCGGAACTCAGCATGTCGACGGCTCACGGTGACGTCGTCGAGGAAGATGTCGCTGTCGGGGTGACGACCGGCCGACGTGGTCGGCTGGTCGAGCAGGAATCGGGATCCGGCGTTGGGACCACGCTTGACGACGAGCAGGGCAGCTCCGACAGGCAAGCCCTCGACACCCGATACCGGAGCTTCGGTGCTCTGGGCGGTAGCGGAGTTGTCCAGCTCCTGGAGGAAATCGGCGCGGAAGACCGAGGTGGTCTCGGCCGGCGACTCCCCGTAGTTGCTGTCGTTGTCGTTCTGGCTCACCGTTACTCCTTCTCAGTCCGTTGACCCGGGCAACGATCACCTCGGGTAACGCAGTACATGGTCTTCACTTCTGGTTCTGCTGGCGTTCGGTGGTGCGTTTCGGTTCCTCGGTGCGTGGCGGACCACTCACCATGCGCGACCTTCGCCCCGACAGGCTGTTCGCTCGGTGTCGACCGTACCCTGCGCGCCGAGGACCTGTGGTCGGTTGGCCGGTGTGTACGGCCCTTCGTCACTCAGCTGTGATGAGAGCATATCCGGCGGCATCGAGCATCGGTGCCAGCGCCGCGTCCAATGCCTCCGAGGATGCGACCTCGAGCTCGATCAGCCACCCGCCGGTGTACGGTCCGGAGTTCACCTTCTCGGGTTCGGAATCCAGATCTTCGTTCACGGCAACGACTTTGGCCGTGAGCGGACTGAACACGTCGGACACGCTCTTGGTCGATTCCACTTCACCGAGAGACTCGCCCGCGGTGACGCTGTCACCGATCGCCGGAAGCTGAACGAACACGACGTCGCCCAACTGCGTCTGGGCGTAGTCGGTGATACCGATTCGAACCGTCGCAGGCCCCGTCCGCTGCACCCACTCGTGCTCGGGGGTGTAAAGCAGATCAGCTGGTGTGTCGATGTCGCTCAACGCGGCATTCCCTTCCATCGTGGCCCGGGGCGAGCGGGCGATCAGTTTCCGGGCTGAGCGTATTGACGTGGGCGCGGATCTCGCAAGGCGGAGACCGTGACCTGGTCCGATCGCTCGACTCGCGAGCTCGCCCCGTTGCGGGCGACCGTGTCGATCACCCCTCCGGGAATGTTCAGTGCAGCTTCCAGAGTCGCTGGATCTCCGATGGCAGTGAAGGTGTAGGGAGCGCGTAGTTCTCGGCCGTCCACCACGACTCGGCCGGCCGGTCCGGCCATCCACGAATCCACACCGATGCGGACCGCGACCCCACCACCGTCGATCTGCAACGCCTCGGCACCGGCGGCCCGCAGCTCCTGCAACGCGTCGAGCAGAACCTCTGCTCCGACGCCGGCGTCGGTGTCGTCGATCGTCAACGTGACGCCGGGTCCTCGGGCCGCCACGGTGCCGATCTGAATGGACAACGCGGACAGTCGTTCCTGGGCTTCCGCCACCGCGGCGTCCGACCCGGAACCGGACTGCCGGAGGGTGGCGAGCGTGCCCTGAAGCGCGCTGATCTCGTCGCGGATCGACGCCTCGCGTCGCGTCAGTGAGTCCAACACCACCAACAGGTCCTCGGGCCGCGAGTTCTCCAGATTGCCCGACGTGCTCGTTTCGCGCACCTGTGTCGCGATTCCGATTCCGAGGGCACACATCAACACGAGAGCGAGAATGCCGAACCACGTGCGCTGTCCACGTCGGGTGCGCCGACCGTGCCGTCCGGGGCCTGCGTTCATCGGTCAGGCACCGAAAAGCCGTCGGCGCAACGCAGCGGCGTTGCCGAAGATACGTATTCCGAGCACGACGACGATGGCGGTGGACAGTTGCGTTCCGACTCCGAGCTGGTCGCCGAGCCACACGATGAGCGCCGCGACGAGGACGTTGAAGACGAACGACACGACGAATACCTTGGCGTCGAAAATGCCGTCGAGAAAGGCGCGCACGCCGCCGAACACTGCATCGATAGCGGCCACGACGGCGATCGGCAGGTATGGGGCGACGACTGCAGGAACTCGAGGCCCGGCGACGAGACCGATCACGACTCCGACGACGAGCGCGACCAATGCTGCGAGCGCGAATCCGGCGCGGCCGGTGGCGGCGGGCTCGGTGCCGCCGGGCACCTCGGGACCGGGGCTGCCGGAGTCGGATGGCTCGACGTCCGGGACGTCACTCGCCGTCATCGTGGGGCCACCTCCTTCGCCTCGAACGACTCCCTGGCGACGGCCGGCCCGAACTCGAGATCGGTGGCCGGCCGTACCGAGAAACCGACACCGTAGAGCTGAGCGACCGTGCTCATGCGCAGGTATGCATCGCTGACGGCGAACTGCACCTGAATGCGCTGCGGTGGACCGATCGCATCGATGTCGTAGGGCGAGGTGATCGGGCGATTGTCGAGCAGCATCGCGCCGCCTGCCTGTCTGATCGTCACGTTCGGCCCGACTCGATTGCCGTCGACGGACACCGCTTCGGCGCCGCTGGCCCACAGAGAGTTGACGACGGCAGCGATGTCGCGGTCGAGAACGGTTGCGCCGGAACCGGTACGGACCGATCTGTCGGATGCACCGCCTGCGGCAGGTTCTGTCACGACGACCGACAAGCCGGGACCGGTCACCGAGTCGATACCGGCCGCCGACTCGACCGCATCGAGACGGTCCAGAAGCTCGCTCCCGGCAGCATCGGACTGGAGCGCGCGATCACGCTCGGTCGATACCTGCGCTGCGAGTTCATCCCTCGTGACGTCCAGTTCGGCCTCACGCTCCTGGGCAGCACGCACTGCAGCAGAGGCGTCGGCGCTGGCCCGGTCGATCTCCGCCGCATCCGAGGCCAGCTGCGACATCGCGACCCCGAAGACCACTCCGACAGCGACGGCACCGGTGATCAGCCAGAGGACAGGCGGCACCCTAGGGGTACGCACGTGGTGCGCCGACCGTTCGACGGCAGCGGCTGCGTAACCCGGATCGAGGTGATCCGTCAACAGCGATGTGAGCAGTGACGGAGTCGGGTTCCTCTTCGGTCGTGCTGGTGGCTGCACCGTCACCTGCCCGGTGCGGAGGTGGGCGCGATCGCTCGCGCGACGGCCACTGCCTTGCCGAGGTACAACGCACCGGTCCACGTGTACAGCACCGTCCCCCAGATCAGGAGCGCGTAACCGAGGGGCCCAGCGGCGTCGGCCACGGAACCGGTGCCCACGGAGACCAACAGCACCGGCAGCGCGATCATGACCACGAACGTGGCGGCCTTCCCGAGATAGATCACGTCCGGAGGCGGGAGGGAACGACGTCGGTAGACGAACATGGTCAGGCCGAGAACCGCGTCTCGCCCGATCAGGATGGCAGCGACCCACCACGGGATGATGCCGCGCACCACGAATGCGACCAGCGTGCTGACGACGTACAGGCGATCGACGAGCGGGTCGAGAATCGCCCCCAGCCGCGACGACTGCCCGAGCAAACGCGCGAGTTTTCCGTCGAGCCAGTCGGTGCCGCCGCTGACGAGCAGAATGACCAGCGCCCAGCCGTCTGCCTGGGGGCCGAGCAGAAGAAACAAGAACAGCGGAACGCCGGCGAGTCGCACGGCACTGAGCAGGTTGGGAACAGTTGCGATCCGATCCGTTACCTCGAGTTCGCTCTTGTCCGTCACCGCTCACCTCCTGTCGCCTCGGGCGTCGTGGCAGCCGGCGCGAGCGCACCGGCGGTTCGAGGCCACGTTAGCGCCACGCGAACACCGGCTGCTCGAAGTCCGCGACCCGGGTGTGTCGACCGCGAAGGACCACTTCACGAAACTGGTGCACGATCGCACCCGTGGGAGCATGGATGGCACCGGTTCGGAACGGCCACCGAATCACGGGTCGGGGCGACTCGGGGATCGTGACGAATTCCGCATCGACATCGAGTTCGGCCTCGGTCACCTCGAACACTTCGGCCACCTCGTCGGCACTGGGCTGCAGCGACGACGAATACTCGCCCACCCACACCACGAACGGCGTGATGACGTATCCCGAACGGGTGACGTAATCGTCGAGGCGCCCGAGTACCTCCCCCGGGTCGGTGCGAATGCCCAACTCTTCCTGGAGTTCACGCAGGCAGGCCTGTGCCGGGGTTTCGCCCGGATCGACTCCGCCACCAGGTAGTGCGTACTGACCCGGGTGAGCGCGCAATCGGCTCGGCCGTCTGGTCAACAGCAGGCGACGGTCTCCTCTCTCCCCGCCGACCGCCAGAGCAACAGCTGCGTGGCGCAGACCGTCGGCATCGGCTGTCCGAGACTCGAAGTGGCCGAGTGCACGCTCCATCGAGTCGCGGCCCAGGCAGTCACTCGATTCGTCGCTACCCGCCATGAGTACCCACCGATTCGGTTGCCGTCATGCGGAATCCGCGAGACGCGCTGCCGGAGGAAGGAGTTCGTCGGCGGACGCAGGCCAGGCCAGTGCGTGCTCGGCCAACCCGGCGAGTTGCTCCACTTGTGTTCGACACCAGGGCGATACATCGATTCGGTCTGCGAGCACGTCGGCCGAGAATTCGGCCCAGGACACCCATCGCGTTTCGTCGACCTCGTCAGGATCCGGGTCGAGTGTCGCGTCGTCGCCGACCGTCACTCGGTAGACGGGGCAGATCTCGTTCTCGACTATCCCGTTGTCCATCACAGCGCGGTACCGAAAATGCGGCAGCACCAGTTCCGCGGACCGGGCCTGCAGACCCAGCTCTTCGCCGATGCGTCGGAGCACTGCCGACTCCAGGTCCTCGCCGGGTGCTGGATGTCCACAACAACTGTTCGTCAACACGCCGGGCCACGTCGTCTTGCTCGACGCCCGTCGCGTGAGCAACACGGCACCGTCCTCACGCACCACGTAGCTGGAGAACGCCAGGTGCAGCGGGGTCTGTTCGGTGTGCACCGTGGTCTTGTCCTGGGTGCCGACGGCGCGGCCTTCGTCGTCGAGCAGCACCACGTGCTGCGCAGGGGATCGATCCATCGTTCCATGCTCCCACGGCCGGACGGCCGGTCTAGTGTCGAACCATGGGACAGGACGACAAGGACAAGACAAACGGCGGCACCTCGACCGAACACGACACGGCGGATTCCCCCAAGGGCGGCCGCCCCGGACCGGTGGACGGCGGAGGCGGCGGTGGGATGGCGACACGGGAGAACGCCCCGGAGATCGCCGACGATCAGGAGTGATATTTCCCGGTGCCGTCGCTGTTTGAATCACAGAGATTGCGTCAATACCCCCGATGTTCCCGCGCTGCGCGAGAGCACGAACCTCCATCAACGGAAGGACCTCGATGAGCATCAACGACGACGACATCACCACCTCAGGCGGATCTGCAGGCGAAGGACCCGCTGACGGCGGATCCAATCCCGGCGGACACGACGGCGGAGCAGACGGCCCGGCCGGAGCAGGCGAAGGACCCGCTGACGGCGGATCGAATCCCGACGGACACGACGGCGGAGCCGACGGCCCAGCGGGTGGAGAAGGCCCGGCCGACGGCGGATCCAACCCCGGCGGACATGACGGCGGTGCGGACGGTTCCGCTTGATCATCGAGTCGAACGACGAGCGCGGACCGGGCAACCGGTCCGCGCTTCGTCGTCTCACCGGAATCGACGCCGCCACTTTCGCGGAGCGTCACTGGGGCACAGCACCCAAGTTCACCCGATCTGCCGAACTGTCCGGATCGTTCGAGGATCTGATGACGGTCGACGCGGTCGACGAGTTGATCGCCGAGCGCGGCGTACGCACCCCGTTCGTGCGGATGGCCAAGGACGGCCGCCTGCTGGAGAAGAACAAGTTCACGGGGTCCGGAGGGTTCGGCGCCGAGATCACCGACCAGGTCGATTCCGCGGCGGTTCTGTCGGCCTTCGCGGCCGGCAACACTCTGGTGCTGCAGGGCCTGCATCGCCTGTGGCCGCCCTTGATTGCTTTCACCGGCGAGCTCGTTCGCGAGCTCGGCCACCCGGTACAGGTCAATTCCTACGTCACTCCGGCTGCGTCCCAGGGCTTTTCGCCGCATTACGATGTTCACGACGTGTTCGTCGTGCAGATCGCCGGTAGTAAGCGGTGGACGATTCACTCGCCGGTGCATCGCCATCCACTGAACAATCAGCCGTGGTCGGACCGACGAGCAGCAGTGGAACGTCACGCCGACGACTCCCCGGAGTTGGACATCGTGCTCGAGCCCGGTGACGTTCTGTATCTCCCGCGCGGCTGGATCCATTCGGCGCAGGCCCTGGGCGAGACGACGGTGCATCTGACGATAGGCGTCGCGTCGTTCAACGATTACGACATCGCCCATCACACCCTCGGTGCTCTTCAGGACGTCGAGGGACTGCGCGCACCGTTGCCGGCCGGATGGGACCCGACCGATTCCGAGTCCGTTCTCCCCCACGTACGCCGCGTCCTCGGCGACATGCGCCGAGCTCTCGACGAGTTGGATCGAGATCCTGAGGCGCTGCATCGGATCACCGAGCGTGTTGCGAGTCGGTACGACGAGCTGGTTCGACCCGAACCGGTGCGCCCCGTTCGCAGTGTTGCCCAGATGGGCGCGCTGCGGGGTCAGGACTCGATTCGGCTCAGGGCCGGGGTGATCGCGCGAGTGGTGCGAACCCCCGAGTCCGCGGCTGTCGTGCTGCGCGACAAAACCGTGTCGATGCCGCCTCAGTGCGCCGATGCCCTCGAATTGTTGCTCGAAGGATCGCCGTGCCGGTTGGATTCTCTGCCCGGCCTCGACACCGACGATGCTGTCGTGGTCGGTCGCAGGCTCGTGCGCGAAGGCATCGCAGTCACCGCCATCGAGTGATGGTGACCCCGACCATCAGGTGATGGTCACGCCGCCGTCCACTGCGATGGTCTGGCCCGTCACGTATCCGCCCGCGTCGGAGGCGAGCCAGACCGCGGTGGCGGCCAGTTCTTCGGGGTCGCCCTTGCGTCCGAGGATCATTCGGGGAGCCAATGCCTCGAGGTATCCCGGCTGGTAGGAATCGGTCATCTCGCTCTCGAAGAAGCCAGGCGCAATAGCGTTGACGCGGATGCCTTTTCGAGCGCCCCACTGTTGCGCGAGGTCACGAGTGAGACCGACGATGGCCGCCTTGCTGGCACTGTAGGCAGCCTGAGGCAGACCGGCGGTGGTGAGCCCCAGAATGCTGGATATGTTCACGATCGAGCTTCCGGGCTGCATCACCCGTCCACACGCCTGAGCGGCCCAGTAGGAGCCGTTCAGGTTGATGTCGATGACAGAGCGGAACTGCTCGGGAGTCTCGCGGGTGGCGGGGTACGCCGTGCCGACGCCGGCGTTGTTGATCAGCACGTCCACCTTGCCGAACTCGGCGACGGCGGCCTCGACCATGGCCGTGCACTGGTCGGGATCGACCACATCGGTTGCCACGCTCAGCGAACGCCCACCGACGCTGTCGATCAGTGCGGCAGTCTGTGCCAACTTGTCGACGCGACGGGCGGCCAGCACCACGTCGGCTCCGGCCTCGGCCGCCGCTTTCGCGAAAGACACTCCCAAACCGGACGATGCGCCCGTGACGATGACGACGCGGCCGTCGAGGCGGAATTTGTCCAAGATCGACATGTTCTGAAATCTCCTTGTATCGGGTGTCTCGTGCTCAGAACCAGGCGGGTGACATATCGAGGGTCGTGCGATCGAGAAGCGCCAGCAGATCGAGCTGTGCATCGACCTTCGGTAGCTCGTAGACGAAGAAGTACCGTGCAGCAGAGCGCTTTCCGTCGTAGAAGTCTCCGATTCGGTCTCCCACGGCAAGCAGCTGCTCGAGCCACATCCACGCGATGACCGTGTGGCCCATTGCCTCGAGGTAGGCCGTGGAATTCGCCAACGCCACGGCGGCGTCACCGGTACCCCAGACTGCGGCGGTGACCTCGACGATCCTCGAGAACCTGTTGTTCAGCTCGGTGCCGTACTGCTCGGCCGCTCCCCCGTGAGTCGATGCTCGCGTCACGGTCTCGGCGATTCGCTCGGCGAGCAGCGCCAACCCGGCACCGTTCTGCATGACGACCTTGCGGCCGAGTAGGTCCAAGCCCTGAATGCCGTGTGTACCTTCGTGAATGGGGTTGAGCCGGTTGTCGCGGTAGTGCTGTTCCACGTCGTAGTCGCGGGTGTAGCCGTAACCCCCGTGCACCTGAATGGCAAGACTGTTGGCCTCGAGACACCACTGCGAGGGCCAACTCTTGGCGATCGGTGTCAGTACGTCGAGCAACAGTGTCGATCGAGCTGCGTCGGCGGCGTCCGATGCCGAATCCTGGTGGTCCACCAAACGCGAGCAGTAGAGCCCGAGGGCCAATGCCCCCTCGACATACGACTTCTGCGCCAACAACATTCGGCGCACGTCGGCGTGCTCGATCAATGCGACCGGAGGCGCGGCCGGATCCTTGGCTCCCAGTGGCCGTCCCTGGGTGCGCGTCTTCGCGTACTCGACGGACTTCAGGTAGCCGACGTAGCCGAGTGCGATCGCCAGGAATCCGACGCCGATCCGGGCCTCGTTCATCATGTGGAACATGTACGACAGACCACGGTTCTCCTCCGCGACGAGATAGCCGACTGCCCCGGCTTTCCCACCGGGAGAATGAGTTCCGTCGCCGAACGCGAGCAGAGTGTTGGTGGTACCGCGGTTGCCCATCTTGTGATTGAGCCCGGTCAGCACGATGTCGTTACGTTCGGCGATGCCGCCCTCACCGTTCGGCAGGAACTTGGGAACGATGAACAGCGAGATCCCTTTGACGCCGGGAGGCCCACCCGGCGTCTTCGCCAGAACCAGGTGCACGATGTTCTCGGTCAGTTCATGATCTCCACCGGAGATCCACATCTTGGTACCGGTGAGCCGGTAGCTGCCGTCGTCCTGTGGCACAGCCTTCGTGGTGATGTCCGCCAGCGACGACCCGGCCTGCGGTTCGGACAAGCACATGGTGCCGAACCAACGCCCGTCGATCATGGGCCGCACGTAGTCGCGCACCTGCTCCGGGGTGCCGTAGGTGGCGATCAGATTGGCGTTGGCCATCGTCAGGAACGGATAAGACGACGTTCCAGCATTTGCAGCCTGGAAGAACGCCATGGCAGCACGAGAGACGGTGGCGGGCAACTGCATACCGCCGATCGATTCGTCGAACTGCCCGGCGATCAACCCCGCGTCGCGGTACACGTCGAGAGCGGCCTTCACCTCGGGGATCAGCTCCACCGAACCGTCCCTGTTCATGGTGGGCTCGTGTGCATCGGCCTTCTTGTTGTGCGGGGCGAAATGCTTGTGGGCGATGTCTGCGCTCAGGTCCAGTACCGCATCGAACGTTTCGCGCGAGTGTTCCGCAAAACGTGGCCGCTCCGTCAACGCAACCACATCGAGCCATTCGTACAACAGAAAATCCAGGTCGCGGCGTGAGAGAACGTCCGACATTTCGCTGCTCCGATCGAGAGGGGTGACGCGTGAGCCGACGGCGTGAGCTCTGCGAGGGAGCGGCAACCGCGTCGCACGTGACGTGCAACTCACCATACAAGTCGAGTTCGGTCGTCCACATCGAGTACCTACGCCGCCCGGATACACGACGGTTCCCCGGCGTAACAGGACGCGAGAAAGGTTGAAACACAGACATTTCCGGCCAAACAGACTATGAGTAGCGTCACGATTACCTACTCGGCCGCGGGCATATACTTACCTTTGATAACGATATTCGACGTACGAGCACGATGATCCGGCGTCGTCCGGTGCATCGTGGAGGGGAGCGAAGCATGACCCGAACAATCGGCATGAAAAGCACAGGGGCCGTCGACAGCGAACACGATCGAGACATCCGCCAACGCGACCGTTTCCAGCATCTGCACGACAGCGATCCGGAGTTCCGGGCTGCCGAGCCGGATCGGTCGGTTGCCGACGCGGCTCGTGAACTGGCACCCAACCTCGCTCGCGTGGTTGCCGAGATCATGACCAGGTACGCCGATCGCCCCGCCCTGGGACGCCGCGCGCGCACGATCGAGGACACCGACGGCAGCACTACCGCTCGCTTGCTCCCCCGATTCGACACGGTGACCTACGGGCAGGCCTGGGCCGACGCGGGAGCCTTGGCGTCCGTCCTGGGTCACGGCGACGGCGGCATCGCTGCAGGCGACTTCGTGGCCACGCTCGGTTTCGCCGGCATCGACTACGTGATCACCGAACTGGCCACCATCCGTGTGGGCGCAGTCGCAGTCCCACTTCAGGCCGGAGCCACCGCGGGTCAACTGAGGGCCATCGTCGACGAGGTCGAGCCGGTGGTCCTGGCCTCCGACGTGGACAACCTCGCCGTCGCGATGGAGGTCGCCGGCCACTGCCGGTCGATCCGCACAGTGGTCGTACTCGACTACGACGACCGAATCGATGCCGACACCCGCGCGCTGACATCCGCGCGCGAGGGTGTCCACGGGTCCGGCATTGCTGTTCGACCGCTCACCGAACTGGTGGACGAGGGTTCCCGACTCCCCCAGGTGCCGTTGTTCGACGTCGAGGATCCCGAGCGCCTCGCCGCACTGATCTACACCTCCGGCAGCACCGGTACTCCGAAAGGGGCGATGCATACCGAGCAGATCGTGTCCGGTGCGTGGACCGGGGCCTGGCATCGGACGGGTGCCTCGTCCGAGGGTGTCGACGAGCCGGCTTTTCCCGTCATCACTCTCGACTACCTACCGATGAGCCACCTTGCGGGCCGCGGGCTCGTTTTCTCGACTCTGGCGGCGGGCGGCACGGTTCATTTCGCCGGCTCCAGCGACCTGTCCACGTTGTTCGAGGACTTCGCTCTGGCGCGCCCCACGCTGGCGTTGTTGATTCCGCGGGTGTGCGAGATGATTCGCCACACCGTGCTCGCCGAAATCGATCGTGCGGTCGACGGTACCGATGCGGGCGAACACGAGCAGATTTCGCGAGGCGTGCTCGAGCGTGTGCGGTCCGAGCAGTTCGGTGGACGAATCCTGGCTGCAATGGTGGGCACCGCACCCATCGCCGCCGAGGTCAAGGATTTCGTGACCGACTTGCTCGACGTTCGGGTGCGCGACAATTACGGTTCGACCGAAGCCGGAATGGTACTTCTCGACGGGATCGTCGCGCGGCCACCGGTTCTCGAATACAAATTGGACGACGTGCCCGAACTCGGTTATTTCTCCACCGACACTCCCCATCCACGTGGTGAGCTCCTGCTCAAGACGACGTCGATCATCCCCGGTTACTACAAGCGGCCCGATGTGACCGCAGACGTCTTCGATTCGGACGGGTTCTACCGCACCGGCGATGTCGTGGCCGAGCTGGAACCGGACCGGCTCGCATACGTGGATCGTCGCAAGAACGTATTGAAGTTGGCCCAGGGCGAATTCGTCGCGTTGGCGCGCCTGGAAGCGGTGTTCGGTACGAGCGAGCTGGTGGACCAGATCTTCCTGTACGGCAACAGCCAGCGGTCGTATCTGTTGGCGATCGTCGTTCCTGCCCACGCGAACTCGACTGCGGGCGCGATCATGGAGTCGCTACGGCGGATCGCTCGCACGGAGTCGCTGAATTCGTACGAGATACCTCGCGAGGTCGTGCTCGAACGCGAGCCCTTCACTCAGGACAACGGTTTGCTGTCGGGTGCCGGAAAGCAATTGCGTCCCAAACTCGTCGAGCGGTACGGCGACGAACTCGAGCGTCGCTACGCAGAACTCGAATCGGGGCAGACCGATCGACTGCGTGAGCTCCGGCGTTCCGGTGCCCAGGCACCCGTGCTCGCCACGGTCGGGGACGCCGCCCAGGCTCTGCTCGGCTGTTCGGGCGCGGACATCCGGCCCGATGCCCACTTCACCGATCTCGGTGGTGACTCGTTGTCGGCGTTGACGTTTTCCACATTGCTGCGCGACATCTACGACGTCGACGTCCCGGTCGGGGTGATCACCGGACCCGCAATGGACTTGGCGGCTCTTGCCGACTACATCACGTCCGCGATCGACAACGATTCCGACACAGCGACATTCGCGTCGGTTCACGGACGCGACGCTTCCGTCGCGCTCGCATCGGATCTGACCCTGTCGGCATTTCTGGACGCCTCCCTGCTCGATGCCGCTCATCGAATTCCAGGCCCTCGGCCGGTAACGAACATCGTGCTGCTGACGGGAGCGAACGGCTACCTGGGCAGGTTTCTGTGCCTCGAATGGCTCGAGAAGATGGCAGCCGCCGGCGGAAGAGTCATCTGCCTGGTGCGCGGACGCTCCGATGCCGATGCCCGCGGTCGGCTCGACGCCGCCTTCGACAGCGGGGACGCGACGTTGTCCGATCGATACCGCGCCTTGGCCGACGCCGCACTCGACGTGATTGCAGGCGATCTGGGCACTCCCCGGTTCGGGTTGACCGACGATGTCTGGGAAGAGCTTTCCCGCCGCGTGGACCGCGTCGTGCACCCGGCAGCACTGGTCAATCACGCGCTGCCGTACGAGCACCTCTTCGGACCGAACGTCGTCGGAACGGCCGAGGTGATCCGGTTGGCCTTGACCGACCACATCAAGCCGGTGACCTACCTGTCGACGGTCGCGGTTGCCGTCGGTGTCGACGACTTCCACGAGAACGGTGACATTCGGGTCGACAGTGCGCAACGAGCAGTCGACGAGTCGTACGCCAACGGTTACGGAAACTCCAAGTGGGCAGGCGAAGTGTTGTTGCGCAACGCTTTCGACGAATACTCGCTTCCCGTCTCGGTCTTCCGGTCCGACATGATCCTCGCCCACAGCACCTGGTCCGGTCAGCTGAACGTCCCCGACGTATTCACGCGACTGATCCTGTCGGTGGTCGCAACCGGGCTGGCACCGAGAAGCTTCTATGCCACCGACACCGGAGCGCCCACCGACGAGCAGGGCAGGCCACTGGCTCATTACGACGGATTGCCTGCGGACTTCAGTGCAGCGGCTATCACCTCGATCGCGGGCGACGACGTGGCAGGCTACCGAACCTTCGACATCCTGAACCCCCACGACGACGACATATCGCTTGATACGTTCGTCGATTGGCTACGTGACGCGGGCTGCACCATCGAGATCGTCGACGACTACGACGAATGGTTCGAAAGGTTCAGCGCGGCAGTTCAGGAACTACCGGAGAAACAACGGTCACACTCGTTGTTGCCGCTGATCCACTCCTACGCGCATCCCCAGCACCCGTCGTCGGGAGCAATCCTGCCGGCAGACGAATTCGCGTCGGCTGTCGGCGATATCCCACACCTCGGGCGAGAACTGATCGAGAAGTATCTGGCCGATCTGGTAGCACTCGGCCTGGTGGCCAAGAGCTGACCGTTACCTGGTGCGGGCCCTTCGGCTCGCACCAGGTAGCCCCGCCCACTACCGCGGTACAGTCGAAAGCCTATGTGGATCGGATGGATAGAACTGGATTTTTTGTTGGGCGACGTGCACTCCCTGAAGGAGAAGCGCTCGGTGATTCGGCCCGTGATCTCGGAGCTGCATCGAAAATTCGCGGTGTCGGTCGCCGAAACCGACCATCGCGACCTGCACAGACGGGCCGAAATCGGAGCGTCGGTGGTAGCCGGCGACCTCGAGCACGTGACCGACATCCTCGACCGGGTCGAGCGGATGGCGGCGTCCCGACCCGAGCTTCATCTCGTAGCCGTTCGGCGGCGCACCCTGAAGAGCGACGACATCTGAATCGCGCGCTGTCGACGAATCCGGGTCTTCGACGATTACGGTTATCGACGGACGTCGAACACCTGCTTCTGGATGCCGTTGCCGTACACCTCGTGCTCCACCAGATCCAGGTGGGTCGTGGCCTTGTCACTGGAGCTGAACAGCCGCTTGCCCGCGCCGAGCAGCATCGGGAAGACCAACAGGTGGTAGCGGTCGACGAGACCGGCGTCGGCGAGGCTGCGACCCAGCGTCGCGCTGCCGTGCACCGAGATCGGCCCGCCTTCGGTCTCCCGGAGTTCGGCGACGTCGTCGATGCTGCGCAGAATGGTTGCCGGCCAACGGTCGTCGCTGCGCTCCAACGTCGTCGACACCACGTATCTGGGCATCGAGTTGTACCCGGAGAAGTCGTCCATTGTGGGCCAGATCGGGGCAAATGCCTCGTAGGAGGTTCGGCCCAGCAGCATGGCCGTGGCCTCGTCCTGCTCACGGCCCTTGATTTCGTACGCCGCAGGATCGAATTCGATGTCCTTGAACGTCCACCCTGCGTTGCGGTAGCCGACTTCCCCACCCGGTCCCTCCATGACGCCGTCGAGCGAAACGAACGCGGTCACGATCACGGTGCGCATGGGCAATCCTCAGTTCGGTTCAAGGAGAAAGCGGAGCAGGTGCCGGAATCGTAAACCACGCGTCGAACCGACCACAGACGTTGCTGGGTGGCAAGGTGGTCTCATGGCCGAGCAAGTGGAACGCACCGAAGACGGTCACTATGTCGTCATCAAGGGTCGACGGTGGCGCGCTACCGATCCCGATATTCCCGAGGATCGCAACGCCGAATTGCGCTCGATCCTCATGGCGTGGCGCAGAGACGTCAAACGCACCTCCGGTGCCACAGAGTCTCGCGCGGGCGTTCAGGCCGCCAAAGTCGCTCTGGGAGAACGAGGTACGCCGTGGTGGGAACAGTCCCCGGACGAGCGACGGGCCCGCTGGGAGGCCGAGGTGCCACGGCCGACCGATACCGATCTCGAGAACTGACCACACAATTCGTTGCCATATCGGAAACTATCCAATATGGTTTCCGATATGGAAAGCATCGATAAGCCCACCTCGTCCGAAGCTCGAACGACCCTCGACGACATCGACCGAGTGCAACGCGCCGTGCGCGACACTCCGTGGCCGGTCTGGTTGTACGCCGTCAACGCAGTGCTCATCGGGGCGTTGGCACTCACGCCGCTGCTCACCGACTCCCACCGCACTGTCGCCCTGCTGATTCTGGCCGCGGCCATTGTGGCAACGAACGTGATTACCGGGTACCGAATGGGCACACCGTGGGCGCTGCCTACCAGCCGTGGATTTCTGGCGTCGGTCGCACTGTCCGTTGCTTTCGTGGTGGTGGCACTGGCATTCGCGCAGCCATCCCTGCCGAGCTGGACGCTGGTGCTCCTCGCTACAGCAGCGACGGCGACCTACTCGTTCGGTTCGATCGCTCACTACCGGAGCACACACCGATGACGGACGATCTGGATCCGGTCATTCATCCGGCGAACCGGCTGCGGATCTGCGCGCTGCTGGCGGCAGGTACGACGCTCGAGCTCGCCGTCGTGAAGGAACACAGTGGATTGAGCGCATCGGCGCTGAGCAAGCAGGTGGCGGCCCTGGTCGACGCCGGCTACGTGGATCAGCAGAGATCACGCACCGACTCGCGGCGGATGTGGCTGTCGCTGACGAGGGAGGGGAAAACCGCCTACCGCCGCCATGTGGCTGCCCTCCGCGCCATTCTCGCCGAGGCCGAGGCGAGCCCATCCGAGCCTGGGCGGTGAGTTCTCCCCCAGCTCCGTGTCTACTTTTTCGACGGATGAAGCCGATGCAGCCCGCACCGGTCGTTCGATTCGAGAAGGAGTCCCGCCATGCCCACACTCAGTCCGTACCTGTCGTTCCGTGACAATGCGCGCACCGCTATGGAGTTCTACAGGACGGTCTTCGGTGGAGAGCTCACGCTGACCACGTTCGGCGAGGGCCAGGCCACCGACGATCCATCCGAGAAGAACCTGATCATGCACGGCCAGTTGACAACTCCCAGCGGATTCACACTGATGGGGGCCGACACCCCGTCGTCGATGGAACACACACCCGGAAACACGATGAGCGTCTCGCTCTTCGGTACCGAGCACGAGGAATTGACGGGCTACTGGAACGCGCTGGCCGTCGACGCACAATTCACGATGGGTCTCGACGCAGCACCGTGGGGTGACACATTCGGCATGCTCACCGACAAGTTCGGTGTGCAGTGGATGGTGAACATCTCCGGCTCGGTCGCCGAAAGCTGAGCGACGGAGGAGCAGTGGGCGCCTTCAGTGGCTGCGCGATTCGACAGAGATGACCTCGTGCAGCCCGACGGGCCCCCAGCCCCTGTCGAGCGCCACGATCAGCACCGCGCAACCGACCGCGGACAGCACCAGTGCGGAACCGAACAACGCGGTGTAACCGAACACGTCGCCGATCACGCCCGCCGTAAGTCCGGACGCACCCTGCGCAAAGACGATTGCGCAGGCCATCAGTGTGTAATCGCTTCCTGCATAACGTTTTTCCGATGCGTCCATCATCAGCGCGAAAACGGCAACGGTTGCCGCGCCGCCCAGCACGTGTTCGGTGACGTTGGCCGCGACCAGGAGCGGAAACCCGCCGATGCCGAACGATGCCACTACATACAACGCAAGACTGAGGGTTTGGGCGATTCCGCCGACCAGCAGAGCCTGACGACGTCCGAAGCGAAAGGACAACCACGCGCCGAGCGCAGCACCTCCGAGTGCTGCCACCGACGACAGGCCGCCCTCGACCAGCGCGATCTGAGTCAAGGTCAGTCCGTTGTCCGAGAGGAACGGGCCGACCAGCGCCGAGCCCATCGAGTTTCCGAATTTGAAGCCGACGATGAGAAGAATGAACGCGACCATGCCAGGCCTGCGCAATCGGGACCACCAGGCCACAGCAAGTCGCGCCGGGCTCTCGGACTCGGGCTGCCGGTCGGTGTCCACGTCTGCCGCGGCCAGTTGCCTGTTCATGAACCAGACCGGGGCCGTCGCCAACAGGATCAGCAATGCCATCGCAACGAAGAGCACCTGCCATCCGGCAAAGGTGAACAGCCACAACAGCACTCCCCCGCCGCACACCATACCTATCCGGTACGCGCCCACCTGCAGACCGTTGCCCAGGCCGCGTTGCGACACCGTCAACGTGCGGACCGCTATCCCATCCGTTGCGATGTCCTGGGTGGCCGACAGCGCGTTGATGACGAAAATCCCGACGAAGAGCCAGCGCAGCGTCGAAGACAGATCGAGCAACGACAGTGCAAGCGCCACCAGCGCGGCGGACACCTGCAACGTCAGGAGCCACCGCCGCCTGGAACCGTAACGATCGACGTACGGTGCCCACAGAAATTTCAGCGCCCACGGCAGAAACAACACCCCGGTTGCACTGATCTTCACCAGCGAGAAACCCGACTCTCGAAGCACGACGGGCAGGGCCTGCGTGAAGAAGCCGAACGGCAGACCCTGTGCGAAGTACAGGGCCCCGAGCAACGTGAGGGTGCCGACGGTGAACGACGCCGGACGCACCGCATTGGTCATGCCGGTCATCGTGTCAGAGCGAGGCCTCGTCCGCCGAGTACCGCACCGGTTGCCGAAGAATGGTGCGCAGCTTCGCCGGTTCGACCCGTCGTGGGTCACTGAGGTAGATCTCGTGATGACGACCGGTCATCGTCAGCCCGGCCTGCGGGATGTAGTGGTCGTGCATCTCGTCGAGCACCGCGGCCTCGTCATCGTAGGAACCGATGTGCAGAGTTTGCACGCACAGGCCCTCGTCGAGAGTGTCGAAGCGCATTCGGGCACGTCGGTCCGAACGGTTCTCGGATGCGTCGACCCCTACGGCGTGCTCGAACATCGTGTGGTCGATCCAGTCGGGCGCCATGATCATCACAGTCCAGAGCCAGTTCGACTTGTCCCGGCGCGTGGTGAAGGCCGCCATGTCCGTCGCCCACCACAAGGCTTCGAGCGGCGGGACGACGTAGTCGCGCCCCAGGTCGTTCTTACTTCTGAATTTGAGCCGATACGCAACGGGGAACAGCGCGGATACAGCATCGGAATATTCCGGCGCGGTGTTCGGATCCCCGTGGCCGTCGATCATCAAGTATTTCGTCGGTGGCACGGTCAGAACTCGAAACACGTTGGGCCGTGCCGAATACGAGTCGAGGGTCTTCTTGAAATCCGTCTTCATGCCCTCACCTCCTGCCGACTGCGGGTCAGTGTACCGAGTGCGCCGGGCTGGGGTCCCGTGGTCGACGTAGCCCCGTTCGGACGCACCCGGCTCAACGGAGACCTCGTCCCGACTCGAACCGGCTCACGCATGGGTCCGAGCGGGCAATCGGCGGAGCAGAAGCGTCGCCGCATCGAGGACCATGTGTCGGTCGTAGGTCAGGCAGTAGTCGTACAACACGCTTCCGTCCTGGGCAGTTCCGCTTTCCACCGCGATGAGAGCAACGCTGGACATCGGTGCCACGATGACGACCGAGCGCTCCGTCGCCAGTGGTTCGTCCTCGCCGACCGCAACGTTCCGAAACCGATGTTCACCCGGCATCGGCCGCGAGTCGAAGACGGCCACGAGAGCCGTGCGCACAGCGAGGTCGTCGAACATTGCGACACGCTCGGCGTTCGTCCCGGCCGACGCGTTCGTCGTCGCCAATACGACGGTCGACGCACCGGTACCGTAGGCACTGCGGAGCAGACCGTTCTCGATGTCGTCGAGAAGCGTTGCGTCAGCGCGTCGACGGGTTCCGAATCGGTGGACCAGACCGTACGGCGTCACGGCCACGGGAGCCCGAACGGTTATTGCCGGCTCCAACTCGAGTGTCTCGGCCATACCGCCTGTGGTCCCGAAGGTGGGTAGACGAGCCGGAGCGCCGTACAGGTAGCCCTGGCCGAGAACCGCACCCATGTCGTGCGCAGTCGCTTCGTGCTGCTCCGTTTCGATTCCCTCGGCGAGCACCAGCGCACCGCTGCGTTCGGCCTCGGCGGCGACCGCGGACACCACGGACGCCGTGGCATAGCTCGAACGGCCCTGCACGAGAGACATATCCAGCTTGATGACGTCGGGCCGGAGCAGCGGAATCAGTGCCAGACTCGACGAGTCTGCACCCACATCGTCGAGCGCGACCCGCCATCCCAGGTCGCGGGCACGCTCTACGGCACGCAGCAGCCCGGCGGGGTCACCCATCAGATCCCGCTCGGTGATCTCGACGATGATCGACAACCGAGATGCCTCGGCCACCAACGGCAGGCACTCTCTCGGAGGTGGCGCGTCCAGGGCGGTGGGTTCCGCGTTGACGAACAACGCGAGTCCATCGGGGAAACCGGCCTCGACAGCCCCGCTCAGGGCGCTGAGTCTGCACCGCCAGTCGAACTCGGCCGACTCGCCTCGATCGGCCGCCTCGCGCAGCAGCTGCGGCGGCGAGATCGCCTGCGCGTCGCCGCAGGTCCGCACCAGGGCTTCGTAACCCACGACAGCTCGGCCGTCCAACGCGACGATCGGCTGGTAGGTCGACGTGATATCGATCGTCATCGGCGAAAATTGCGCGTGCGAGGCGTCACGATGCACAGGCGGACCTCCCTCGGTACCCCTCGACGGTCCCCACCCGGGGAACCATCATGCCCGATGGTCGCCGGCCGCGCCCTCTTCCCTCGCCGACGGGCTATAGGGTGCTCGGAAGACTTCGGATCGGCGGTGAACAATGGTGGGTGCGAACTCCGACGATCACCTGTTCGCGGGCAGATATCGTCTGGGCAACGTCGTGGGGCGCGGCGGAATGGCAGATGTCGTTCGAGCCGACGACGACGTCCTCGGTAGGCCCGTTGCCGTGAAGATATTCCGTCAGGGTGAACCCGCACATACCGATGCACGGATCGATGCCGAGATCAGGACGCTCGCGTCGCTGTCGCATCCTGGCCTGGTGACGTTGTACGACGCCGGTACCGCCCCCTACACCGGCGGTATCCGAGTGCCGTTTCTCGTGATGGAGTTCGTCGACGGCCCCACTCTGAACGGCTACCGCGCAGGCCGCGCACTACCGGGCGCTCTCGTCGCCCGGATGGGACACGAGATTGCTCGAGCCCTTGCCTACATCCACCACCGCGGCGTGATCCACCGCGACATCAAACCGGCCAACATCCTGGTCGGCCGAGAGCCGGCGTCGGGCACGGGACACTGCGTCAAGCTCACCGATTTCGGTATCGCTCGCATCGTCGACGCCGACCGCCTCACCGAGCACGGCACCACCGTCGGCACCGCTCACTATCTCAGCCCGGAACAGGCGACGGGCACCTCTGCGGGGCCTGCAACCGACATCTACAGCCTCGGATTGGTTCTCATCGAATGTCTTACCGGCGCAATGGTGTTCGACGGCAGCGCGGTAGCCGCAGCCGTGGCGCGCTTGCACCGCGACCCCGAGGTACCCGAGCAACTCGGGCCCCAGTGGCATTCGCTGCTGACTACGATGACGGCCAGACATCCCGAAAACAGGCCGACGGCGGACACCGTGGCCGACGCCTTACACAGTCTCTCCAGCGAACCGCCACCACCGCCGGCCACTGCGGTCCTGCCCGTCGCGAATTCGACAGCGGTTGTCGCCGAGCAGGATTCGGCCCCTCGACCAACGGAGGGTTCACGGCGTCGCGGTCTTGTCCCTGTGGCTGCGGCCGCACTGTTCGTCGCCGTCGCGTCGGCAATTGCCTGGATGGCAACCGGAACAGGCGACGCGCCGATCGAGACATCGCCGTCCACATCGGTCACCGCTCCGACCAGTCCGGCACCCGTGACGACGGCATCCGAGTCCTCGATGCCGGTTGTCTCGAACCTCCCCCAGGACGTGCCCGCCCCCGCCGTCGAACAGGTGCCCGCCGAGCCGCCACAACCTGCGGCTCCACCGCGAAACGGGAACAACGGCAACGGTAATGCGGGCAATGGCAACTCCGGCAACGGGAGTCCAGGCAACAGCAACGGCAACGGCAACGGCAATTCAGGCAACGGGAACTCCGGCAACGGCAACCCCGGCCGTGGGAACTGAGCATGTCGGCAACCAATGGAACGGACAGAGCATGACGCACGTCGACACCGTGGTGGTGGGAGCCGGCATTTCCGGCCTCACCGCAGCACGCATTCTGCACCGTGCGGGTCACCGTGTGGTCGTTCTCGAAGCCCGCGACCGCATCGGCGGACGGGTGCACACCCTGCGGACGGACGGACAGATTCTCGATGTCGGTGCGTCCTGGGTTCATGGAATCGACAACAATCCGCTGGCCGACGCGGTACAGGCTTTCGGCATTCCGACCAACGAGTTCACGGTGGGGAGTTTTCAGCCGGACGGACGGCCTATCGCGTACTACTCACCGAACGGACGGCGTCTGAGCGAGGACGAGGTTGCGAGCTTCGCGTCCGACGTACACGTCGTCGATGAGCTGCTGGCGGCGACCATAGAGACATCGACCCTGGGCACGTCGTACGGGGATGCCGTGAACAGCACCGTGAAACGGCTCGCATGGGATCCTGATCGAATCGAACGGGTCCGGGAGTTCCTGGGTCACCGGGCCGAGGAACAGCTGGGTGTCGACCAGGGGATGCTCGATGCGCACGGGTTGGACGACGACGCGATCGAGGGTGACGAGGTCGTCTTCCCCGAGGGGTACGACCGGCTCGCGGTCTGTCTGGCCGACGGGCTGGATGTACGACTCGGCCATGAAGTGACACGCATCGCGTGGGGATCGAACAGCTCCTCCGTCGAGACTCTCACCGAGACGTTCTCGGCCGACCACATCGTGGTGACGGTTCCGATCGGCGTCCTGAAGTCACCGACCTTGCTTATCGAACCACCTCTTCCCCATCCGGTGTCGACTGCGCTGGACGGACTCCAGATGAACGCGTTCGAGAAGGTGTTCCTACAGTTCCCGCATGCATTCTGGGACGAGGACGTCTACGCGATTCGGCAGCAAGGGGAGGCCGGGCGTTGGTGGCACTCGTGGTACGACGTCACCGTGCCGCAGGGGTTGCCCACGCTGCTCACGTTTGCGGCGGGGCCGTGCGCGCAGACGATCCGGCAGTGGTCCGACGCACGCATTGCCGAATCGGTGCTCGACGCGCTTCGTGGCCTCTACGGCGAACGCGTGATCTCCCCGCAGCGGGTGCATGTCACGCGATGGCAGGACGACCCGTTCTCCCGCGGTGCTTACTCGTACCCGGCGGTCGGCTCGCGACCGAGCGACCACGACGATCTGTCGACCCCGGTCGGCGGAGTTCTACACCTGGCCGGTGAGGCAACGTGGACGGACGATCCGTCGACGGTGACCGCGGCATTCCTGTCGGGACACCGAGCGACGGAGCGAATCCTGGCCCGCACGGTTCCGTTCGACGAGATCTGGGGCGGCGGCGAACTTCGTCCCAATTAGACGGAGATTCGCGTTTCCTTCCCGAAACCGCGCACCGGGATTACTATGACGACTTCATCCAGGCGGATGACCCGTTACCGATGTGCGCTGCCATTCTTCTGGTCGGTGCCGATGTGGCAGCGGCGCTGTTCGACACGGCAAGGCACAGGGGTGGACCATGGTTTCCGACGTCATCGACTGCAGCACGGTCTTCGCACACGACGTCGAGCAAGTGTGCGGGATGCTCAGTGCGGTCGAACTGTACCCGCGATATTTCCCCGGACTCGGGTACTGCCTTCTCAGCGAGTCGGCGAACCGCTACACGTGCGGCGTCGGTGGGGTCGAGCACGCACTCGAAGTCGTGGTGAACAGACGTAACCGGCCGATCATCACCGTCGAGCACGTCGAATCCGGCGGTTTCATCAGATTCACCCTCAGCGCGCGTTCACCGAGCGAGACCAAAATCGATGTGACGATCTTCAGAGCCGGCCTGGCCGGAACCTACTCGCCGCAACCCGAACACAATCGGGCAGTGGTCGACTGGGTCATGGGTGGCCTGAACAGGTTGGCCGAGTCCCTCTCCGGCGCAACGACATCGATCGTGTCCAACGCCGGCGATTCCCGGTCGCTACAGCTTGCGGTCCTCAAAACGATGATCGGTACCGGCGTCGTTCGCGCCGCGCGTCCTGATCGCGCATACCGGCAGCTGAACTCGCTGGCGAAATGGGGCTTCACCCTCGGCGGTGGCTTCGCGGCCGCCGCCGCCAAGTCACCGGACGAAATTGCCGTGATCGACGATCGCGGTACTCGCACGTTCGCAGAGATCCACCTGCGATCGCATCGGATAGCAGCAGGGTTCGCCGCATCCGGAATTCGCCCGGGAAGCACGGTAGGAGTTCTGGCCCGCAATCACACTGCCATGATCGAATGCGTCGTCGCCTGCGGCATGCTCGGTGTCGAGGTCGTACTTCTCAACACCGGCCTCGCGGCCCGCCAGATCGAGACCATCTCGAGTCGTCACCAGCTGCAAGCGTTGTTCGTCGACGACGAATTCGACAAGATGGTTCGCTACCTCCCCAACGACGTCCTCCGCGTCAGCTTGTCGGCTCATACCGTCGTCGCGGGCCGTCGCACCCTGGAGCATTTCGTCGCGGCTCCGTCCGCCACGTTCGACAGACCGCAACGGCCCGGATCCGTTGTCGTGCTGACCTCGGGCACCAGCGGGTCTCCCAAAGGTGCACTTCGCCCGACCCCACGCGGCTTCGGGACCGTCGCGGCCATGTTGTCCCGCATGCCACTTCGTATGAACGAGCGCATGCTGATCGCCGCGCCGATGTTCCACAGCTGGGGGCTGGCGGCGTTGCAGATCAGTACACCGCTGCGGGCAACCGTGGTTCTGCAGGATCGATTCGATCCGGAAGAGTGCTTGCGGGCAATCCAGACTCATCGGTGCACGTCGCTGATCGCCGTCCCGATCATGTTGCAGCGCATACTCGATCTACCCGAGTCCGTGCGATCACGCTACGACACGTCCAGCTTGAAAGTCGTCGCGTGCAGCGGTTCGGCGTTGACGGGGTCGACCGTCTCGCGGTTCATGGATGCGTTCGGAGATGTTCTGTACAACTTCTACGGTTCCACCGAGGTCTCGTGGGCGACCATCGCCACACCGCAGGATCTGCGTGCAGCTCCCACTACCGCGGGTCGGCCGCCGCTCGGCACGACCATCGCCGTACTCGACGCCGACGGCGCAGTGGTTCCGACCGGCACTCTGGGGCGGATATTCGTAGGTAACGACATGCTCTTCGACGGCTACACCAACGCCGAGCCTCCGTCGACTGCTTCGGCTCGCGGTGCAGCACTCATGGATACCGGCGACCTCGGGTACATCGATTGCAACGGGCGGCTCTTCGTGTGCGGGCGGGACGACGAGATGATCATCTCCGGCGGCGAGAACGTGTTTCCCGGGCCAGTGGAGGACGCCATCGCCAACCTTCCTCAGGTCGGCGAGGTAGCGGTGGTCGGTGTACCGGACAACGAGTACGGTCAGCGCCTCGCGGCGTTCGTCGTCGGTCGGGGTGCTGCAGGCCTCGACGCAGATATGGTGCGGGCCTACATCCGAAATCGACTGAGCCGGTTCTCGGTGCCGCGAGACATCACGTTCCTCGAAGAACTCCCCCGAACCGCGACCGGCAAAGTGATCAAGAGGATGCTGGTCGAACCTCCCACGGCCGCCGGTATGTAAGCCCGTACGTCGACTTCCTCACCACCCCGCTTCCCGACTCCACTCCGAGAACTCTCAGTTGTTTGACTGTTCAGAATCTGAGACTATTTGTGAGGAAGCGACACCCGTTCTGCGGGTGAGGGACGGAAGGGAGGAATGGCGATGTCGAGGTCATCGGATGAACCCCGTCAGGCTCGCGCCGCCCAGCCCGGGGATGCGTCGTCGTCCTTCCTGCAGTTGTTTTTCGAGGCAACCCGTGAGAACGACCTCTCCCCCGGGCCGAGTCCGAACCGTGGAATCCACGACGACCGATCGAGCGACTGAAGAATCGCGAAACCGAGTCGACACTCGAAGCGCGCAATAGAGTCGAATGACTGATGACAGCTCACGACGCCGCAGCCGATACTTCGAACCCGACGGGTTCGAGGAGCGTGATGTCCCAGATACGAGTAGTCATCGCCGATGACGACGTGTTGCTGCGAGAAGGCCTGGCCAGTTTGCTCACCCAGGCGGGCCTCGATGTCGTGGGCCGGGCCGGTGACGCCGAGGAGTTACTGGCGTTGCTCGAGAAAGATCCACCGGACCTGGCGATCATCGACATCAGGATGCCACCGACCTACACCGCCGAGGGGCTCGACGCGGCCGTGAAGATCCGCGACCGTTTCCCCGACGTCTCTCTACTGCTCTTGTCTGCTCACGTCGAAGTCGATCACGCACTCGAACTGCTCGACAGCGCGAACAACACCGCCAAGGGTATGGGTTACCTGCTCAAGAGCCGTGTGACCGACATCGCCGACTTCGTCTCGACGATAGATCGGATCGCGGCAGGATCGTCGGTCATCGATCCTGCTCTTGTATACGAACTGGTTGCGGCCAAGCGCCGAGGTGATCCCCTCGGCGCGTTGAGTTCTCGCGAACGGGACGTCTTGACCTTGATGGCCGAAGGGCTCTCCAACGCGGGCATAGGCAGACGCTTGTGGATCACCGAAGGAACCGTCGAGAAGCACGTCCGAAGCATCCTGACCAAGTTGGACCTGTCGGAGACGGCCGACGATCACCGTCGCGTGCGAGCGGTGATCCTGTATCTGGACACCGTCGGGTGACCCGCCGTCAGGTGCCCAGCAGGGCTTCGATCGCGCTCGCCGACAGCTCGAATTTCGACAGGAAACCCAGGGCAGAACTGTTGTTCACCAGGTCTGCGAAGTCCTCCTCGTCGTGTGTCGACACGAGAATGACGGCAGGCGGAGGCGTCAGATCCTGGGCGTCGATCGCTTCGACCACGTCGAATCCACTGTCGGCACCCAAGTCGATATCGACCAGCACGAGATCGGGGTGGGTGGACAGCACTGCATCGATCGCCGAGGTGAGTGAGGTCGCGGTGCCGACCACCGACATCCCTGCCGATTCCAACAGTCGGCGTGCAGCAACACAGAAAGCGTCGCTGTCGTCGACGATCAGGCACTGCAGGCGGGAGGGCATCACTCTGTCGAGAGTGTCAGAGACTGCTCGGGTCGGCATTACCGCTAGCGGTAATTCGAGCAGTCGGATGTGCCGATGACGTCGGACACCGCCCTCCGCGACCGGCTCGTCACTGTGATACTCCGGCCGAGTGCGCCGCCGGTCGCCTGCGGAATCGCAGTGGCCGCAGCCGCCATCGCCGTCGAGATACTCGTTGTGCTGACGCTCAAACGGGTGTCACCCGAGAATGCTTTCGGTGCGATATTTCTGTTCGGAGTGCTGATCGTGTCTGCGGGGTGGGGCTTTCGTCTGTCGATCGCGACATCGGTCGCCAGTGCCGGCGCGTACGCCTACATCCATGTACTCGAAAGCAGTGAGAGCCTCGTCCCTGCACTGATCGTGTTTCTTGCACTGGCGCTTCTGACCAACGTGCTGGTTGGCCAATCACGTTTGCGTGCAACCGAATCCGATCAACGTCGACGAGAAGCAGATATGTTGGCGGCGTTCGCCAAGACCATCTTGCGCTCGGACCACACCCCGACAATGCTCGATGTTGCCAGCACCCGGCTGGCTGCGGTCCTCGACCTGCCCTTCGCGGTGTTGCAGCAAGGGAATGCCGACGCGTCCGTGGGGCAGGAGAAAATCCTGCTTCGGGACGGGGAGGTCGTCACCGCGTCGCTGCTGGTTCCCGCCGATCTCGATAGCGTCGATGCCCGCCGTATCCGCCGTGTCGTGCCTTCGTTGGAGGCTCTTCTTGCCGCCGCCCGCGACCGTCAGGACATGCACCTGCGTACCGTCGCGCTGGCACGCCAGCAAGCGTCACTGCGGAAGGTCGCAACATTGGTGGCGCTGCGGGCCGATCCGGATGACGTGTACCTCGCAGTCGCACACGAACTCACCGTCGGGTTGGACAACGAACATGTTTCGGTGATCCGCTACAGCGACGGGTATTACACGATTCTGGCGATCCGCGACGACTCCGCCGGTGAGCGCGTGCAAGCCGGTGATCGACTGCCGATCGGTGGGCAGAACGTGGCCACGATCGTCGCCGACACCGGCCGCGCCGCTGCCGTCGACTTCACCGAAGCGACCGGCGGTATCGCTGAGCGACTGGAGGGCAGGGGTATTCGCTGGGTCGAAGGTGTACCGATCACTGTCGACGGCAATACCTGGGGTGCCGTCATCATCGGCACGACAGCTACGCAGTATGCGGCCGGCGGTGAGACCCGAGATCGACTGGCCGACTTCGCCGACCTCGTTGCCACTGCGGTCTACAACCACGACACACGAGTTCAGCTGACGCGGTCCCGGTCCCGCGTGGTCGCCGCAGCCGACCAAGCCCGCCGAGGTATCGAGCGTGACCTGCACGACGGTGCCCAACAGCGAATCGTCTCTCTCGGAATGGAATTGCGCGGCGCCCAAGCCGCTGCCCCGGAGAATCTGACCGAGCTCCGCGCGATGTTGGACCGCAGCGTCGAGACGCTGTCGCAGGTGCACACCGACCTCCGCGAACTCAGTCGCGGCATCCATCCCGCAATCCTCTCGCGCGGAGGACTCGCACCGGCACTCAAGACGTTGGCCAGACGCAGTCCGATTCCCGTTGCCCTCACCGCCGACATTTCCTCCCGGATGGACGAATCGGTGGAAGTGGCTGCGTACTACGTGGTCGCCGAGGCGCTGACGAACACGGCCAAATATGCCGAGGCCACCGAAGTCGACATCACCGCGCACCTGACCGAGGACAGCTTGGAACTGACCGTGACCGACAACGGCCGCGGAGGTGCCGATCCGAGCACAGGGTCGGGTTTGATCGGATTACAGGATCGGGTGGCCGCAGTCGGCGGCGAACTGACCATCGCCAGCCCACCCGGGGGTGGCACGACACTGTCGGTCCACATCGGTCTGTCTACCGGCTAGCAGGTAGCGGCGCCACCGGAATCTCCTCCCCCGCGTTGGATGGCAGCGGCGACGCTCTCGAACCGGGAACGGACGAATGTTGTCGGTACCCAATCGAACCGAACCAGGGAGCAGGCCATGCCGTACATCACCACCACCGACGGAACCGAGATCTACTACACCGAGCAGGGCACCGGAAAGCCAGTTCTGCTCAGTCATGGCTGGCCACTGTCCTCGGATGCCTGGCAGCTCGAACTGAAGCTTCTCGCAGACGCCGGCTACCGCGCCATCGCACATGATCGCCGCGGCCACGGCCGGTCCTCGCAGACTGCCGTCGGCCACGACATGGACACCTACGCCAAGGATCTGGCCGAACTGGTCGAGGCCCTCGACTTGCAGGAACTCACCCTCATCGGACACTCGACCGGTGGCGGCGAGGTCGTGCGGTACGCCGCGCAGCACGGTGGCAGCCGTGTCGCTCGGGTGATCACTGCCGGTGCCGTTCCCCCGGTCATGCTGAAGTCCGAGGCCAACCCCGAGGGCACGCCGATCGAAGCACTCGACGACATCCGCAACGGCGTTCTCTACGATCGATCGCAGTTCTACAAGGACTTGTCCGAGCCGTTCTTCGGTGCCAACCGTGAGGGCTCCGCCATCTCCCAGGGCGCCAAGGACGACTTCTGGCGACAGGGGATGCTGGTCAATCTGACTGCTGCATACGACTGCGTGAAGGCGTTCTCCGAGACCGACTTCACCGAGGATCTCAAAGCGCTGACCGTCCCGATCTTCATCGCCCACGGCGACGACGACCAGATCGTGCCGATCGCCGCGGCGGCGCTGAAAACCGCAGAACTCGTCCAGCACGGCACCCTCAAGGTCTACCCCGGTGCACCGCACGGAATCTACGGCGATTACCAGAAGGCCTTGGACGCAGACATTCTCGCCTTCATCGCCCAGTAGCAGCCCCGCTCTCGCCCTCCGGAACAAAGGTGACAACACGATGATCAGACCGTACGCAGTCGTCGGAGCAACCGGAGGGCAGGGCGGCGCGGTGGTGGATGCCCTGCTGGCGCGGGGGCTACCGGTGCGCGCAGTGGTGCGGCGTCATTCGGCCCGCGCGGATCGGCTACGTGAGCGAGGTGCCGAGATCGTCGTCGCGGACATCACCGATCGGGAATCGTCCGCGGCTGCACTGAGAGACAGTGCCGGTGCGTTCGTGATGACGACGCCGTTCGAGGACGGTCCCGCGGCCGAATTGGCTCAGGGCGCAGCCCTCGTCGATGCGGCGATCGCCGCGGAGGTTCCGCACGTGGTGTTCTCCTCGGTTGCGAGCGCTGACCGCCGCACCGGCATACCGCATTTCGAGACGAAGGCCGAAACCGAGGCACTGCTGCGTCGAGCTGGGCTGTCGTACACGATCGTCGGCCCCACCTACTTCTACGACAACCTTCTCGGCGGACTGGACGACGTCAGGGCCGGCCGCCTCGATCTGCCCTTGCCGCTCCACACTCCATTACAGCAGCTGTCGCGGCGGGATCTGGGGCGGTTCGTCACCCTCGTGTTGACCGAACCCGCGCACTTTCGCGAGATGCGAATCGATCTCGCGTCGGACGATCCGAGCTTGGAGGCCATGGCGAACACTCTCGGCGACGTTCTCGGAACCTCGGTGCAGCCGTATTCGAGCCGGGCACGGGACATAGGTTCCGAGGACATGAGAGCGATGTTCCAATTCTTGACCGACGTCGGATACGACGCGGACATCGACGGCTTGCGCACCCGATATCCCGAGGTCGAATGGCAGACATTCGCGCAATGGTCGGCGGGACTGGCGTGAGCGCCACCGACACCACGCCGGCAGCACCGTCCGCGTGGTCACCGCTACGGAATACCGTCTACCGCAGCCTCTTCATCGCACAGCTGGTGTCGAACATCGGCGGCTGGATGCAGACCGTCGGTGCGCAGTGGTTCCTGGTCGAACGTGAGGCGTCGACCACCATCATCGCCGCCGTGCAGACAGCAAGTCTGTTACCCACCCTGTTGCTGGCCCTGCTGGCAGGCGCGCTCGCCGACGCGCTCGATCGCCGCGTTCTGCTCATCGCGGTCGGTGCCGGTTCGATGCTGACCGGAATTATGTTGACCGCACTGGCATGGACCGACACCTTGTCTCCGTGGGGATTGCTCGCCTGCACATTCGTATTGGGTTGCTGGACATCACTGTCCGCTCCCGCCTGGCAGGCCATTCAGCCCGAGCTGGTGAGCCGTGAAGAAATCCCGGCCGCCTCGGCGCTGGGCAGCGTGACCGTCAACGGGGCGCGGGCCGTCGGACCGGCGCTTGCCGGGGTACTGGTGGCGTTGGCCGGGCCGACCTTCGTGTTCGCCATCAACGCCGCCTCCTTTCTCGCAACGTTGAGCGTGCTGATTGCATGGAAACGCCCGAAACATCCACAAACGGATCGAGAAGGCCTTGCCGAGTCGATCCTGTCCGGGGTCCGCTACATCCGGTCCGGCCCGATCGTTCGACGAATCATTCTGCGCTCGGCGTTGTTCGCCTTCCCCGCCTCTGCATTGTGGGCGCTACTGCCATCGGCTTCGTCGTCGGTACTGAAACTGGGCTCGGTGGGATACGGCGTGTTGTTGGGCGTACTCGGGGTCGGAGCCGTGATCGGCGTTGCCGCCACACCGATGCTCCGAAAACATTGCGGCGCAAACACCTTGCTCGTCGGCTCTGCTGTCGGGTACGGCGTGGGAATGGCAGCGCTCGCGTGGCTTCCGCTGTGGGCGGTGGTCCCGGCGCTGTTGTTGTCCGGCATTGCCTGGATCACGACGTTGACCGCACTGAATGCGTCTATCCAGCTTTCGCTCGCCACCTGGGTTCGAGCGCGCGGGATGTCGGTCTACCTTCTGGTCTTCATGGGTTCTCAGGCCATCGGCTCGCTCGTGTGGGGATGGTTGGCGTCGAAGATCGGCATCGTCGACGCACTCGCGGTCGCGGTAGCCGCCTTGGCATTCGTCGCTGCGAGTGTCGCAGTCCTCCCCCTGCGACCCGAGACCGGCGTGCTCGACCGTGCGGTGTCCATGGCGTGGCCGACCCCGACCGTGATGTTCGAACCCGATCCGGACGACGGGCCGGTGCGGATCACCGTTACGTACCGAGTGGTCGACGACGCTCTGGAGCAGTTTCTGACGTCGATGGCTCCGGTCGGGATCGCGCGGAAGCGAACGGGGGCGTACGCCTGGAACCTGTACCGGAGTCTGGACGTCGAGGACACCGTGGTCGAGCAGTTCACTGTGCCGTCGTGGAGCCAGTACCGACGTCAGCGAGAAGAACGGTGGACCGGCTCCGACCACGACGTGGTGCAGAAAGCGCTGGCCCACACCGTCGACGGTGCTACGCACACCGAAACCCATGACATCGCACTGTCTGTGCGAGCGAACCCGAACGGACAATGATGGACAACGCACTCTCGGGCGTGGGGAACGTCTTCTACTTCGCAGACGACCTCGCCGCCGCCGTCGACTGGTACCGAACGCTCCTGGGCACCGACCCCGTCGACGTACACGAGCAACTCGCCGCGTTCGACGTCTCAGGAACCCGGCTCACCGTCCACGTCACCGATTCGTACAACCGCCCCGCGGGGACCGCAGGGTCGGTCTCGTACTGGAACGTCGACGACGTGGACGCAGTGGTCGCCGGCTGCGTCGATCGCGGAGGCGTCGTGCATCGAGGGCCGAAATCGGTGTTCACCGGTGAACGTCTGTGCCAGGTTCTCGATCCGTTCGGCAACCTGATCGGCTTCAGACAGTTCGCCACCGGTAGGAAGCGCGCCTGACGACACAGGCTCGCGCATAGAGCCGGCGAATTGGGTACACCCGCTTCATGCCCGAACTACCCGAAGTCGAAAACGCTCGACAGGTCGTCGAGAAAGCCCTCGGACGCGTCATCGTCGACATCGATGACACCGACTCGTTCGAGTGCCGCCCACACATGCCGGGCGATATCGCTCACGCCCTGAAGGGCGGCAAGCTCACCGAGGCATGTCGACGTGGCAAGGCGATGTGGTGCGAAACCGTCACCGCCGACGGGTCCAGCGGTCCGACGCTGGGAATCCATCTCGGAATGGGCGGCCGCGTCATTGTCACCGCTCCTGACGGCGATCGCACGTCGCAGTACGGAGGCGGCGATCCGCACGTGGGCGAGCGCGACACCGACAAGCCCGAGTGGACACGCTTTGCCATGACGTTCGAAGACGGGGGTCAGCTCCGGCTCTTCGACAAGCGCCGGCTCGGCCGAGTGCGCCTCGAACCCGATATCGATGCGTTGGGGCCCGATGCTGCGGAGATCACGCGCGACGACTTCCGGCACCGAATCGGTTCCAGCGGAGCACCTCTGAAAGCACGTTTGCTGGACCAAGCAGCAATCGCAGGCGTCGGCAATCTGTTGGCCGACGAGGTGCTGTGGCAGAGCGAGCAATCTCCGTCCAGACGGGCAAAGACCCTCACCACCGAGGAACTCGACGAGCTCCGCGTTGTTCTGCGTCGCGCCATCAGGTCAGCGATCAAGAAGGGTGGCGTGCACACCGGTGAGATCATCCCGTTCCGCAAGGCGGACGCGGCGTGCCCACGATGCGGTGCTCCGATGACTCGCGGAACGGTGGGCGGCCGCACCACGTGGTGGTGTTCGCGCGAGCAATCCTGATCGGTTCCGCGCCGCTGCGTGCTGCTCGATAGCGCTGTAGGACAGCATTTTTCGGAATTGTCAAACGCTGTTGAATGCGGCGAAATCCCGTTCGGGCACGTACCGTGTGGGCAGCTTCGGGTCGACCGAAGCGCTCACTCGGCTGGAGGTTGCATGTTCTCGACGACCGACACGGGCCTCGCTCCGCAGGTCACCTACCTGCCCCGTCGACACTGTTTCGCTGTCTGGCAACGTGATTCCACAAGGACGGCTACCACAGCGACGACGCCGATCGAACTGACACTTCCCAATACGGGTGGCTCCGTGGCAGTACGGACCGTCGAAGCGCAGCTCGTCGAGCCGCGTCGCGTCGAACTCGAAGCGGCACTGGCACCATCGGCAGGCCTCCCGGAAAGCGCGTCGGCCCGGGGGTGGCTGGCGGTTCTGGACCACCTGGAACACCGGCCCCACTACGCCGAGATTCCTGCATCGCTGCTGGAGTCACTCCCCCCGGCGGCGTACGCGGTGCCCAACACGGGCGGGTCCAGCGTGTCGACCGCGCACGGTGCCGTCGATGCCCTACGCACCAGCCTGCACATGCAGGGCAGTCTTGGCGACAGTGCGTCCACTTTCACCCCGCGGCCGTATCAGGTGCACGGTGCGTCCTGGATTCCGACCGTCGGAGAAGCCGGGGGTGGAGGAATTCTCGCCGACGAGATGGGGTTGGGCAAGACTCTGCAGGCCATTTCCCACATGATTGTGGGAGCCTCGCGCGGTGAAGGCAATTTTCTGGTGGTGTGCCCGACATCCCTGATCAGCAATTGGCGACGTGAGATCGAGAAGTTCTCCGCCGGCGACCTGACGGTCAATGTCTACCGGGGACCGAACCGCTCGCTCGGTGGATGTGGCGAGGTCGGCTGCGTGACCGTGACCGGATATCCGACATTGCGCTCCGACACCGACCGTCTGGCCGAGATCAGTTGGAACACGGTCTTCTTCGACGAAGCGCACGTCATGAAGAACTCGCGCACGCAGGTTTCCCGTGCCGCGCGACGACTGAGCTCGACAACTCGCATCGCACTGACCGGCACCCCGGTCGAGAACCGCATGGACGAACTGTGGGCCCTGATCGACCTCACCAACCCGGGTCTGCTCGGGACCAGAGCACGCTTCACTCGGCGATTTTCCGCACCCATCGAGAACGCAGGTTCGGCGGCTGCGCTTGCGCACTTGTCCCATTCCATAGCTCCGGTCGTCCTCCGACGGACGAAAGACGAAGTGGCGACCGACCTTCCACCCAAACAGCAGATAGACGTACTGTGCCCGATCACGAACGAGCAAGCGATGCTGTACAACTCGACGGTCGAGGCTGCATTCGACACCGGTTTCGGTTCTACACAACGCCGAGGGACTGCGGTGCTCGCTTTGCTGACCTCTCTGAAACTGATCTGCAACCACCCGGGTCTCGTGAACGGCAACATGTCTTCGTCGCCCGACCGTTCCGGGAAACTCGACAGGCTCACCGACATCATCGAGGAGCTCGCCGAATCGTCGCAGACAGCATTGGTTTTCACCCAGTACCGCAAGACCGGTGAGCTTCTCGCCGGCCATCTCGCGCGTGTCACTGGAGCCGCCATACCGTTCTTCCACGGCGGACTCGACGTGGACCAGCGCGAGAGAATGGTGGACGAGTTTCAGGGCGGTAGCTGTCCCGTGATGGTGCTGAGCCTGAAAGCGGCCGGCTATGGGTTGAACCTCACCCGGGCCAGCACCGTCATCCATTACGACCGGTGGTGGAATCCGGCGGTGGAATCGCAGGCAACCGACCGGGTACATCGAATCGGACAGACCTCGCCTGTGACAGTCATGGCGCTCACCACCGAAGGAACATTGGAGGAGTACATTGCGTCGCTGCACGCCCGGAAGAAAGCAATTGCAGGGTTGACCGAGGGGAACAACGAGGCAGCGCTTGCCGCACTGGATGATTCGACACTCAGACAGACGTTGTCGCTGTCGGTGGCACGGTGATGGCATCCACTCCCCAGCCCCCGCCGTTCGGTGCGACTCCATGGGGCAAGGAATGGTTGCGTCGAGTCGAGCCAATCACCGCTACCCGACCCAATCCCATGCTTCCTCGAGCGCGGAGCCTGGCTCGTAGCGAGTCGGCCATCGTGGATACCAACACGATCGGTTCTCTTCGCTGCATGGTCTCGGCAGGAAAGAAAATGGAGACCGCGACATTCACGGTGCCGCGCTATTCGGCGGCTCACAAAAGGGCGGCTCTGCGCATCGTCGCCAGTCATCCGACTCACGGCAGAGGGAGCGGGGATCTGCCCGACGCGCTTCACGCGGAGCTGGTATCGGGGGGTCTGGCACCGGTTCCCATGGACGTCGACACGGCATGCACCTGTTCCAGCAGAACTGATCCTTGCGTTCACGTCACCGCAGCAACGTACGCGATCAGTCTGATCGTGGACCAGTCACCCACGACGGCGTTGGCTATACGTGGCCTGGACCTCGCCGAAGCCGCTGCGTCGACGGACTTTCCAGCTCGATGGATGCACATCGAGAGCGTCGACGCAGCGGCGTTCTACGGCTGAACGTATGCCCGAAAGATCAGGACGTTGCCTCGACAGCGAGGCGTGCAAGTGTGTCGTTCAGCTGATCCTCGGTGACCAGGGGAAACCCGATCTGCTGGAGAAGCTTCTTGTCCGTGACCTTCGACCAGTCGTAGGTGTGCCGCACCAATGTCTCGTTGGGTCCCTGAGACTCCAGTTCCCACAACCATTCCCATCCGGGAGGCTCGTTGCCGGCCGGCGCGGTCTTCCATGCCAGTAGCTTGTCCTTGGCGTACCCGGTGACGACATTGTCGGTCTGGTATTCCCCACCCATGTGATCGCCCTGCATGTTCATCGTGAACTTCTCGCCGACCTTCTGAATTCGGTCTGCGTGGTCCACGCCGCGTACGAATCCCGAGCCGTCGAGTGCCTGATGCCGCTCGGGATTGGACAGGACGTCGAAAATTGCGTCCACGGGCGCTTCGATGGTGCGTTCCACTGTCAGCTTTGCGTTCTCTGTCATATCTGCACGATGCCCAATACGCCGGATCCTCAATCATGGATACAGCCGAAAACAGGTGGACCGCGAAGGCTGCCTGGTGAGATGCTCGGCCGACACCGGGATTGCGGCACCCAGCGCAGCGGGACGGAGGCATGACCGTTATGTCAACCGATCTTGCTCATTCCACTGCCACCTGGGTTCTCGAACACCTCGAACCCGGCGAACGTGTGACGGCCGTGGACTCGATGACCGGAGGCATCACGGCCGAGGTGCGTCGGCTCACTGTGGCAGATGATCAGCACGCCGTTCGCGTGCTCGTGTTGAAGAGCTACACGGCACCGTCAGCGCAGGAGCACGCTGAGGAATGGCTCAGACGCGAGGCTGAGGCTCTGACGTTGCTCGAGTCCGACAGCATCCCCACGCCTCTGTTGGCTGCAGCCGACTTTGCCGCGACGCAGTGCGCGCATCCATCGCTTCTCATGACCCTCCTGCCCGGGCAACCGCTGTACGACGACGGCATCCAGACCCGTATCCGATGCTTGGCGCAGCTTCTTGTGGCAATTCACTCGATCCCCGTGAAAGCCGGGCTTCGCAGATACTCGACAGGGTCTATTGCAGAGAGCGCCGTCGTTCCACCGACCGCCGACACCGATATTTGGTCGGCCGCGACCAGAGTCATCGGCCGCCCACCGTCGCGCTCCCAGGCCCGGTTGCTGCACAGGGACTTTCAGCCCGGCAACGTTCTGTTCGACACAGGACCTACCGGGCCAGCCGTCTCCGGTGTGCTCGACTGGGCCGGGATTTGTAGCGGACCTGCGGATCTCGACGTCGCGCATTGCTGCACGAATCTCGCACTTCTGCACGGGCCGTTGTGGGGTTTGCGATTCGCTGCTGAATACACCGAGGCCGGAGGCGTCCTCGCCGCCGAATGGTCCGACCGTCGATATTGGCGAGTGCGAAGTTCACTTGCGTGCTCCGAAGAGCTGCATCAGTGGGTAGTGCCGTGGCGCGCAGCAGGCCGGACAGACCTCTCTGGACCAGTCATCGAGGATCGCTTGAACACTTACCTGGCGCTGACGATGAACGTAGATATGTGAAGCCGTTCAACCCGGGGTCCAGTCAGCAGCAGAGTCATTCATCAGATGTGTGAGTGGTCGCTTCCGGTGCAGAAGGCGTCCACGGCTTCAGCGGCTGCACGACATCCCGGTAGAACGCGTCGAGACCGTCGGTCACGCTACCGATGAAGCTGGCCGCCGACCCTGAGCGCTTGCTGCCCATCTTCGTCGGGGACGTCAGCGTGAAATACTGCAGCTCGCTGGTCCGGCCTGATGTGAGTGATTTCGTGTCTGCTCGTACAGTTGCCAGGTTCTCGCACGATACTTCGCTCGCGTCTGCGAACACGGCTTCGACCAGGATGTCTGCGGGAGCGTTCTTCAGTTGTCTCAGTAGCCATGATGCTCGTCTGAGCGCGGTCCCGTCGGTCGGCGCGTCGATAGCGGTACTGCACTGAATCTTGTTGGTACGCATATCGGCTTCGACGGTGACGTCTCCGGCAGCGTCGGGGATGCGCAGAGTGGCAGTAAGGCATCCGGAGGCCACGAGCTGGTCGACGATGTACTCGTTGCGTGCCTGAGGATCTCCGTTGAACTTCCTCGGAAGGTGATGCTTGACTGTGACGCCGAGATCGGCCGTCATCCTCAACGCCAGGTGCCTCGACAGCGACGCCCACGTGTTCGCAACCGACAGAGCTTTGACATCACTGGAGCGAAGGGTTCCCGCGGTGACGGAATCCCGGACCGCCACCCAGTGGCGACCCATGTCGACGAACTCTGTCGCACCGGATTTCGGGTGCGTCAGGTAGCGCACGAGCTCACTGAGGATCCACACCTGTAACGAGTCGGCGAGGTCCCCGTGCGACAGCAACATTCGGGCTTCGTGAATTACCTCGGACCACGAGATGTGTCGCAGGGAAACCTTGTTGAGCTTGGTCTTGTTGACCTGCACCGGAAGCTCGCCTGCAGAGGCCGGGATGTCATTGGACAGGCTGAGAACCGTTTCGTATCTGTGCCGTTTGGCGACATCGAGGTAGTTCTCGAGCTGCTCCTTCTGCAGCTTGCCTGTGCCTGTCTTCACTTCGAGCAATGCCGTCCATACCTGCCCCGCACGCGACACCCGGAAAACCCCGTCCGGAATGACCTTGCCTTCGCCTTTCACGAATTGCACCTCGAGGTAACCCTCGAATGGACCTGACGGTGCGCCAGCGTGCGCGCAGATCGCTCGGGCGAAGGGACGAACCGCTTGCATCGTTGCGATCAGTGCCGACGTGGCCCGCTTCTCCTGCTCTTCACCGGACCCGACGCCGGAAATGGAGAACAGCCGAGCCGTCTGCCAGCCCTCTCCCCCAGCAAGCGTGAATTGCGGCGGACTGGCCTTCTTCACGGACGGCTTCTTCGTTCGCACGCCGCGCTTGGTGGGTTCGACGTCGACAAGCGACACATCGACGAGCTCACCGTTCTGGTCCGTAGCCTGTACGTGCGAATCCGCGACCTCGACGACGACCACATCGTCGGCACCGCCTTCCGGTTCGCCGTCGTCGACGTCCACGCCGAAATCCGTTGCGAGCCCTGCAAGCCCGGATTCCCAACCCTGCCCGACCGCGCGCAGTTTCCAGACACCGGCCCTTCGATACACCTCCCCGAACACCAGCGCACGTTCGGCGGTGGCGTCGGCAGTGAGGAACTCCCCCAGCACCGATCCGGTTTGATCCCGTACTTGGAGCGACAACTTTCCGAAGTCGCCCAACGGAGCATTGTCCGAGCTACCCGCTATGACTACTTTCTCGATATCTGCTGGGAGAGAGTCGAGATGGATCGACAGCCGTTCCTGTTTGCCTTCATCGGTGCTACTGCTGCCGAGATAACGCACTGATGCGTCGGCAGACTCCGATTGGTTGTAGAACACGAAGTCCGAGTCCGACCGAACGTGTCCGGTCGATGTCACCAACAGCGCGGATGCATCGAGGTCTCGCTCCGGGTCGACCCACGACACGATGACATCCAGCTGTGTCGCCTCGTCCGGTAAGGAAATATTCTGGCCCTTGACGAGAATGGGTGAACTCACGCTGACACGCTCCTGTCGGCAAACGGACTTGCGTTGCTCACCCTATTCACAACGCACCGGTGTCAGTCGCCCTCGCTCGACATTCATTCGTTCGATCTACGGCTAGGCCGATTCGGTCCGAGATCAACGATCTGTGCACCCTGCTGTGCGCTAGCTGCCTGTCCCCCACATCGACTCAAATTTTCCGACCGCACGGTCTCCACTATCGTTCGCACCATGTCTCTGGCTTCGAACAGACTTCGTACACTTCTACTCGTCGGTGCGGTGGTTACGCTTGCGCCTCTCACGGCTGCACCTGCTCACGCCGGAACACCTGAGCCGAGCCCGCCGCCCATGACATGTGCAGGCTGGTCGGTCGAGACCGTGACGAGCGGACTCGACGAACCCGAGAATCTCGAGCCCGACGGAGCTGGCGGGTTCTTCGTATCCGGAGCCTCCAGCATCGTGAACGTGGATGCAGACGGTCACGTCGACCCGGTACTCGACAACCTCGCGGCTCCGCGGGGGATGCAGTTGCACTACGGCATCCTCTACTTTGTTGCCGGTCCAGGGCTTTCGCAATTCGACACCCGTACCGGCGAGGTCAGCGCGGTGACCGACATGGCGGCTCACGGACTTCTCCGACTGCCGAACGGGGACTTTCTCACCACCGACGTGGGCACGGACATCGGCTCGCCTTCCCGAGGTCTGACTCGGTACGACCCAACCGCCGGCGACGTCGAACAGAACTGGTCGCCCGTTCCTCGATCAGAAGGGTTGGCGCTCAGCCCGGACCACAGCCGGGTGTACACCGACGATCTGTTCACGGGCCAGGTCATCGAAGTACCCCTCGAAGCACCCGACGATTGGTCTGTGGTGGCTACAGTGCCGGGATTCTTTCCGGGACTCGACGACCTGACCATGTCCGACGCCGGCACGCTGTATGTCGCCGCACACGTAGAAGGTTCCGTGTACAGCATCGACCCCAGGACAGGGACAACATGCGTTATCGCAGCTGGTATTTCGCCAGGATGGACGGGACCGAGTTCGGTACGCATCGGACCGTCAGCCAACGGATGGTCACTGTATGCAACCGTGTTCGACGGCACACTCCGACGCCTCACTCCCCCACCCGGCGTGGATCTTGCACCGGTGAGATCCTGACCCGGTAGCCCTGCAGAACCTGAATACCACTGCGATCCGGGACATCGACTCAGCCTGGACAGCCACGTGTTCGCCTCGGCTATCTGTCGTTGCCGAAGAACCACCAGGTAAGAACTATTGCTATGACCGCCGCGATGGCAAACATGACGGCGTTGAGCCAATGCGGGTTGCCAGTGTCGAGATCTGCCAGTGCCATGAGTATTCGCCCATCCGTCCACCCTTGTGGACAAAACCGACTTCGACGGTCGAGCCTATACACACTGGAACGGATGAGTCCTCATCGCTCGACATCTATCCGTTCGCTCCACTGCACTGCTCACTGGAATCGAGTGGCCTTCAGTATCCGCTTTCTTCGGAAAAGCCCCCCAGAACGGAGACCGCTACTTGATGAAGTCACAGATGTTGCCCCGAGAAGTGTTGTATACGAGCTTTTTTCGTGTTGACGAAGAACTGAGCGGGAGGCGCGGGCAGGTAAGGACGATGACCACCGAGGCACTGCACATGACTACCGACAACACCCACAGGAGAGGCTCCCGGCTTCGGAGAACACCTATCACCGTGTGATTGCTCGGCAAGGTGTGTCAAGGACGACGAACTCGTCGACGCCGCGCCGCGCAGCCGACACGTCGACGCCTTACTCGTCGACTTCACGGGGCCGTCCAGTACGCGACGGCCGGCCACCAGAAATCTGATCGACACGCAGTGCAGTCCCCGCTCATGAACTATCGGCAATGGGAGCGAGCAAGCGAATGGCCGCTTGCCGGATCGGCTCTGACTTTCCTTGCGATCTACACCTGGACCGTACTGAGCCAGCCAACCGGCACTGGGGCACAGGTCGCCGAGTATGCGATCATCGCAATCTGGGCTTTGTTCGGCATCGACTACCTCGTGCGACTGGCCCTTGCGGAGCAACGCGCACGCTGGTTCGTGCGGCACCTGCACGAACTCGCCGTCGTCGCCCTGCCTGTACTACGGCCATTACGACTGCTCCGTCTTCTTACCTTGGTCAGCCTGCTGCAACGCTCGATCGGTGGCGCGCTGCGGGGGCGGGTAGTCACGTATGCCGTCGCCGGAACTTTGCTGTTGGTTTTCGTCGCGTCACTCGCAATGTTCGACGCCGAACGCGCCGAACCAGCCGCGACTATCAAGACTTTTCCCGATGCCCTGTGGTGGGCAATCGCCACTGTTACGACAGTCGGCTACGGCGACTTCTCACCGTCCACCGCGACGGGCCGTTTCATCGCCGTCGGGCTCATGGTTGCAGGCATTGCATTGCTCGGAGTCGTCACAGCCACCCTGGCGTCATGGCTCGTCCAAAAGGTCGCCGAGCAGGACGACGCGAACCAGACCGCGACGCAGCAGCAGGTGGCCGAGTTGACCTCGCAAATCGCTGCGTTGCGAATCGAACTCGCGTCGCGATCCGAGGGGCTCGGTACGGCCGCGTCCACGACACCCAACAGTGCAGGGCGAATCGACACGCACTGATCGAAGCTGATCTACCTTCGGTGCCTCAACTGAATTGAGCGACAGATATCCATATCGCGGCGTTGAACGGCAATGCTCGCGTTCCGAGCGTCAGCACTCACCATCGGTGGGTTCGGCCGACTCGACGAACTATTGCGCGTGTCTACTTTTCGGCGAGACCTGTCGCCGTCCCCAAGTATTCGCGTGAGTCCCGGAACGTCTGCGCTACACCGCGTCCAGCGATCGCGTGGTACCGACTGATTTGGTCGTCATCGAGAGCATCGAGAACAGTGCTGGAATCTGCGTGCATCCAACCACCGTCTTGGACCAGTTCGTGGGCGCGTTTGCCGTGCAGGGCAGAAATTCCCTCGACTCTGATCCCCTGGGGATCGGTCGACGCCGCAAGGTAGTAGGCCTTCTTGCCGGGGTAACCGGCCTTGACCTTCTCACGCAACCTGAAGACAGCGGCGGCTGCGTCGTCGATGGCCGACGCCTGCTCGTCGGACCCGGCTTCGGAGGCCGAAACTCGCGCGATCTCCGCGTCCAGCGCAGCGAGCAAAGTGGCGAGGTACTCGAGATCACTCATAGGCCCATGATGCCCTAGTGCAGTGCGCTCTCGAACCAGCACCTGACGGAAAGAAATCGACTATGCCTCCGCCTCTGGGTCCGCGACGCGACGTACCGATACCCTGACCGTCTACAACTCCGCGACCGCGCCGGGTTTGTCCCTCGCAGTTTGGGGGGTCTATTGGGTCCTGTCGGAAGTCCTGATACCCGCCGGTAGGGTCATGCGCCGCCGACGACGCGGAGCTGTCCGGACGGTTCGTTGCACCACCTGCAGCTCCCGTCGATGTAGTCGTGGCCGTCTTCACGTTCGCACTCATCCACCGCGCATCCGCTGCCGCAAGACAGCATCTGTCCACATCTGCACCGCTCGCCGTCGCACCCCGGGTGGTGAAGCGTTCGCGGCGGGGCACCGCAGTCGTGGCATTTGCTCCTGCCGTTGGGTATTCGACTGGGCCGCCACGTGCAACCCACTGAATCGAGCATTTCCAGATCACACGCCATGCAGATCGCCATGCCGTGCAGAGTCGCACAGAGCACCGACACGAAAATTCTTCGATCGAACTCCACGATGCAACATCCCTGTCCGCGGGCACCGCCGTGGATAGGCACAGCCCTGAGAATCGACAAGTGAGGCATGTCGAACGACAGTTTCACGACCTCGACAAGAGGCCACGCCTCGTAGAAGGGTTCTGCACGTTGGCAGTTCTGAGATGATTTCCCGATGCACCGGATCCGGCTGATCTTCGCACTCGTCGCGCTGACACTGCTCGCCACAGGATGCGCCGACGAGCCCGCACCCGAGCCGACACCGGTGGTCGTGGCATTCGACGACGGATGGGGCCAACTGTTCGTCATGAACCTCGACGGTTCCGGCTTGCGTCAGGTCACCCCGACCGTGGGCGAAGACAGCCGCGACCCGAACTACGCGAACGGCGCTGCCCTCTCCCCCGATGGCGAGCATCTCGCGTACGCCCGAGGCCGATTCATCGAGATCCTCGACCTCGAGTCGGGTGAATCGAAATCGGTATTCGAAGGTGGCTACCAACCGGCTTTCTCACCCGACGGATCCAAGATCGCGTTCACCGCGAACGGCGGCATCAACATCATGAACGTCGACGGGTCCGACGCACACGTCATCGCGCAAGAAGAGTCGGCGTTCGGAGCGACATTCTCGCCCGACAGCTCACGGGTTGTCTACGTCACCGGCGGCTACCTGAACGAAGTACCTGCCGACGGCGGTGAATCGACAGTGCTTCTGCGCGACCAGTTCTGGAACTCCGACCCGGCCTTTTCGCCTGACGGGTCGACGCTCGTCTTCTCCAGTAACCGAGGCGGCAACAACGGCTCGGAGATCTACGCAATGCCCTCCGCCGGAGGGGAGATCACGCCTCTCACCGATACCTACTCGGTACATCCGAAGTTCACGCCCGACGGCTCGCGCATCCTGTACGACCGAGCGGTCACACAGACGGGTGAACTGGTGACCGATGTCGCTACCGGCTCTCAGGCCGAGATTGCGTCGATGAACCCCGACGGGTCCGACCAGAAGCGGCTGACTCCACGCTCTCTGAGCGGTCAGATGCCGACCGTGAGCGGGGGACGTTGACCCGCAAGCTATTTGGCATGTTCGGGGTTCGCTCCGCCTCGCCCCGCGTTCAATCTGCAAGATCGACTACGCCCAAGGGCCGAGAACCGGGTCAGTCCATGCACCGAGTTTTCCGCTACTGGCTATGTAGACCGCCGCAGGCGACAATTGCTCGTGAGCACAGTCCGGTCAAGACGTAACCGATACAGGCATGGGGTGTCCGCCGTAACGGTGACTCGAACGGGCTCGTTGACAACAGCCCATTAGGCAGTGACGACGGTGAAATGCTGTTCGTGCAGCTGATCCGCTGTCGTCCTGGCCAGGACTACGCGGGGCCTTTACCGTGGATGGTATGGCGACTTTCGCAGACGATCCGCGCGGTACCTACGCTCGTTACATCACCGCCTGCAACGAACGGCGTTTCGGCGACCTCGACGAATTCATCACCACCGATGTCGAAGGTGTCCGCAGCGGCATCGACGGCTACCGCGACGGCCTTCGAGACATCACAGTCGCGTTCCCCGACTTCAGCTGGTGCATGGAGGACTTGGTCGTCGAGGGCCGGTCGATGGCGGCTCGCCTGACGGATACCGGCACCCACCACGGCGAGTTCGATGGGATCGCGGCGACCGGCCGGTATGTGCAGATCCAAGAACTAGCGATGTACCGGCTCGATGACGACGGCAAGATCGCGCGCTGCTGGGGAGATCTCGAGGCTTCATTGCGCTGTGAACTGCTGGGCCGCGGAGAATAGCTGGCTGCGATCAGCGAAGAGACATACGAGGAGTTAGCGAGCGCGGTTCAGCGGCAGTAGCGCAAGTCGTCAGATCTACGCTTTTGCAGCGTCACGTCCGGCGTCAACGGGTCCACGTGTAAACGTGAGCGGTCAGACAGCGGCTTCGAGACCGAAGCGCATTTCCGCCGTGTTCTAGTGGAACAGTGGACTGGGTCGAGAAAGAACTAAGGGTCGCTGGTCTTACCGGTACCTGCACAGCGGTGGGTGTCATGCTCCCCTGGGCCCTCGAAGGGACCTTGCTCCGGTTGGCGCTGCTGGTGTTTCCTGCGTTCTGCGGTGCCGTCGCCGGACTGTTGGTCGGTGTGATCGCAGTCGGTGGTGGACGCTTCGCCTTGTGGTCGAACCGGATGTGGGCCGCACGATCTCGCCACACCTGGCGACTCCGATTCGCCGCGTGCACCGCAGCAGCGGTCACGCTGGCGACCTCTCTCGCATTGTGCTGGCTGGTCGTCGCTGGCAGTGAAATCCTCACCGACACAGATGTCTTCCCGTCCTGGTGGATCTCACTGGCAGCGATAACGGCGGCGAGTTACCTATTCGCCTACCTTCTCGCTCCCACGACGGACTGCGCCGCCCGAACACAGGACGACTTCGGAGAGGTCTAGGTTCCAGCCCCGGTCCTTGCTCGGCCTCATCCTGGCGTGTGTGAGCCGCTGAACACCGTCGATCTGTTGCGATCAGAAGAGATGAGGCGGGGTAATAGTGTCGGACAGTCCGTGCTCGACAGCACTATTCCACTTTGCGGTATCGGCCATACTGGACACATGGCAAGTCGTGGAGTGGTCCGCACCTGGAATCTGCGCGAGATGCACGGTGTGATCGATTCGGACGACACTCCAGGGGGATGCTGGACATTTGGGGCGACGGTCGCGATTGCGGGATTCCCCAGCCTGGACGAAGGCCAAGTTGTCGAATTCGAGTGGCGACCAACCGGCGAGCTCGACCAGAGCTACAACTTCATCACACTTCGCGCGTGGCCGGCAGGTGTCGAGCCGGTGGATCGCCCGTCCGGCTCATCAGCGTGGAACATCGACGCCGATGGCAACGTCCTAGAAGAGACGGACTTGGATTTCCCCGAAGAGCCGCGGATCGGGACCGCGGCGAGTGGCATCGTGTCCGCCTGGCACGGCGACGAAGGCTGGGGCGTAATCGATTCCGCGGGTACCCCTGGCGGATGTTGGACTTACTGGAGTGCCCTGCACCCTGACGAGGTGATCGATTCGCAGGGCATGGGTCAGTTCAACATACGAGGAGGCATCCACGACCTCATCGTCGGCGAGAAGGTCGACTTCGAGTGGGAGTCCGTCACAGATCAGGATGGGTACAAGTTTCGCGCGATCAAAGTGCGACCGCGGAGGGAAATTCCGCCGTGGCAGATCGAGTGGATCCCGTCGTAACAGGGACCTGGAGGTTTCCGTGCGTCCTACGACCGTGGCTGCGTCAGGTCACGGTGAAGCGGACAGTGTTGCCGGTCGGATCGAGCAAGGTCGTATTCAGCGGTGCGTCAGTTGTCACCGTCAAACCCGCTCTACCGGAACCGATATCGATCGCTATCTGCTTGCTCCATTCGCCGCCTTCCGGGGGCACGGATCCGATTGCGGCGGAGTTGAGGGGCACCATCCACGAGCCCCCGGTCGGTTTGGCATCGCTGTACGGGTCGGCCCAGGGTGCATCGAAGTTGTTCATGTTCACGAACACGGTGAGTGGACAGTCGCTGGTGAAGAATGTCCGCCAGGTCAGCGTGACAACCGCGATGCCCGGCCGATCGTGCGGTGTGTACACGTCGCCGCCCACCTCGCCTGCGCACGGTAAAGACATCTCTTTGCCGAGCGAAATGTTGTATGGGAATGGGGTGAACTCCTGATGGTGGGCTGACGCCACCCCCGGCATACCGAGCAGCGCAGCCCCGAGGGCAGCGCCGACAACTGTGGTTCGCACGGTCCAAGTTCGAGTCACGAAATGGACATTACGGTAAGGGCCTTTCGTTGGGGCCGGGGATCGGTCTCGTCCAGTTTTCTGACCGGCAACCCCTCATCTACGGGCAAGCAGGTTATGGGTTGACGGTGTCGGTATCCCAGGCGAGTTTATGCGTGACAGCTACGGCCAGCGAATCGAGCTCGACGTTCGTGAGTATTGCGTCGATGCACGAGGTCGACGCACCGATGTAGGTCGTCATCAGGTCGATGTCTGTTGCCGTACACCACGCCTTATCATTCGGCCACCACAGGTGGGCGCTCATTCCAAAGGGAAACTGAGCGCTGGCACCGAACTTTGTGTCGGCGAGGCCGATACTGCCTGCGAAGAGCACCACATTTCGAGACGGCACCGGCAGTGAAGCTCATTCGACGGTAAGTCGACATACCCAGATCCTTCCCAGTGCCCGAACCGGCACTCCGCCAGTGCCTGTGTGAAGCGTCGGAGAGTGTCTGCCAAAGCCCGGGTGGTGTTTGTCGGCAACGAACCTTGGATTGGGGGTTCGTGCCAAATGCCCTCCTGTCCACCGGCGTGCCAGCTACCCACGATGGAACCCCACTCCATTGCCGGGTGCGCGAGCCGACCGTTGGCTCGGGAGACGGCCGACCAAGTGACCGGTTCATCGTCGATAGTCCTCGCCGGGTGAAAGATTCGCGCGTACGACGGGAAGATGATTTGGAACCAGTGCGGCCACACCACTGCCGAATTTTCCGATTTCTTCGAGGAGCCACGCCCTTGCGCCGACGTCGTCGGCCACCCGTAGTCCTCGTTCGTCCGAGTCCTGGGAATCGGTCGTCATCGGATCCCACGCCATGTGCCCACTAGATCACACGAAGCCGCATGTCCTGGCCTGCAGATACGTTGCAGAACAGAAGCGACGCAGCGACACGGCTGACATAATCGGCCTGTGCAGCTGTCCGAGCATCGAGAGTCAGTGATGACTGCGAATTGGAGGCCCCGGCGGGGCGTCCAAGTGACGCACTCGGATCTTCCTGATGCGTGGCTCGATGCGCTCGATCGTCTGGTCCACGATCTACGCGTACGCCAGTACGGCGGCGATGTCGAGTACATCGACTGGGTAGCCGAATACGAATCGGACAGCGGCATGGTATGGCTCTACAGCGCTGTCACGGTCGTCGCAGGCAGCCGAGGAAGACTTGCCTGCAGTGGAATCGGCGCTTCTGTCGACGATGACGTAGAGCTGGCGCTGCTGTCGATGGCTGACCTTGTTCAGAACGAAGTGGCCGAAGCGGGTACCGCGTGGCCGTGGGGAGACGACGGCGGATTCATGCATGCGGAACTCATCGATGGAGTCGCCATGTGGAAGGACAAGAACTTTCGCGCAACGCGTATAGGGGATCTATCCGAGAAGGACTGATAGAGAACACAATCGGACCGAGAGCATTGACCCTCAAGCAAATTCTTCGGCGACCACCAAGCGTAGAACCGCACGCACCCATGCGTCTGCGGATGCCTCCAGGTCGTGGCCGGTGAGTGCATCGGCAAGGCGATCGAGCGACAGACCCGTCGACTTCATACCTACCGATCTCGAGAGGTCAGCACGCCCGCGAATCGCAACCACGTCAGCCTCCGACACGAACCGCAAGCCACGGTGCGAGAGATCCGCCAGGGTCGACAGACATCCTGCAACAGCATCTACGACGCGATCCTGACTTACCTCGCCCGCCGAGCGGATCAGACTCGACATACCCACACGAGGCGCGAGATCGGGCACGACCACACCGAGATCGCACGCAATCGAGTACGGCGTGATGCAGACCTGCCCTGACCGGACACTCATTCGACCTGCCACCGCCCGCGGACCCGACGACATCGCGTGGAGAACCGCGTCGATAGCACCGGGAGCCTCCGCTCGATGCTCGACCACGATCTGTGCCTGACTCCCCTTACCGTCCGCGACCACCACCGTCAACGTCTGACCTGCCGGAGAGTAGTCGGTGTCGACCACAGCGTCGACGCTCACTATGCCGACCCCGTCCGTCACCAGACGGTTCCGTGCGAACGACGGCCTGCGTTCGGTCAACTGTCGACGCACATCGTCGTAGTCCGAGGAGAGGGCAGGCGAATCAGCCCAAGCGTCGGAACCGAGGGGAAGGATCGATGTCTTGCCGATACCTCTACGTCCCAATCGAATCGAACGGTTCGCGCGCCGAACAGCCGATTCGGTGACGATGGTCGACGAAGCCAACATCCCGATAGTCGTCCCCGCAACTCTGCGCCCCGCCACCGCATGACCGGTAAGCAACTCCCCCGGCCACTGATGCCGCATCAGATAAACGGCATTCGTATCGATTTCGGAGAAGTAGACGTCGACATTCACGGCGTCACCATTGGCCGTTACGCGGGCACCCAAACCGACCAGACGTGAACGTCTGAGCGGAGTTTCGCCCGCAGTCTCGGTTCCCAGTGCCATTCCGGCGAGCGCCGAGTCGGTCGCCCCTCCGAGCTGAACTCGCGCGTAGACCTCTGCGATCAACGACGCCACCCGGACCCGGTTGTGACGGGCATTCCTTGCGGCATAGGCTTCGACCTGATCGGCCAGATCTCTACATGCGTCAGCAAGCCACACCGTCGACGATGCCTCGGCCGAACGAGCAGCCCTCACTGCGGATGCATGTTGCACACCCGACGCCCCAGCCAGTCCGTCTACGAGGATAGTTCGGGCAACAACCTTGGCCAGAGCGGAATTAGCCGAATCCTGAATTAGACCAGCACTACTGACGAACACCTCGTCGCTACCCGATTCGTCAGCCTCTCGTACGGCCCACACCGCAAGGGCGATCGACTCCGGCGCTGCATGCTCGGATGCCGACGAATGAGTGTGACCCACATCGTGGGGTGTCAAGAATCGAACTGTGCAGTGCGGCAACTCGACACGCACAATCGAGTCGGTGCCCTCGGGGCGATGCACTGTCGCCTGATAACCCTCGCCGCGGATGCGCCTGGCCCGCCGCATGGCGGCCGCACCGACGTGCGATTCGACAACTGTGTCGTCGAATTCTCCTGGTGTCCATTCCGGTCCGCCGACATCGGTACCGAATCTCGCACGATAGGCGAGCACCAGACCGAGGCGATGCCTGCACGCCGAACTCGCGCCGCAGGAGCATGACGCGTCGGTGAACGGCAACGAAGCCGGGAGCTCGGTCACGACGCCGTCGGCGAACCGGGCGACGATGCGTTCGATTGATGCCGACAAGTCCGGTGGATTCTCCTCGACCATCCGCACTGCTCTTTTGACCAGGCCACGATTGGTGACGAGCACCAGTGCCTCGTCGGTGAGCGCCGCCACGTCCAGTCGGATGGATTCGGCGTTCATCGGATGCACCCGGCGACGAACTCCGCGAGCCCGCCCGGTGTCATCGCCCCCACGTGCACCCCCAGCCGGACTAGACGCTGGGCGATCTCTCGGTCGTAGTCGGGTTCGCCGGACTCGTCGAGTGCTGCCAACGCCAACACTCGCACGCCCTCGTCGGTCAAGCGAGATACGCTGCGCACGAACCGATCCGCTTGACTCTCGTACAGATCGGAGATGATCACCACGATGGTTCGGCGCGGAGTCTCGACCAGCTGCCCCGCATAGTCCACAGCCTTGGCACCATCGTTGCCGCCACCGAGTTGCACTCCCATCAACAATTCCACCGGATCCAGAACCTCCGACGTGAGGTCGACAACGTTGGTGTCGTACGCGATGAGGTGCGTTCGCAGACCAGGGACGTTCCAGAAGCATGCAGCTGTGACGGCGGAATGGACGACAGAATCGATCATCGATCCTGACTGGTCGACCAGCAGTATGAGTGTCCAGGTGTCAGTGTGTCGCCGGGTGCGCGAAGTGAACAGTGGTTTCTCGATCGCGATGGATCGTGTCTCGGGGTTCCAGTGCTTGAGGTTCGCGAGAACCGTTGCAGGAAAATCGAAGTTGCGAGAGTTCCGGAAGGAGGTGCGCTGCCGGCTGCGCGTGCCGTGGAAGGTCTTGCGGACGTCGACGGACAGCTTCTCGATCAGCTCTTTCACAACCGTGTCGACAGCCTTCTTGGCCAGCGCGAGAACCCGCAGGTCCATCAGATGCTTCGTTCGCAATACCGCACGAAGGAGTGTCACGCTCGGTTCGATTCGCTCGAGAGCCTCGGGATCGGTGACCACCTCGGTGATCTCGTATTTCTCGACTGCGTCTCTTTCGAGGCGGTGAACTGTCTCACGCGGAAACAAGCGGTGGATGTCGTAGAGCCAATCCACTGCGCTCACCACCGTTGTCCCGACTCCGCTCGGCCGTCCGCGACGGTCGCGGTGCAGTGCCCTACCCTCGCCTTTTTGCCCCTTCGCCAGAGCACCGCCTGCTCGAGCGCGTGAACCACCCGAGCGCACGCCCTGGGCGGCACGGGCCGCGTCGCGGCCATACAGCCATTCCAGCGCGGAATCCTGTTCTGCCGCAATACCTGTAGGGTCACCGAGTGCACCGGAGCTGGCGTCACCCAAGATCAATCGCCATCGCTCGGAGTTCATTGCAATCCAATGTTCGCGAGCGCACGATCGACTCGCTCGTCCAGTAGCTCGCCGGACAGTCCCGAGGCCGTAATGGACGGGCCGGCAGGCGCTGGTGCCACGCGTCGAGCGATGACCTCGCGTTCACGCGGAGGAAAGAACTCGAAGGACTGCCTCAGGGCAGGCAGTGCAGTCAGAAAATCATGCTCGGTCATCCGTCCTACGACGGCGTCGACGGCCGTCAACACTGCGTCACCGGAACCGGCATCGAGAAAACGTTCACGCGCGACGCCGAAGAGACCGGACAGCCAGTCGCCGAGCCGATCCGAGGGTATGGACCGCACGGCAGCCGCCGCATCTTCCGGCGTGGTTCGAGTCCACGACGCGCCCAGAGCCGATCCCCTCATATCCACTGCGGCACCGCTGTCACGCGCCAGCAGATCCAATTCTGTAGACGGGTCGTCGCGCAAGAGGTGCCCTGCGTACTGCATGGCATCGGCGATGGCCGCGACAGCCGCGATTCGACGGAGATCTGCGCCCCCTGTTGCTCGGACTCGCCGGGCGAGCGTAAGCACCTTGGGCGACGCGGCTGCCACCACTTCTCCGAGCAGCGCCGAACCCCGACTCCCGAACAGCGAATCGTGTCGCCACAGATCGAGGGCAGTGCGCAGAAGTAGCCCGGTATCGGCGAGATCGACTGCGTTGTCCAGCGATTGGATCGCCGCCGATGCTGACGTATCAGATACGTCGTCGAGTCCGCTCAAGACTGCGTCGAACAGAATTCGCGCGACGGCAGCCATGTCTTTGCCCGCTGACCGCAACGCGGAGACGAGCGCTGCACCCGCCGCGTCCACTAGCGTGTGCCCGTACGCGGCGGCCTCGACGAGTGCCGGAACTCGGCCGCCGTGGTCGGTGATCACCCACTCGTCGATCGACCGCACCTCGGAGACACCGCTCGGTCCGGCAGAGCGCTCGAAGCCAGGAATGCCGAGTAGTCGTAGCTGATGCAGCACGCGACTTCTCGAACGCTCGCGTTCGTCAGTGAGATCCAGAGACAAAGTCCCGGTGGTCAATTCGAACTCTTCGAGCAGCATGCCGACGTGATGGACCAGCCCAGGTGCCGGGGCGTCAGGATGCAGTTCCCCTCGCCGCTCTCCCCTCAACGTTCGGATGCATACCTCGATCGCCGGGTCAGCTTCGACACCGAGTGGTTCACCCGCACGCGTCCACGGCAGCGGTGAGGGAATGGCCTCGTCGACGAGTGTGCTCGCAGCACCGTCCAGTACGTCACGACGCGTGGGCACCGAGTGACCTCGCATCGCCGCCAGCGCATGGACCTGTGTTCGGAATCCGGCGAAGTCGGTGGTGGAAACCCGGTGCCCGCGGGCCCGCAGGTTCAGCACGACGGCCTCGATCGCGGTGTCCGACGCATGAGCCTGATTTTCCCAAAGCTGCTGGTACCACCACGGTCCCTCGAGTTCGAGGCGACGGTAGGAGTACGGGATCAGATAGCCTCCGACGTCGAGGGCGGACTCCGGACTCGGAACGGTCGGCCAGCTGTCATCGGCCGGTGGTCCCGTCTCGAGCTCCGACATGATCCCGGCACGGTGGAATCCGCCGCAGACGACGACGACCGAACCACCCTGCTCACGAGCTGCTTTCACCCAGGATGCCATGTACTTCTCGCGTTCGGAGACGTCGACACCATCACCGCGGATCAGGATGAAGTAGCTGTCGAGGATATCTCGCATCTCTTCGGTCGTCAGCGCGCCTGCCCGGGCTTCCACGACGTGGTCCCACATCGCATCGATGGTGTCGAGGCCCATCTGCTCGACTGCATCCACAGCGGCTGGGCTGTATTCGGTAGGCCCAGAATCGAAGTCGGGATGCCACGACGGAAGGTCGATGAACCGAACTGACGCACCCGTTCCAGTGGCCGCTTGCATCGCTACCCACTCCGGCGAGAACTCGGTGTAGGCATTCCAGGCCACCTGGGTGTGTGTACCCCTGCGGGCGTGTGAGAACAGCGCGATCGGAAGTCGATGTCCGAGCGTCAACTCGCCGAGGCGGTCTGTGTAATCGGCCGGACCTTCGATCAAGACGTGGGCCGGCCGCAATCGTTCGATGGTCTCGGCTACCACGCGCGCGCAGGCAGGACTGTGATGCCGCACGCCGATGACGGCCACCTCGTCGCCATCGTGACGTTCCACCACTAGCTCAGACGTGCGTGAGCTTCGCGCAGCTCGCGCCACGCCTCGCTCGATCGGTAGGACGATCGCTGCTCGATGTAGCGACGCAACCTCGCTGTGTCCTCGGCGTTGTCTTTCGCCGCGGTGCCGGCCAGGGACTCCGCGAGATCGGTGAACGTGCCTGCATCACCGCGCATGTACCAGCCGCGAATTCCGGTGGCATGCGCGAGCGAGACCGCCTCAGCCGTGCTCATCACAGACGACAACCGCTCGACGGGAGCACCGGCTTCGGTTAATCCCGATCTCAGGTCACGGAACAGCGTCACGAGAAGTTCCGCGACCGCCGGATCTTGATCGATCCCCACCCCGGACGCGCGCAACAGCGCCGCCGACTCCGCCCGCACCAGCGCGAGCTCGGTGTCGAAATCTGCAATCGGATGTACCGTCTCGAAATTGAAGCGACGTTTGAGCGCGGCGCTCATTTCGTTCACTCCTCGGTCGCGGGTATTTGCCGTCGCGATGACGTTGAATCCCTCACGCGCGTAGACCATCGCGTCCGTTCCGGTGAGTTCTGGCACCGCGAGAACACGTTCGGACAACAGCGACAGCAGGGTGTCCTGCACTTCGAGTGGGCATCGGGTGATCTCCTCGAAACGCACGATCCGACCCTCGGACATCCCACGCAGCATGGGTGCCGGAACCATCGATCGTGGGGAAGGGCCCTCGGCTACCAACAGCGCGTAGTTCCACGAGTACCTGATCTGGTCCTCGGTGGTTGCAGCGCCTCCTTGGATGGTGAGCGTGGAATCTCCACTGACCGCAGCCGCAATGAGTTCGGACAGCATCGATTTCGCAGTACCTGGTTCACCGACCAACATCAATCCGCGTGTGGTCGCCAAGGTGACGAGCGAGCGTTCGACGAGTGACGGGTTACCGACATACTTGGCGACGATTCCGCGGTGGGCGTCGCCCATCACGAAGCTGCGGGCCGCCTGCAGACTCAATTTCCACCCGGGTGGCCGCGGACCGCTGTCCTCGTCGGCGAGTCGCTCGAGCTCGTCTGCATACCGCTCCTCGGCAGGTGGCCGCTGTACTCCCGTCGTCACGACGCGAACCCATCCAGATCGGCGATGAGTTCCGAGACGGTCGCACGGTCGACGTCGTTCAAGGTCCCTCCTCGCAAGCTCACCTCGACGAGCTTCTGGTCCGGGTATCCGTTGTAGGGATCACCCGTCCCCATCCCCGGTTCGAGTCCCAGCAGCACCGAGACATCGTCGCTCAGTTGGTAGAGCAAGCCCTGACCCCAGGACACGGGGTTCTCCCACACCGGTTCCCATCCACGGTAGGTCAACCGGAGGGCCTGGCTCGGGGTCGCAGTCACCCCCGTGAACCTGGCCAGGCCACTGCCGTCGATGTCGCCTGGCAGCGGGTCGTGGACCGGTCGGCCCAACTGTGGGAACGGCTGCAGTATTTCGTAATCGGCGAATATGTTCGACCACGTCCCGACCGTGTCGGGTATGTGTGCCGGATGAACCAGACCTATCCGGCCGTCGGGAAGCTGGAGGGCATCGTCGTCGACGTCTGCGAGGGTGCTGTCTTCCGCGACCCGGAACACCACTGCAGGTTTGTTGTTGTCGTCGAACGACGCCCACAGGAGACGACGAGCTACGTGGATCAAGAGCGGATGTCCCAGCACGTATTGGGTGAACTCGTCGGCGGTCCAACGGCGTCCGATCACCATCGACCGATTGAGGCGCTTGATCTGTTCGTTTGCAACAGCTTTGGCTTCGCGCTTGAGCGCGGCGAAGCGTGTCTTGGCTTCCTCCGCGAGGATGGCATCGTCTCGGGTGGTGGGCTTGGGCAGGCTCGTCGTCTTCTTGCCATTCTCGTCGAGCACGTATGGAACAAGTGCTTCGGTGAAGCCGACCGTGAAGGATCGCTCGCCGTAGTCGAACATCATGGTTCCCGACGACGACAAATCGAGAGTGGGGACGATGCGGTCCGCCAACTGCTCACGATCGAGACCGAGGCTTTCTGCGACCTCGGCGACCCGCTGCTGCGCGCCGACCTTGAGGGACTTGAATTTCATCTTCCGTGAGATGTGGTCCAATTCGGTGAGGGCCCGGGTCGAGCCGTGCGCAGCCAGAGCGTCCAGCCCCAGTTGCGCTCGGGCAGTCCCGTTCTCGCCTGGCCAACGCCGGATGAGCGGGGCCAGTTTTCCGATTGTCGAGTCGTCGCCCAGCCACCCGAGTGCGAGGATCACCCAATTGTCTTTCGAGGGCGCACCTGCTCCCCACCATCGCTGAAAGAGCTCCCACGCTGCGTCGGCGAGTGACCCGCGATCGCAGTACGAGGTCACCGTCTCGAGCCCTGCGTACGGTGCATCGATTGTGCTTACCGCGCACATCGTCAAGATATGCGCCGTGGCGGAATCAGGCAGAGCAGCGGACCTGTCCGCGGTCAGTATCGGCGGCAGCGACGGCGCGTCGGCCCAGGCCGGTGTTTTCGGAATGCGCTTCGGTAGTACTTCCAGCGGATCGAGATCGACGATGGTCGCAATCGCTGCCGATACGTCGTCTCCGTACCTGTTTGCTCCGGCCAGCACTGTGTCTCGTGAGGTGGCGCGCGCGAGTCCGCGTAATGCTGCTGCAGCGTGATCTTTCTGCGCCCCAGCTTTTCCCACCGCGTCGGGGATCAACAGCGTTGCTGCGTCCGCCGCATGCCGGACGAGCCATGCCAAAGCGGGCTTGCGCAAGTTCTTCCGGGTGGCGAACATCGTCGCGTGCACGCGCGCGACATCGAGGTCGACGTACGGCATCAGATAGGGTGCCGCTGCACCGGGGTGAGCTCGTGTGAAGCGGAGCATGAGCGGTAAGGCGTCGAGTTCGTAACGCGCAACGACACGCAGCGGATCCTTGAGAGTTGTTCCCTCCCAATCAGTCAGGAACGGTCGGGCAATCTCGTCCGGCGCGATGAGGAAAATGATCCAGGCGTACCGGCCCCCTGCACCTGTCGGTGACGGGTCTGGAATGTACTGCTTGTAACTGTCCCATGTCGTATAGGAGTAATCTCCCGGCCTGTTCTTGATGGCCTCGAATTCGCCTGGCAGCCAGGCCATTTTGTGAAGATCAGGGACTTCGAGCCCTGTGATGGCGGTCGCGTCGGGCATCTTCTTGCGCGTCGACCACGGCGGACTGACGAGGATCGACGGAAGGTCGGTCGCCATCGGCAACAAGGTTGTCAGTTCCGCGATCCTGCGTTGCGCTCTCTCCGGCAACGTGGAGGCGATCTCGCGCGCCAAGTCCGGATCCCGCCGTACGTGGCGATCGAACAATCCCGAATCAGCCTCTACCAGAACACGGAACGCTCGACGCGGATAGTTCTGCATCGCCCGAAGGACGATTGGCTGCCCGTTCTTCATCCCTCCACGTCGGACCAGAGCCTCGAACGCATCGTCGGTGGGGATAGCCGAAAGGGCGTGCAGTATTCGCAGAAGCCAGGACTCGTCGTGCGCGTTTCCGTACGGATTCGGCGTGTCGAAAGCGTCCAGCAACACAGGCAGTATCGGCGGGCCGATACCATCCACCACCGCTGCTGTCATCGCATCGTCGAGCAGCCACCGCCGGTGCCCGTAGGCGTCATCGCTTCGATGAAGCTGTTCTGGCGTGTTCGCCGAGACCATCAGCTGCGTGCTCCAGTGGTAGGACTGAGGACGCACCACCATGATCAACTCCTCCGACCACTCCAGCTCGGTCGGGAAGATGAACGTAGCGGTCAGCTTTCGTACGGTGTTGCCTCGCAGCGTCGATGCCACGCTTCGGGCCGCCGCGTAGTCCTCGTCCGACGCCACCGCGATCAACCCGCGCATGCGCTCGAGCATGTACTCGCGCGGAGAATAGGTCAGTTGCTCGTCGTACCCATCCACCTGCGCGAAACGTTCTCGCGTCGTGTACTTCGGCATTTCGAAGACCGCGTCCGGCGTGGCATGACCGTGGGAAACGACGCTGATTACGGCACCTTCCGGGAGGTCCGCAACCAGCACCCTTTCGCTCACGAAACGCATGTCGGACAACTCCAGAAGCGCCTCGACCGCGAAGACCAAGCCGTGCCTGGCCACCCAGCCGTCGATGATCGAGACAACTCGCAATTCGTCGCGACTTACGAATCGGTTCAGGAGAAAATACAGAGCGGCGGCACCAAGAGCCGAGACGTCGCCTGCCTGGTACTTCCTGGCGGCGATCGTCAATTCGTCGGGGTTGGTGTCGTGGACGAGGTACCAGGACGCGTACTGGAGGCTGAGTTCGTCGGTCTCGATCTTCGCTAGTTCGACGCCTGCGTCAGGATCGACCGGCGCGACGCTGGCGCGATAACCCCCGCGTCGGGGATATTTCATCGGTAGCCACGTCAGCGGCGGCACGGACTTCGACTCGGACTCGGACTCGGACGTACTGTGGCTCACGCATCTCCTCGAGGTCCCGCACTGTTCGGCGACGTGCCGAGAATGATAGCGGGCAGAACGATCGCCCACCGGTGATCTTGTACCGCGTGGTCTGGCAGCGAAGTGTGGGCGGCGAAAGCAAAACCGACCGGACGGCATGCGGAACGAATTTCTGCCTTGCGCACCGCATCGGTCCGCGGGAGAGTGACGGTCGTGAACGACACACCCGCGTCCGGCCCCCCACCGCGTTTTCGCGGCGTGCCCATCAACGAAATCCCGGCCGTAGTGCCCCTGAGGTTGATTCTGGCCGAAACGGAGAGGATCGGTGCGTGGCTCAGCGGTGCACGGGTCTACAGCACATGCATGACCTTCTCGGTCGAAGCCTGTGTCCGAGAATCTGATCGCTTGCTGGGTATGTACGGGTTCGGTAGACCAGAGTCGAATCACACTCCGCCGATGCTCGTCGGTTTCGAGATTGTCGACGGAACCGTCTCCACAAACCTTCCCGGCAGGCGAACGGGGTTGAGCCCCAGCGGCGGTGGAGGAAACCGCCTGCACAGTCGAGCCGGCCTCATTCTGGAACCCGTCCCGCCCGCCGGTCCTTTGCATGTGTGTTTCGCTTGGCCGCACTTCGGGATCGCCGAAACACGTCATAGTGTGGACGCGAGCGAATTCGTCTCGGCGACATCCGAAGTGAGAAAGCTGTGGGACGAGGCCGATCCGGATACGGGCACCCAGTTCGACCTCGACGACAGGACTACACCCGAGATCGAGATTCCACCTGGCGGATGGTTCGAGACGGCCCTCGAACGCCAGAAGCCACCTCCACGCGACCCCAATGCGCCGCGTCGTATCAATTACGCGATCGGGGGTGATGATTAGGCGGTGCATGGTCGCTCCGACCGGCTGCGAGCTGGCAGGATCAACAGCGTGATCGAATCCATTTTCGTCGAGCACCTGCGGTTCTGCTCCGAGTCGAGCGGGCGGTTCAACCGGCATCCGCACCGTGAATTGGCCTCCTTTCGACGCACATCCCAGCAGTCCGATTGCGGTGCCGACATCGACGCGCGAATATCGACCAACGATGTGCTTATAGGTGGCGAACAGCGGAATGCATAAATCTATTGGTGTCCGCCGCCCTGCGTCCTGCGTTACCAGCCGACACAGAGGTGTTGCCGTCCTCGATAACTCCCCCGCTTCAGTTCCAACCTTGGGAGCGAAACCACTGCGCAGGCTTTAGTAGCGCTGAGGGGCGAGGAGGGTGACCTGACGCATTCGGTGAACATCGGTGGGTACGAGCTCCCGATCTAGTTTTCCCGCCTGTGAATCGACCACGACCCGAACGGGGTGAGGTAGTGTCGCGATCATGACACTGCAGAAAGGCGCATGAGCGCCCCGTCGTCCGAGCGCAGACTCTTGCGCCCACGATATATTCGTTTCGCTGCCGGTCGGCTGTGGGTTATCGACGAAACCCAGCCTGTCGCAGCGCTTCTCGAACCGACATCCGGACAGATCGATCGGATCGTGTCCTGGCCGGAGATACCCTCACCATCACCTGCACTGACGATTGCCTCCCACGCAGACCGTGTCTGGCTGCAGTACCGCGGAACCGATGTTCTGGCCTGCGTGACCGTGGACGGGGTACATCACGCCGAGTATCTCGAGGGCTCACATCTGCTGACAGCGGGATCGTCCGGAGCATGGTGTTTTCGACCCACACGCACGCGTGACGACGTCGCTCGCACCGCGGACGAGCCGCCGCTCCCCCGCCCGCGATCGCGACCACCTCTGCTCCTGGCTCACCCGGGCGGAGGCACGTCTCCGATCGACGTCGACGGGGTTCTAGTCGCAGCCGACTTCGACGAACAGTCGGTCCACCTCGCCGTCGAGCACACCCCATGGTCGCGCACCTATCGCGGAACCCCCACTCCGGCAGGATATGTTCTCCAACAATCCAAGTCGTGGATCCATCTACTGCTGGACGCGAGCACGACCCGCATCGAACTCGACGACTACCCTCGATCGCGGGCCGACGGCGCGTGGCACACCAGCGAGTACGCGGACATTACCTACAACGAGCTGCACCGCCGCAAGCGCGCGATCGGCGACGGCGTCCGATGGCACTGGGGCGTGACAGGCAGGCACGGCGGTGTTCTTATCGCGAAGGCATTCCGTGCCGGTTCCTCGACGCCCGTGTGTGAGATCGAACTGCCGGAAGTCCGGGCCTACGAAGGCACCGCATACGGTGACCAACTCTGGCTCCTTGTCAGATCTGTGGACGGTGCGAGCCGCCACCTTGTTCGGCTCTCGATAGACACAGCAGAGTCCGAACTCGACACAGCCATAGACGATCTGGACATCACGGGCTACTGCCGCCCCGTCGCTCCCGAGCCGCCTGATCATGCGTCGTACGTCCGCTACTGCATTCGTCGACTCGACGGGCGGCGGTTCTCGAAGAGAATGCACGACGTCCGCGCCGAGTTCATCGGCGACTGGCCGCACGGCCGCTTGCACATCAGTTTCACCCACGATGACTACGAGGGGCTCACTGTGGTGACTCGACTCAACCTGTACGACGAACAGGGCCAACGTCTCGACAACATAACTAGTTATGCCCCAGCGGAATTGATGGAGCAGGCAGACACCCGCGACTACCCGAATCGGTCGCACGCCATCGACGGGGTGTTGTACGTATGACGCATTGGGTCGAAGTGCTACTGAAGATCGTCGACGGTCCGCAGCGGCCGGTCATGGGTATCGCCCGCGCAATTCACGCCGACATCGGTCCTAGAGACGTCTACGACGGGCACTACGGCATCGTTCCGTCGTACGTGGGTTTCGGGCTCGGCGAAGTCCGTCTCTTCCGTTTCGGTCGACAGACACGCATGGAGTCTCTGGAAGGGAAACCGCTGTTCATCGCCGACGGCCATAAGTGTTGGGTGTTCGAAGCCGGTCACGATGATCCGATCGAAACCAACGAGCTCAACACCCGGATACCCGACCCGGGCCGAGAACTGATCGTCTCCCGCCCGGTCGAACACTGGGCGCGACCGGGCCTCACCAGACCTACACGTCCTATCGAAGAGGTCGAATTCATCGGACGGCGTTGCTGGAAGGTGGAACTGCAAACCGGCAGCAAGGGCTCGCCGATGGTTCTGACGATCGACACCGAGACCGGGGCCGTGTTGAAGCAGGAGTCCGAGGAGGGCAGTGCGGAATACATCGATTGTGCCCTGCCGGAGGAAGTTTCGGACTCGACGTTCGTGTGGAGCGGCCCGGCCAGAATGGCTCGTAACGTGTTCGCCGAGGATCGGGCGCGTGAGGTGGAACGATCGAAAAACAACATGCAATGGTTCCACGACAACGTCAGCGCGCAGCGGATACAAGCACACGTCTTGGTCGACTTCACCCCGACCGAGGTGCGCCGAGATCCCGAACATCCTGACAGCTTCGAAGCCGATATCGAGAAAGGTGCCGGCCGACTGTGGCGACGCGCGCGATCCAGCGAGGACTGGCTCCTCCCCATAAATTGGTCGGGCAGGAACTACCCGACACCTATCCGAGCATGGTCAACAAAAGATTTCGACTGGGCGTGCGCAATCGATTTGGGACCCGGCAGTTTGACCGATGCGACAGTGGCGCAACTCCAACACGCGCTCCACCCAGGCCAAGACATGGTTGGCATACCCCCACTGAATCCGCACCTAGCTGAGCAATACGACCAATCTTGATATGCCGGGCTACCGGTAGAGGTCTGCATATTGCGGCAGCACAACAGTTTTCGTGTTACTCGAGTCTCGACGCCGGATCAATCCGACGGGTCCTGACGCCGCGCAGATGCCGTTGGGGTGAGCGCGCGACGTTGTTATTCGATGGCTTGTTGATGGACTGTTTGAGAGGGTGCACGAATGAGTGCGGTCAACTGGTTACTGGCGGGCCCGCGTGGTCGTCGGTTGCTCCTCGAGTATGCGCTGCTCGCGGAAGAGGATTCGGCCGTCGATGTCGAGCATTCGTTCCGCTCTGCGGTGTTCCTGGCGTCCTACCGCCTTGACGTCGACCAAGGTGCCGGAGTGGTGATGTTCGGGCCCGGTGCTGAGGAAGCGCGGCAGACCGTGGTGACAGCGGAGGATGTGGCGGATCGCCTGTCTCGGGTGCCGCTCCCGGAAGTGACAGCCGGCGTGCTGCGTTCGGTCCTTGCTGCAGCGGTAGATCACGCGATGTACTGGCAGCCACCGAACGGTGAGGACGTTCTCGCCGCCACCGCATCGGTGCGGGGTGAGCTGGAACGGATAGCCGAACACGTCGCCTCGACGCCGCACGCACAGTGGTGGTCGACGGGTCTCGCGGCTGCTGATCAGTGGATCGTGTGGTGGGACAACGCATACGCGCAATTCCGGGATGACCCGGCGGCCACACTGACCACCGCAGAGACGTTGCACGACTACGGTGCTCACACGGCGAAAGAAGAAGTGCGAGCGGCGACCGTGCGGCCGGCGGACCCGGCCGCGGGCTTTTCCGGAGAGTGGTGGTCGGTTCCTCCGACACGGAGCTCGACTCGCTCGTTGTTCGATGGCACCCCGGCGGAGCTGTGGTTCGTCGAGGACGGCATGGGATGGAAGCGGGCGGTCTCGCGGCGCATGCGCGTTCCCAGCGGTCTTCGCGCGTACGAGATCGACGGCCCGCAGGCGTGGGCGCAGCTATGCAGAGAGTTCCCTGTCGAGGTCTCCGCGCAGAAGCGGCACGACTGGTACCGCGCTACCGGGCGGGCCGGGCGATGGGTCGTTCCCGACTGGCCACGAGTGGCGGAACAGTACGACGGTATTCACCTCACCGTCCGCGGCTATCTCTCCGCAGCCGGGACGGCCATCACCGTGGACGACGCCACAGCGAGTGTCATCGCTGGATGGGCACCCGACGAAACCTATTGGCTCACCGACACCGCAGCCGACGGCGACAAAGCCCAGGTGTGGGTGTGCGACACCGACGGGGAACACCCCGAGTGGACCGCACACAGAGCTCGCTGACGCGGTCTGCACACCGGTAAACGCCAATCCGGTAGTTGTCGCCGGCGTTCACCCAACACTCGAAGAATCCCGATCTCGAAGACGGAGATAAGCATCGAGCCGAGCCGCGCCGACAAGAAGGTCACGGCCCCTCGCGCTCAGCCGCGCCTGCCACGCGTCGAGAAAGGAACGCAACTCGTCGACACCTCCGGCACCGCGCAACGATTCAAGGAAGTGCGCGACTTCACTCAGTCGGTGGCCGCCGCGCCGGAGTTGCCGCGCGATCTCGACGTCCCGGACGGCGTCAGCGGCGTATTCGCGGTAGCCGGTGGTCGGGGCGCGTGTGGGTTGTACGACTCCTTCCGCTTCCCAGGCCCGCAGCGTCGCCGGGTGCAGATCGAGGCGTCGTGCGAGTTCACCCACCGTCAGCGGGCGTCCGTCGATCGGCCGCGGTGCCATCGTCGACAGGCTCCTCACGGCGGCGGCCGTCTCGCCGTAGGTGCCACGTTCGGAGTGGAGAGCGGCATGGTCGGCGTCGATCGTTCGGTATGCGACGTCGTCGTCACGGGTGTTGACTGCGCGCATGATTTCGACCGCCGGCCTGTACCCGTGTCCGCGGCGCAGTGCCACGAACGCGTCGAGCGCCGCAGCGTGCATGAGCGTGTAACACCGGTAGCCGGAGTCACTTCGGACCGCGAGAGGTAGGACGCCTACCTCTTCGTAGTTGCGTACCGCCTGTGTGGACAGTCCGTGTCGGCGGGCCAGATCGGTGGGTCTCACAATGCCTCGATTGAGGGTTAACGGGTATTAAGCCGGTGGCATGATGCCGAAGTCTCAATGGAATGCTCAACGATACCGTCGAACATATGCCTGCAGAACTGCACAACATCGCCCGAGAACTCGGCGAAGACCTTGGCCGCGTGGTCGACGCTTTCCTGACCGGGCGTCCGGCCGTCCTCCTGGGCCTCGGTGAGCCGACACACGGAATTCTTGCCTTCACGAGCCTGCGCAACGAGCTGCTCGTCCATCTCGTCGCTCGCGGATTCCGGTCGGTGGCGCTCGAGACCGATATCTTCGCCGCGTCCATCGTCGACGATTACGTGGCCGGTGGAACAGCGGGCCTCGACGAGGTGTTGTCGGCCGGTTTCAGTCACGGGTTCGGCGCAGTTCCCGGTAACCGTGAACTGCTCGAATGGCTGCGTGGTCATAACGCAGCGTGCGCGCCGGAGGACCGGGTCCGATTTCATGGCTTCGACGCGCCCGTCGAGTACTCGGGAGCACCGAGCCCCGGACCGTCCCTGAAGTTCGTATTGGAAGCCCTGGCCCCCGAAGAGGTGTTGCCTCCCCACATAGGGGACCTCGACGAACTCCTCGGTGACGACGCCGACTGGACCGATCCGAACGCGATGTACGACGCCGTCGCGTCGATCGGCGGATCCAACAGAGCCCAGGTTCTCGGCTCGATCGCGGAAGGACTGGCCGCCGCTGCACCACTGGACGCGCCGTGGGAGGTGTCTGCGCACGCGCGCGCTGCGCAGGGTTTGCTTCGCTATCACGCGGCCATGGCGAGTACCGCCCCCGATCGCATCGGGCAACTACTCGGCATACGCGCCGAAATGATGGCCGACAATCTCCGCGACATCGTCACGCGTGAACGCGGTCGCGGGCCGACCCTGGTGTTCGCGCACAACTCGCACCTGCGCCGCGGCGACTCGGCGTTACCGGGCGAGGCGAGCTGGGCTGCAGCCGGTGCGCTCGTGGCCCACGACCTCGGCGATGAATACGTATTCATCGCGACCGACGCCAACCCGTCGGCACCCGTCGGCACACTGCAGGCCATGTTGGCCGATGCCACAGACCGACGCGCGTTGTTCCTGGCGGACGCACTACGCAGCGCACTGCCCGAGTCCGTTACCGCGGGTACGCCGATCGCTCCGGGCCACCTGCCACTTTCTCCCGCAGACCTATCCGGAACCGACGCGATCCTGTTTATCGCCGACACCGATGGGCACCGACACCAATACTGGTGATCCGTCCAAAACGTATATCGAACGTTCAACCACCGACATCATCCCGTGGTGAACGCAAACGCCAGCTGGCAAGAGAGCTTATCGACAGAGCGCTGCCAGCGGATCTTGACGAAACACAAACCGGAGCCAACGATCTAGTCCGAGTTTCAGCTCGACACGGACCTCTATGTACTCCGAAGCTACCTGACAGCGAACCAGCTGAATCAAGTGGCTTCGTCCACTCAGGTGCATTCGCTCAACACGCAGATCGCCGGACACCAGTGGATACACCTGGACACCGACTCAGCGCCCAGTTCGACCGTGTAAGAAACGAGTAGTGACACTCCCGCGGCACGCACACAAAAAAGACGGCTTCGGATTTCTCCGAAACCGCCTCTGAACTGCATCTACGTGTCGGGCTGACAGGATTTGAACCTGCGACCACTTGACCCCCAGTCAAGTGCGCTACCAAGCTGCGCCACAGCCCGCCGCGCCTCGAAAGGCGCTTGCTGAGATTACCCCAGCCCTACCCCTGAGAGGAAATCGCCTGCTCAGGGGCCGGGTCGGACTAGGTCAGCGGTTGTTGCCCTTGCCCGGCCGTTCCCGCTTCTCGCGGATACGCACCGAGACGCGCACGGGGCTGCCGTCGAAGTTGAACTCTTCACGCAATCGCCGCTCGATGAATCGGCGGTAGCCGGCCTCGAGGAAGCCGGTGGTGAAGAGCACGAACGTCGGCGGCCGGGTGCTGGCCTGCGTCGCGAACATGATGCGAGGCAGGCGTCCGCCACGCATCGGCGGCGGGGTGGCTGCCACGACCTCTTTGAGCCACGTGTTGAGGCGTCCGGTGGGGACACGCTTGTCCCACGACTCGAGAGCCGTCTCCAGAGCGGGCACGAGCTTCTGCACGGCACGGCCGGTGTGCGCCGAGATGTTCACGCGTTGCGCCCACGGCACCCGAGCCAGATCGCGGTCGATCTCTTTCTCGAGCTGCTGACGACGATCGTCGTCCACCAGATCCCACTTGTTGAACGCCAACACCAGCGCGCGGCCGGCATCGGAGACCATGCTCAGCACGCGCAGATCCTGCTCCGAGATCACCTGTGAGGCATCGAGAAGCAGAATTGCGACCTCGGCTGCTTCGATCGCGGACTTGGTGCGCAGCGACGCATAGAACTCGGCACCACTGGCATGACTGACGCGCTTGCGTAGTCCGGCCGTATCGACGAATCGCCATGTCTTGCCGCCCAATTCGACCAGCGAGTCGACCGGGTCGACAGTGGTGCCTGCAACATCGTGCACCACCGAACGCTCGTCACCCGAGAGCTTGTTGATCAGCGACGACTTGCCGACGTTCGGCTTACCGACCAGAGCGACACGCCTCGGTCCCCCACCGGGGATACCTTCGCGCGGAGTCTCCGGCAGTGCCTCGAGCACACGGTCGAGCAGATCACCGGTACCGCGGCCGTGGGTGGCGGACACCGATAGCGGCTCCCCCAGACCCAGCGACCACAGTGCGGCGACCTCGGACTCGGTGCGACCGTCGTCGACCTTGTTGGCCACCAACAGAACCGGAGTCTTCGACCGACGCAGCACTCGTGCCACTGCCTCGTCCGTCGTCGTCGAACCAACGCGGGCATCGACGACCAACAGGATCGCGTCGGCGGTGTTCATCGCCAACTCGGCCTGGCGCGCAACGGACTGTTGCAGCCCCTTGGCGTCGGGCTCCCAACCGCCGGTGTCCTGCACCAGGAAGCGTCGACCACTCCAGTTCGCCTCGTACGACACGCGGTCGCGAGTGACGCCCGGGACGTCCTCGACCACTGCTTCGCGGCGGCCGATGATGCGGTTGACGAGCGTCGACTTGCCGACGTTCGGTCGGCCCACCACGGCGAGAGTCGGTACGGCAACGGCATCTTCACCGTCTTCGCCCTCGTTGAGGTCGACGTACTCCCACTCGCCCTCGTCGCTCCATGTTCCGTCGCCCGCGGTTTCCGCTGCGCCGGAGAAGAATTCTTCACTCACTGCACTGCTCCACTTCTGTCGTTCACCACGAGCAGCAAACGCTCGATCACGCCGTCGAGATCCAGCTCGCTGGTATCGACGATCACCGAATCCTCAGCGGGACGAAGCGGTGACACTGCCCTCGTCGAATCTGCATGATCGCGGCGCTGCACATCCGCGAGCACGGATTCGTAGTCGTCGTCGCGACCCTGTTCGATGTTCTGTTTGTTGCGGCGCTCCGCACGCGCCTCCGGTGAGGCTGTCAGGAACACCTTCACGTCGGCGTCGGGAAGCACGACGGTGCCGATGTCGCGACCCTCCACCACAATTCGCGTCGACGAGCTCGCGAGGTCGCGCTGCATCTGCACCAGCAGCTCGCGCACCGCAGGCACCGCGGACACGGCCGAGACGGCCTTGGTCACTGCGTCCCCGCGGATTTCGCCGCTGACGTCCTCTCCGTCGAGCAAGACGGTCTCGGACAGAGGATCTTTCCCGATCTGGAGGGGAAGGGCAGCAACAGCTTTCGCGACTGCGTCTGCATCGGTGGGCTCGACGCCCGAACGCAGCACCCATACCGTTGCGACGCGGTACATCGCACCGGTGTCGAGGTAGCTTGCTTCGAGTGCTGACGCGAGCCGGCGCGATACCGACGACTTACCGGTGCCCGACGGCCCGTCCATCGCCACGACCAGAGCACTCATCACAGGCCCACGGATTCGTAGAGCTTGCCGATCTCGCCGCGGCCGAGAACACGCAGTGTTCCGGGACGCTGATCGCCGAGCACGATGTTGCCGACGTCGGTACGCACGAGGCGTCCCACCGGGAATCCGACCTTGTCGAACAACCGACGCACGATGTGCTTGCGGCCCTCGTGCAACGTCACCTTGACGAGCGATTTGCCGTCCGAGATATCGAGCAGCTGGAAGCCGTCGACCTTCACCGGGCCGTCGTCGAGAGTGACGCCTTCGCGCAACTGCTTGCCGAGCGTGCGGGGAATCGTGCCGAACAGCGTCGCGAGATAGGTCTTGGACACCTCGTACGACGGGTGCATCAGCCGGTGAGCAAGGTCACCGTCGTTGGTGAACAACAACAGTCCCTCGGTGTCGGCATCGAGCCGACCGACGTGGAACAGACGCTGGCCCGCCTGCACGCGCTCGGCGACGATGTCGCCGACGCACGGACGACCCAGATCGTCCGACATGGTGCACTGCCATCCGCGCGGCTTGTTCATCGCGAGATGAACCAGTTCTTCCTTCACGACGACACGAGTGCCGTCGACGCGAACGACGGCGATGTTCGGATCGATGCGGATGCCCTGCTCGGTGACGATGCGTCCGTCCACCTCGACGCGACCGTCGGCGATCAGCTCTTCCGCGGCCCGACGCGACGCGACACCGGCCTGCGCGAGCACCTTCTGCAACCGAACACCCTCACCGGCAGGCACGTGCTTGCGCGGGGACGAATCGGTGTACTGATGCTTCGCCGGCTTGGCGTTGCTGATGGTGGTCGCCGGAGCCTGCTTCTTCTGCGGCTTCGGCGGCTTGGGGCGCGACGGCTTCTTGCGGGGCACCGCGTCGTTGCTGCGATCGTTGATGCCCGTCTCGACGGGCTTGTTCTCGAACGATTCCCCCTGCTCGACGCCTCTGCGCGGGGCCGGTCGGCCACCGGTGCGGGGAGCGCCTGCGCGTGGTCCCCCGGTGCGAGGGGCCCCAGCGCGAGGTGCTCCGGTACGGGGAGCCCCGTCACGGGGTGCAGCGTCGCGGGTGCGATCTCCGCGGCGTGCGTCACGCGGGGTGTCCGACCTACCTGCGGTGGGCTTCCTGCGTGGGTCTTGTCTCTTGTTACGGTCCGGTGTGCCATCACGGCGAGCGGGCTTGTTCACTTGTGTTACCTATCAGTCGTCCGAGTCGAGCTCGGCTGCCGGATCGGGTTTCGATCCGCGGTTCTTGGTGGAGCGGGTCGTTCTGGGGTCGGTGTCCATGCTGTCACTGATCTCGTCGATCAGGTCCACTCCCGGTAACAGCGGTGCCAGTTCGGGTAGATCACCGAGCGATGCGAGCCCGAGCCGTTCGAGGAACAGCTCGGTGGTGCAGTACATCGTGCCGTTGGTCTCCGGGTCCGTTCCTGCTTCGGAGATCAGTCCACGGGCGAGCAACGTACGCATCACTCCATCGACATTGACTCCACGTACGGCGCTGACTCGTGCGCGGGTCAACGGTTGACGATAGGCGATCACGGCCAGGGTTTCCAATGCTGCACGTGTGAGCTTGGACCGAGCGCCGTCGAGCAGTAGCCGTTCGACGTACGGCGCATAGGCGGTTCGGGTGTAGAAACGCCACCCGTCGCCGGCGTAGCGGAGGTCGATTCCGCTGCGACGTTCGGTTAGTTCCGCGGCCATCCGGTTCAGGGCGGCGCGTACGCGGGCCACCGACGAGCCCACAGCCGATGCCAGTTGTTCGTCGGAGGCGGGAGTATCGACGATGAGCAGAACCGCCTCGAGTGCCGACGCGAGCGTGTTGTCGTCGAGTTCGCCTGACTCGTCGACATCCTCGAGCTCGAGTTCCGGGTCGGCATTCATGCGTAGTCCTCTTCCGTGACCACGATGGGTCCTTCGTCCTTGCCGGTCCAGCTCACTCGAAGATCGCCGAGTGGTTCGGGTTGCTCGAAGGCGATCACTTGTTGCCGGAACAGTTCCAGCAACGCGAGGAAGCGCGCGATTATTTCGACCTGCACTTCGCAGTCCTGCACCAGCTCCGAGAACGATGCCCACTCGTTGAGTCCCCGGCCCTGCAGGTTCTCGAGCAACCACTCTGCCTGCTCGGGGATCGAGACCGCATGCTGATGAATGTGGTCGAGGCCCACTTGCGGGATCGGCTTGGGCCGAAACGCTGCGGCTGCGATGTCTGCGAACCTGGCTGGATCGACCCCCAGCAACACCTCGGGAATCAGATCGGCGAATCGATCTTCCACCGACACCGAGCGCGGATAACGCCGCAGCGCAGCGGCTTCCAGCTCACCGAACAGCAGCGCGACCTGCTTGTAGGCGCGGTACTGAAGCAACCGGGCGAACAGGAGATCGCGCACCTCGAGCAACGCGAGATCCTCGGCGTCCTCCACATCACCCGACGGCAGCAGACGAGCCGCCTTCAGATCGAGCAACGTCGCCGCGACGACGAGGAACTCCGTTGTCTGATCGAGTCCGACATCGGCACCGAGCGATTTGGTGAACGAGATGAAATCGTCGGTGACGGTGTGCAGCGCCACCTCGGTGACATCCATGCGGTGCTGACTGATCAGCGACAGCAGCAGATCGAACGGGCCCTCGAAGTTGAGCAACCGAACCCGAAATTTCGACGTGTCCGCGTCGGCGGGAACCTCGATCGGGGCCCCGTCGGCAGCGTCGATCGTCACGGACCCGACCGGTAGATCACCTCGCGCGCAAGAGCGCGGTACGCCTGCGCGCCGCCGGATTTGGGAGCCCAGGTGGTGATCGGCTCACCGGCAACGCTGGTCTCGGGGAACCGGACCGTGCGAGTGATCACGGTGTCGTAGACGACGTCGCCGAACACCTCGACCACCCGCGTCATCACCTCGCGCGAGTGCAGCGTCCGGGCGTCGAACATCGTGACCACGATGCCCGCCAGCTTCAGTCGCGGGTTCAGCCGATCGCGCACCTTCTCGACGGTGTCGTTGAGGAGAGCCAGGCCGCGAAGACTGAAGTACTCGCACTCCATCGGAATGAGGACCTCGTCGGCACAGGTCAGCGCATTGACCGTCAACAGGCCGAGCGAGGGCTGGCAGTCGATGAGCACGTAGTCGTAGCGGTCGAGAATGGGGTGCAGTACCCGTCCGAGCGTTTGCTCACGCCCCACCTCGGTGACCAGCTGGATCTCGGCGGCAGAAAGATCGATGTTGCTCGGCATCAGATCGAGATTGTCGACGCGAGTCCGCATGATGATGTCGTCGGCCGACACCTTCGCCTCTACGAGGAGGTTGTAGACCGTCAGATCGAGTTCGTGATGTGCGACGCCCAAGCCCGCGGACAGTGCGCCCTGCGGGTCGAGGTCGACAAGCAGCACGCGACGGCCGTAACCGGCCAGCGAGGCACCGAGATTGATGGTCGACGTCGTCTTGCCGACGCCGCCCTTCTGGTTGCACATCGCGATGATCTTGGCCGGGCCGTGACTGGCCAGCGGCTGCGGATCGGGAACCGGCCTCGTCTTGCGACCGGTGGGTCCGAGCTCGTTCGGAGCAGGAATGATGTCGCGTGTCTCCCGACTGGATTCCGGTTGACGTGTATGGAAAAGAGCGCCATCGCTGTGCGGATGAGACGGATGCGTTTCGCCGGTATCGGGGGTGACGGCGGGCTGCACGCCCCACGACGGTTCCGAGGCTGACTCCGCCGCTGGCGGCTGCGGTGTCGACACGTTCCAGCGCTCCCCTGTCCCGTTCGTCTTCGAGTAGTTCACGCAAACGCTACCGCTTGACGCCACGGCATTGTCATCGGACACGCTGACACACGATTGCCGACCGCGTGCTAGCGCGCTCGCGGGTGCGCACCCGCCCACACTTCACGCAACGTCGTGACGGTGACGAGGGTGTAGATCTGTGTCGTGGTCACCGACGCATGGCCGAGCAATTCCTGCACGACACGGACGTCGGCACCGCCGTCGAGCAGGTGCGTCGCGAACGAGTGCCGGAGCACGTGCGGCGACACCCCGGCCGTGATTCCGGCCCGCTGCGCGGAGTCCTGCAGCACTTGCCAGGCGCTCTGCCGCGACAGTCGACCACCGCGCACATTGAGAAACAGCGCCGGATTCGAGCGGGCGACGAGCCCTGGCCGCCCGCGCACCAGGTACGCGTCGACCGCCTCGATGGCCGGTCGCCCCACCGGGACGACTCGGTGTTTCCCGCCCTTACCGCGCAGGAGCACCGAGCGAGCCTCGGTGTCGATGTCGTCCACATCCAGACCGACGGCCTCGGAGATGCGCGCACCGGTGGAGTACAGCAGTTCGAGCAGTGCGCGATCTCGCAGACCACGCGGTGCGTCGGGACCGGCAATGGACGCCGATTCGAGCAGCGCCACGACCTGGTCGACGGGCAGCGACTTCGGTAGTCGTTTGGCCGGCTGCGGCGGCTTCACCTCGCTCGCGACGTTGCGGTCCACCATTCCCTCGGCCAGGGCAAAGCGGTGCAGACCACGCACGGCGATCAGCGTCCGGGCCGCCGAACTGGCTGCGAGAGCCGGGAATTCGTCGTCGCCACGCCGAAGGTACAGCACGAACTCGGTGATGTCGTTCTCGGTCACCTTGGCCAGATCGGAAATTCCGTACCCGCTCAGAAACCGCTCGTACCGCACCAGATCGCGACGGTACGACGACACCGTGTTCGGTGCCGATCCGCGCTCGACCACCAGATGATCGAGATACGTCGCAATCTGATCGCCGATCACGGTGGCTACTTTCGTGAACTCTTCCGAGACTCGAATGCCGTGGGTCGATCCGCCCACGGGGCGTCGGCCGAACGCAACTCGGTGCCGGTGGCACGAGCTGCCGCCAACGCGAGCACTCCCGACACGGCCGAGGCGTTGACGATCTCCCCGGCCAACGCACGACGGACGGCCTCGTCCATCGGCACGAAGGACAGCTCGATGTCTGCCTCCTCGTCGTGTGCCTCCGGGCGATCGACCTCACTCAGATCCTCGGCGAGGAAGATGCGTACGGCTTCGTCGGTGAATCCCGGCGAGGCCAACACGTCCACCAACACCGACCACTTCCCGGCCGCGAGACCGGTCTCCTCGGCCAGTTCGCGCTGCGCCGCCAGCACGGGCTCCTCCCCCGGCTCGTCGAGCAGGCCCGCGGGCAGCTCCCAGAGACGACGCCCGATGGGGTGCCGGTACTGCTCGATCATCGCAACGCGGTCCTGATCGTCGACGGCAAGAATGCCGACGGCGCCGTGATGCTCGATCACTTCTCGCTCGGCGCGACGCCCGTTCGGCATCGCCACCTGATCGAGCCGCAGCGCGAGGATTGCGCCGGAGTACGGAACCTCCGAACCGAGCGTCGTGAATTCGTGTCTGGAGTTCTCGCTCATCCGACGGTCTCGGCCTCGGCGTCCGACTTCTCGGCCGCAGCGGTGTCACCGTGAATGTCGACCGGCAGCCGCTCGGCAGCCTTGTACTTCAACGCCGCGTTGATCAGCGATGCGAACAGCGGATGCGGACGGGTCGGCCGGCTCTTGAGCTCGGGATGCGCCTGGGTAGCAACGAAGAACGGGTGCACCGATGCCGGCAACTCCACGAACTCGACCAGATGACCGTCCGGGGACGTACCGCTGAAGACCAAGCCACTCTTGGCAATTCGGTCACGGTAGACATTGTTGACCTCGTAACGGTGACGATGCCGCTCCGAGACGTTCTCGGTCCCGTACGACGCCGCGACGACCGAACCCTTCTGCAGCGTCGCGGGGTAGGCACCGAGACGCATGGTGCCTCCGAGGTCGGCATCGCCGGCGACAGCGTCCTCCTGATCGGCCATCGTGGAGATCACCGGATCCTTGGTATCCGGATCGAACTCGGCCGAATTGGCGTCGGTCAGGCCGACCGAACGAGCCGCCTCGATGACGACGCACTGCAAACCGAGGCACAACCCCAACAGTGGAATTTTGCGGGTACGAGCGAACTCGATGGCACCGAGCTTGCCCTCGATACCGCGAATGCCGAATCCGCCGGGAATGAGCACGGCATCGACATCACCCAACGCAGCCTGAGCCCCCGCAGGCGTCGAGCACTCGTCGGACGGAACCCACTTGATCTCGACCTTGGCGCGATGAGCGAATCCACCGGCACGCAGCGCCTCGGTGACCGAGAGGTAGGCGTCGGGCAGGTCGACGTACTTGCCGACGAGGCCGACGCGCACGGTTTCGCGGGGCTGGTGGACGCGCTCGAGCAGTCCGCCCCAGATGGTCCAGTCGACGTCACGGAACGGCAGACCGAGCTGCCGGACGACGTAGGCGTCGAGGCCTTCCTTGTGCAGCACCTTGGGGATGTCGTAGATCGACGGGGCGTCGGGTGTGGAGATGCAGCCGTCGACGTCGACGTCGCACATCAGCGCGATCTTGTTCTTGAGCCCAGGCGGCACGTCGCGATCGCACCGCAGGATCAACGCGTCGGGCTGAATGCCGATGCTGCGCAGTGCTGCGACGGAGTGCTGGGTGGGCTTGGTCTTGAGTTCACCGGACGGTGCCAGGAACGGGACCAGCGACACGTGCAGGAAGAACACGTTGTTGCGGCCGACGTCGTGACGGACCTGCCGCGCCGCTTCGAGGAACGGCTGCGATTCGATATCGCCGACGGTGCCGCCGATTTCGGTGATGACGACGTCCGGCTGATGGCCCTGGAGGTCGGGACCGTTCATGGCCAGGATGCGACGTTTGATCTCGTCGGTGATGTGCGGAATGACCTGAACGGTGTCGCCGAGGTATTCGCCGCGACGCTCCTTGGCGATGACCGTCGAATAGACCTGGCCGGTGGTCACATTGGCGAATCCGGACAGATCACGGTCGAGGAAGCGCTCGTAATGGCCGACGTCGAGGTCCGTCTCCGAGCCGTCCTCGGTGACGAAGACTTCACCGTGCTGGAACGGGTTCATCGTGCCGGGATCGACGTTGAGATACGGATCGAGCTTCTGCATGGTCACGCGCAAGCCGCGTGCGGTCAGTAGCTGGCCGAGGCTGGACGCCGTCAGACCTTTTCCGAGCGAAGACGCGACGCCTCCGCTGACGAAGATGTGCTTGGTGTCGGAACGCGACTGAAGGCGTGACAATGAGGCTCCCGTGACGACTCTGCAGGGCTTGCTCCTATCAGGGGGCTGATAAGAGAGATAAAGCGTGAAAATTGGGCCTGCTACCCACGGGACTTCACGGTAACACCAGTACGTACCTCACCGCCAACGACACGCGTATTCGACGCGAGCGCCGATCAACTCACCGGCGCTCCCACGGTGACGGCGTTCGCGTTCGCTCCGGTGCCGTAGCGGCCCGACGCACCGTCCAGTTGCTCCGCCAGGGCGAGAACCGTGGTGATTCGGCCTGCTTCACGATCCACGTTGTCCACCGTGCTGAGCGCAGACGACAACGCCGAGTCGGCTCGCACTACCGCGATCGAGCCGTTGCCCTCGGCCGCACCGGAACGACCTGCCAGTACCGCACCTGCTCCACGTGAATCGAGAGCTCCGGCGAAGCGAGCGACGATGGCACCGCGGTTGCCGTCCTCGACATCCGAGGCACCCGAACCGGTGACCACCACGGCCAGCTGCGCCGGCGCGACCGCACCGTTGTCGTAAGCGATGAACCCGCCGCTACGCAACGTCTCGAGCGCGAGAGACAGCTCCTCGGGGGTCGATTGCGGCTGCGCCGTCTGTGCATTGAGCAGCAACACCGAACCCAGCAGGTCGCCCGCCAGACTTCCCTGGTCGACCGCCCCGGTACGCAACTGCACACCGGCCGGAATGACGTTGGTCAGTCGGGTGCGCAGATCGTCGCCGTTCGCCGCGGACACGAACGAATCCGTCAGCGACACCCGGCCCGTGACCGTGGCACCGGACGCCCCGATCGAACGCGTGACTCCGTCGACATCGCCGGGATCTGCATCGGGCGTGGTGATGACCACGACACTGCGATCGACGAGGGTGTCTCGCAGTACTCGACCCGAGACCGCCGCATCGAAACCGTCGGCCGAGTTCAGCTGCTCGCCGAGCTGATTGTTGGTCGACTGCAGATCGTCGACCTGATTCTCGAGACCCGTCTTGTCGTCTCGCAGACCCGAGACCAGTCCGCTGGACAGCAGGCCCGAGCCGAGGACGATGCCGATGGCCAACGCAACGAACACGGCAGCCAGCGAAATGGCATGTTGGCGAAGCGAAATCACGAAAGCAACCCCTGGAACCACAGTGCGAATCGGTTCCACAGATCGATCGCCCAATCCAAGGATTCGCCGCCGATGTTGGAGACGGCCAACGCCACGATCACCGCAACGAGCGCAGCGAGAATGAGCAGGGCAATTGCGCCGCCCGACACGCGGCTTCGGTACAGCGTGGCCACCGCCTTGGCGTCGACCAGCTTGGCACCGACCTTCAGACGCGTCATGAACGCGGCCGGGTTGGTGTTGCGTCGTCCGCGATCGAAGAATTCGTCCAGGCTGGCCGGGCTACCGACCGACACGATCAGCGACGCACCGTGGTGGTCGGCCAACAGCAGTGCGAGGTCCGCAGCAGCACCGGTCGCCGGGAAGGTCATGGCACCGATGCCGAGATCCTGGATGCGTTCGAGACCTTGCGCGTGTCCGTCCGAATCGGCCGGAAGTACCACTTCTGCACCACATTTGAGTGTCTGCGCAGTGACGTCCTCAGGATCGCCGACGATCAGATCCGGGCGGTGTCCCGCTTTCATCGCTGTGTCCGCGCCCGCACCGACGCCGATGATGACGGGCGAGTACTCCTTGATGAACGGCTTCAGATTCTTCAGGTCCTCCGCGTGCCCCGGCCCGTCGGCAACGATCACGACGTGACGACCCTTGAGGTCGATGTCGATGTCCGGAACCCCGACGCCGTCGATCAGCAACGGACTCTCGGTCCGAATGAACTCGATCGTGTTGCCCGAGAACGCTTCCAGATGGTCGACCAGCCCGGTCTTGGCCTCGATCATCTTGTCCGAGATCTCGGCTTCGCTCTGCTCCTCACCCTTGGCGAGGCGGCGATCGCCGGTGTAGACGCCACCGTCGTTGAGCCGGATCTTGGTGCCGTCCTTGATCTTCTTGAAGATCTCGGTGCCGGCCGAGTCGATCAAGGTGATCCCGTTGGCGACGATGACCTCGGGGCCGAGGTTGGGATAGCGGCCGGAGATCGACGGCGACGCGTTGACGACCGCGAGCACCCCGGCCTCGACGAGCGCATCTGCGGTCAACCGGTCCAGATCGAGCTCGTCCAGAACGACGATGTCGCCGGGGCCGACCCGCTTGAGCAGCTTGGCCGTGTTGCGATCGACTCGCGCGATCCCGGTGATTCCGGGCAGCGAATCCTGACTACGTGACAGCAGTGCCGGCATCTTCATGCCCACCATGATGACCCGATCGACACGCCCGGCCATGGAGGCGCGCCGAAACAACTACCACACTGATCACATCAGCACCAAAAGTTACAGGGCAGCTCGATCCGCGTTTGCGGTGGCCAACAGCTCCTCTGCGTGTGCGCGACCGGTCTCGGTGTCGTCGAGCCCGGCGAGCATCCGGGCGAGTTCGACGACGCGTTCCGAGGACGACAGCGTCCGGACTCCGCTGTTCGCCGCCCCCTTCTTGGCGTCGGTCTTGTCCACCACCAGATGCGTGTCCGCGAACGCAGCCACCTGCGGCAGGTGGGTGACGACGATGACCTGATGAGTACGAGCCAGCCGACCGAGCCGACGACCGACCTCGACCGCCGCCCGACCACCGACTCCGGCGTCGACCTCGTCGAACACCATCGTCGCGCCCTTGTCGGAGCCCGCCAGCACCACCTCGAGCGCCAACATCACCCGCGACAGCTCACCGCCCGACGCGCTCTTGCTGATCGGCAACGCCTGGGCGCCGTCGTGCGCGGACAACCGGAACTCGACCTCGTCGACCCCGGTACTACCCGCATGCAACTCGGCACCGTCGACGACGATCGGTGCCGTGTCCGACGGTCCGGCCGGCAGCGATCGAACATCTATCTGCAGCTTGGCTTTTCCCATCGCCAGTCCGGCCAGCTCGACGCTGACGGCTTTGGACAGCTTCGTCGCCGCTTTCGACCGGGCAGCGCTCAGCTTGGACGCGGCCGCCGCGACATCGACCGCAGCCGACTCGACACGCGCACTCAGCTCCGCGAGCGCGTCGGCAGAGGTATCGATCCGAGACAAACGGTCGCGAGCGTCCTCGGCCCACGCGATGACACCGTCGACGTCGGCGGCGTACTTGCGCGTCAAAGACTTCAGCTCGGCCTGCCGGTTCAGGATCGTGTCGAGAGCTCCCGGATCCGACGGGAGATCCGACAGATACGTGGTCAGGTCGGCACCGATGTCGCCGACGACGGCCATCGCGTCGTTCAACCGGGGCAGCAGTTCTGTGAGAGCAGCATCGTCGGCGTGTTCGAGACGCGATCGTGCCTCGCCCAACAGATACAGCGCAGACGTGGTGTCCGACGCCTCCTCGGTACTCCCGACGAGAGCCGCGGCGGCACCCTCGGCGGTTTCCCGCAGCGAATCGAGGTCGCCGAGCCTGCGCACATCCTCGGCCACGGAGCGATCCTCACCCGGCTCCGGTGCCAGGGAGTCGATCTCCTGCAGGCCGAACTGCAGCCGGTCCGCTTCCTGAGCCAATTCACGGCTGCGTTCGGTGCGGTCGATCAATTCGTTGCGTGCGTCGAGCCACGTCTTACGGGCGGCGCGATACTTCGCCACCAGAGAGGCCACCGAATCACCGGCGAATCTGTCGAGTGCACCGAGTTGCTGGTCGGGGCGCAGCAGCCGCAACTGATCGTTCTGGCCGTGCACTGTCAGCAGCGAATCGGTGAAGTTCGAAAGCACCGATGCGGGGACGCTTCGTCCACCCAGGTGCGCACGTGAGCGGCCGTCCGAATTGACCGTTCGCACGGCGATGATCGAATTGTCTTCGTCGCGTTGACCTCCCGAGGATTCGAGCACCTTCTCGACATCCTCGATCACCTGTTCCGAGGCGGTGTCGGTGCTGAATCGCCCCTCGACCACGGCCCTTTGGGCACCGAGCCGCACCCGACCTGCATCGGCGCGTGCACCCGACAGCAGATGCAAGCTGGTGACCACCATCGTCTTGCCGGCCCCGGTCTCGCCGGTGAGAACCGTCAACCCCTCGTGAAATTGTGCGCTCGCACCGGAGATGACTCCGAGGCTGTCGATCCGAATCTCTTCGAGCATCCCTACCTCGCTCTCCCCCGCCACCCGGTCACGGGCAGTTCGAATTTCTTGACCATGCGATCGGCGAACGGTGCCGAATCCAGGCGAACCCACTTGATGGGCGATGCTCCCCGCACGACCTCGACGCGTGCTCCCGCCGGCAACCCCAATGTGCGGCGGCCGTCGCAGAACACGAAACCATCGTGTCCGCCGGCATCGATCTCGACGGCGATGATCGACTCGGGGCTGGTGACGAGCGGACGCGCGAAGAGGGCATGGGCGTTGCTCGGAATGACCAGTATGGCTTCGAGTTCCGGCCACACCACCGGCCCGCCTGCAGAGAACGCATATGCCGTCGACCCCGTGGGTGTCGACACGAGCACTCCGTCGCAGCCGAACGCGGAGACCGGACGCCCGTCCACTTCGAGAACGACCTCGAGGACCCCGAGCCTGGAACCGTTCTCGATGCTCGCCTCGTTCAAGGCCCACCCGCGCTCGACGACCTGGTCGCCCACTCGGATGGCAATGTCCAACGTCATCCGCTGTTCGATGCGATAGTTGCCGGCCATGACCCGCGCCAGCGCGTCCTCGAGATGGTCGGCCTCGGCCTCGGCGAGAAACCCCACGTGGCCGAGGTTGATACCGAGAACCGGGATGTCGGCCGCCTGTGCGAGCTCGGCTGCGCGCAGGAACGTTCCGTCACCACCGAGAACCAGAACCATCTCGCACCCGGCGGCCGCATCGGGACCGAACTCGACGACGTTGAGCCTCATGTCCGCCACGAACACATGGTCGTGTTCCTCGGTGTCCGATGCCTCGATCTTGGACGGTTCCACTTCGTCGACGAGAACCCGCAGGCAGATGCCTGCTTCGTCGAACACTTTGCCCACTCGGCGCGCCGTCTCGGCGATGTCGGGCCGGCCGGGGTGTGCGACGAGAAGAATCTCCCGAACGGACTCCTGTGTCGGTGCTGCATGGGACGGAGTCACTGTGGTCCTTCCTCGATCGCGTGACGGACCAACTCGGTGACGTCCACGTCGGTACGCGGCGAACCGTCACCTGCGCCCGCCTTCAGCCACAAAAAGTACTCGACGTTGCCCGAAGGTCCCGGCAGTGGGCTTGCGGCGACCGCCTCGACTCGCAGGTTCGACGCAAGCGCGGCATTCGCGACGTCCTCGACGGCCTCCGCCCGCAACGCCGGGTCTCGCACGACGCCGCCGGAACCGACGCGGTCCTTGCCGACCTCGAATTGAGGCTTGACCATCAACACCATGTCCGTACCCGACGTGGAGCACGCGACGAAAGCGGGAAGAACGAGCTTCAGAGAGATGAACGACAGGTCTGCCACGATGACGTCGACAGGGCCCCCGATCGTGTCGGCATCTATCGAGCGCACATTGGTGCGATCGATGACGTGCACGCGTTCGTCGGATTGCAGTCGCCACACGAGCTGGCCGTAACCCACGTCGACCGCAACGACCTCGCGCACACCGCGACTGAGCAGAACGTCGGTGAAACCTCCCGTGGATGCACCGGCGTCGAGACACCGCGCGTTCTCGACGGTCAGACCCAGTGGCTCGAACGCGTCGAGGGCACCGAGCAGTTTGTGCGCGCCGCGAGACGCCCAGCTGATTTCGTTGCCTTCCTCGGCCACCAACAGCGGAGTGCCCGGCTCGACGGCGGTAGCGGGCTTCGAAGCCACGGTTCCGGCAATCTTCACCCGGCCTGCTTCGATGAGTTCGGAGGCGTGTTCACGAGATCTGGCCAATCCACGACGGACCAGTTCTGCGTCGACACGTGCGCGACGGGCCACGTCAGGTCTTGTCGACGGTCGTCAAGGCCCGAACCAGCACTTCATGGGCCCGGTCCAGCACACTCGCATCACGCGCCAGGGCGTCCGAATCGACGGCCTCCGAGTCGAGGTCTGCCTCCGACCCGATGGTGAGCTGCGCGAGCAGCGACGACACCTCGGCCCTGATGCTGTCCGGATCTGCGGACGACTGTTCGCCGACCGCGTTCGGCCGGTGTTGTCCTGGGAGTGGAATCGACGCGCTCATCACCTCTCACGCTATCGGATGGGTCCGACGAACGCCCGCTCGCGGCCGACTGCACGAACCCGTGTCAACAACCCAACAACGAGCGCAGATCGGCGAGTCCATCCCCGTCGAAGCGAACATCCGAGAATTCCGAACCCGACCAAGCAACATCGAGGACGGCGAGCAGACCTTCGAAGGCATCCATCTCGGCAGCACCCTCGAACCGCACGGACAGGACCTCGTCGTCGATGCCGACCGTCCAGCCATCCTTACCAGCGACCTCGGACGCCGACTCGTCCTTGTTCAGAACCCCGAGATCACTACCGATGTGAGTGGGACGCAGGTGCTTCGGAGCACGAAGCAACTCTGCAGCGGTACTGACACCCGTCAGGACCAACAGCGACGGGAGGGCAGCTTCGTTCGCGCCTGCTATATCGGTATCGAGCCGGTCCCCGACCACGAGCGCCGACTTGGCACCACTTCGCTCGACGGCGTCACGCATGATGGGAGCCGCGGGCTTGCCTGCAACGATGGGCTCGACGTCGGTGGCATTGCGCACTGCTGCCACCATCGAACCGTTGCCGAGAACGAGGCCGCGCTCGGTCGGAAGAGTCGCATCGACGTTGGTCGCGACCCACAGCGCGCCCGCACGCACAGCCAGTACCGCCTCGGCCAACATGGGCCACCCTGTATCGACCGAATGTCCCTGAACCACCGCAACCGGCTGGTCGTCAGCAGAGCGCACCGGCGTCAATCCCACCTTCTCGATCTCGGTCGCCAAGGCGTCGGTACCGACGACGAGGACGCGTGAGCCAGGATCGAGTCTGTCCGCGAGTACTCGGGCTGCTGCTTCGGAACTGGTGACGACAAATTCCGCTGTGGTGTCGAAACCGAGTTCGCGGAGGTGTTCGGCGACATCGCTCGGTGCGCGACTGGCATTGTTGGTGACGAAGAACTGCTTCTCGGAACCACCCGAAAGCGCCTCCACTGCACCCGGAATGGGTTCCTTGCCGGCGTAGACGGTGCCGTCGAGGTCGAGCAGCAGAACGTCGTGGGCGTCGCGCAGTAATGTCACCGACTGCCCCCGGACAACTCCTCGACCCGCTCTTCTGCGTCGGTTTCTCCATCGACATCCGCCGCGGCAGCGTTGAGGAACCACTTCACACCTTCGTCGACGCGACCGGCAGCAACGAGCGCATCGGCGTAGACGTAGAACAGACGAGCCGCAGCCGTACCCGACCGGGACGCGTCGAGATCGGGAGTCTGGAGGGTGACGACGGCCTGGTCGTACTGATTGAGATCCATACGAGCGCCGGCGACGACGATCCGGAGTTCCGACGCCTCTTCACCGGTCAGTTCCCGCGCTTCGTCGCTGCGACCGAGTTCGATGGCCCGCTCGGGGCGCCCGAGTCCGCGTTCGCAGTCGGCCATGACCGCGATGAGGCCGGGGCCGCCGGCCATTCGACGTGCCGCCCGCAGTTCCGACAGAGCCTCCGCCCATTCACCCGCGTGATATGCCGCGATACCGGCCGTCTCGCGTACGACGGCAATGCGGCCGGCCCGCTGACGAGCAGCGCGCGCGTGCAGCAGCGCCAACTGCGGGTCGTCGTCGAGCAGGCGGCTGGTCATCACGAGGTGACGCGCCACAGCAGTGGCATTGTTCTTGTCCAAGCTCAGCAGATCCCGGCGCACTGCCGGCTCGAGCTGGCCGGCTTCGACCTCGTCGGGCAGATCCGGCTCGTCTGGCCGCGGGGGTCGACGGTCGGACGATGCGCTGTTTCCGCGGCGATCGCCGGAGAACCCACCTTCCCCACCACGCCTGCGGGGAGGACCGTCCGAACGACGCGAGTCGGCGCGACGGTCCTGAGCGCGGGGGTTGCGATCTCGGGACTCGTTGGGGCGATTGCCACCGTCTGCTCGGGAGGGGCGACGATCGTTGTTGTCTTCCGACACGGGCGTCCTTTCGGATTTTCGGGTACAAACGCAAAAAGGGGACCCACCAAGTGGGTCCCCTTCTTACAACGGGTGTTCGGCGGTGTCCTACTCTCCCACACCCTGTCGAGTGCAGTACCATCGGCGCTGGAGGGCTTAGCTTCCGGGTTCGGAATGGGACCGGGCGTTTCC
>NZ_NOYJ01000028.1:0-902 GCF_002258365.1 Rhodococcus sp. 06-221-2
GCCTTGGCGCGTTCGCGGGCCAGCGAGCGATCTCGCATCTCCTCGAACTTGGTGGCCTGACGTTCGAGGTCTTCGAGGAACGCGGCGAGTTCCTCGCGCTTGTTCTCACCGCGTGCGGTGAAGTCGTTGCGCTCGAAGACGCTCCACTTGCGCAGGACGGGCCAGACGACGTCTTCGAGGTGCTGACGCAGGTCGTAGATGCCGTGCTTGGCCATCAACACACCGTTGCGGCGGAAGTTCGGCATGCCTGCACCGGGCATGACGAAGTTCGTCACGATGTCGGAGACCGCGTCGAGGGTCTGGTCGGGAGCGATGTCCATCGCTGCGCCGGTGATGTTGCGGTAGAAGATCATGTGCAGGTTCTCGTCGGCGGCGATGCGCTGGAGCATGCGGTCGGCGATCGGGTCGTCACAGACCTTGCCGGTGTTGCGGTGCGAGACTCGGGTCGCGAGTTCCTGGAACGTCACGTACGCCACCGAGTGGAGCAATCCGGTCTGCGAACCTGCGGGCGAGGCGAAGCCGTTGGTCATGTGGATCATGCGGGCTTCTTCGAGGGCGACGGGATCGACGCCTCGGGTGACGACGAGGTAGTCGCGCATGACGATGCCGTGGCGGTTCTCTTCGGCGGTCCAGCGGCCGACCCAGGTTCCCCAGGCACCGTCCTGGGAGAAGTTCTCGGCGATCTCACGGTGGTAGGACGGCAGATTGTCCTCGGTGAGCAGGTTGGTGATCATCGCGGCCTGCGCGACGTCGGAGAGCTTGGACTGCTCCGGGTCGTAGTCCTTGCCGCCGAGGGCGGCGAAGTTACGGCCTTCGTCCCACGGCACGTAGTCGTGGGGATGCCATTCGCGCGCCATCGAAATGTGACGGTTCACGTTGTCCTCGGCAGTGGGCACCAGCTC